>JBJOII010000045.1:0-39659 GCA_046047235.1 Verrucomicrobiota bacterium | reverse complement strand
GTAAACCTCGACGTCATCACCGACGGCATTTGCGGGGAAGAACCCGCATACACCGCGTGCGACCAGCCGGTCGTGCTGGATGATATCCTCGAGGAGGCTTTGCGCGTCGGCGAACAGGCGTCGGGCTTGCTCCCCCTGTTCGGGGTGGTGGAGAATGGCCGGGTAACGGCCGCGCAGTTCCCAGGTGTGGAAGAACGGCGACCAGTCGATGAAGGGAACCAGGTCGGCGAGTTTGAACACCACGTCACCTTCGCGGGCGTCCTCAGGCCTGGAGGTAAAGCGGCGGGCCCCGGTGAATTCGGGTTGGGGCAGGCTGTCGAAGTTCAGCGGTCGGGCTCGTTTGCGGGCGTCCTCGAGAGTCCAGAGCTTTTGCTGTTGGGCGGAGTGGCGGGTACGGGCTTCCTCCTGCTCCTGCCGGAGTCGCTCGATGTAGGCGGGTTTGGCGGCGGGGTTGAGCAACTGGCCGACGACTGGGACTGCGCGCGAGGCATCGAGGACATGGACGACCGGTTCACTGTAGGCGGGGGCGATGCGGACGGCGGTGTGGGCGCGGCTGGTGGTGGCACCGCCGATGAGCAGCGGCACCTTGAAGTGTTCGCGTTCCATTTCGCGGGCGACGTGGACCATTTCATCCAGCGAAGGCGTGATCAGTCCGCTGAGGCCGATGATATCGACACCTTCGCGGCGGGCGGTTTCGAGGATGCGTTCACAGGGAATCATGACGCCCATATCGATGACCTCGTAGTTGTTACAGGCGAGCACGACGCCGACGATGTTCTTGCCGATGTCGTGGACGTCGCCCTTGACCGTGGCGAGCAGCACTTTACCGGCTGAGCGCTGGGCACCTCCGGCGCGTTCGGCTTCCATGAAGGGTTCCAGGTATGCGACCGCCTTTTTCATGACGCGGGCGGATTTGACGACCTGGGGCAGGAACATGCGGCCGGAACCGAAGAGGTCACCCACCGTATTCATGCCGCCCATGAGCGGGCCCTCGATCACGGCGAGCGGCGTGCCGTATTTCTGGCGGGCTTCCTCCACGTCCGATTCAACGTGATCGACGATGCCCTTGATGAGTGCGTGTTCGAGCCGCTCTTCCACCGTGCCCTGGCGCCAGGCGGCCTCGGCAGTTTCCTGGCGGGCCTCGCTCTTGAAAGTCTCCGCGAATTGGATCAGGCGTTCCGTGGCATCGGGGCGGCGGTTGAGGAGGACGTCCTCGACGCGTTCGAGCAGGTCGGCGGGGATCTCCTGGTAGACGGCGAGCATGCCGGCATTGACGATGCCCATGTCGAGGCCTGCCTGGATGGCATGGAAGAGGAAGGCGGAATGCATGGCTTCGCGGACTGGATTATTGCCACGGAAGCTGAAGGAGATGTTGCTGACCCCGCCTGAGACCTTGGCGTGCGGGAGGTTGGATTTGATCCAGCGCGTGGCCTTGATGAAGTCCACGGCGTAGTTGGCATGTTCGTCCATGCCGGTGCCGACTGTCAGGATATTTGGATCAAAGATGATGTCTTCGGCGGGGAAGCCGGCATTTTCAGTGAGGAGTTTGTAGGCGCGGGAACAGATTTCGACGCGGCGCTCGAAGTTGTCGGCCTGTCCCTTTTCATCGAAGGCCATGACGATGACGGCGGCGCCGTAACGTCGGACGAGCCGGGCCTGTTTGAGGAAGTTCTCCTCGCCCTCCTTCAGGCTGATGGAATTGACGACCCCTTTACCCTGGAGGCATTTGAGCCCGACCTCGAGCACGGACCAACGGGAGGAATCGACCATCACCGGCACGCGGGAGATATCGGGTTCAGAGGCCACCAGGTGCAGGAAGCGCTTCATGGCGGCCTCGGAGTCGAGCATGCCTTCATCCATGTTGATGTCGATTACCTGGGCACCGTTGTCGACCTGCTGGCGTGCGACGGTAAGGGCGGCCTCGTAATCGCCGGCCTTGATGAGTTTGGCGAAGCGGGGTGAACCGGTGACGTTGGTGCGTTCGCCGATGTTGAGGAAGTTGGACTCCCGTCGAACCGTGAGGGCCTCGAGACCGCTGAGGCGGAGTGCGGGCTCACAGGTGGAGCGGCGTCGGGGGGCAATCGTGCGAACGGTTTCGGCGAGCGCCTGGATATGCGCTGGCGTGGAGCCGCAGCATCCGCCGACCAGATTCAGCCAGCCCTGTTGGGCGAACTCGGCGAGGACCGAGGCCATGTGCTGGGGGGAGTCGTCGTATTCGCCGAAAGCGTTTGGCAGTCCCGCGTTCGGGTAGCAACTGACCCAGCAATCGGCGATGGCGGACAGCTCCTCCACGTAGGGGCGCATCTGGGCGGCGCCCAGTGCGCAGTTGATGCCGACGGAGAAGGGTTTGGCGTGGCGGATGGAGTGCCAGAACGCCTCGACGGTCTGGCCGGACAACGTGCGTCCGGAAGCGTCGGTAATCGTGACGGAGACCATCACGGGAAGCCGGTGGCCCAAGTCATCGAAGAGCCGCTCAAGCGCAAACAGGCATGCTTTGACATTCAGCGTATCGAACACCGTTTCGGGCAGGAGAATATCGACGCCCCCCCCCACGAGGGCCTTGGCCTGCTCGTAGTAGGTTTCCTCCAGCTCATCGAAATGGACAGCGCGGTATTCAGGGCGGTTGACGTCGGGCGAGAGAGATGCGGTGCGGTTGGTGGGGCCCATGGCTCCGGCCACGAACACCGTGCGCCCCGGGTTGGCCTCCATAAAGGTGTCGGCCGCTTCCCGGGCCAAACGGGCAGAGGCGATGTTCAATTCGGGAACCCGCGCTTCCAGACCGTAGTCGGCTTGGGAAATGCGGTTCGCATTGAACGTGTTTGTGCCGATGATGTCCGAGCCCGCCTCGAGGAAGGCTTGGTAGATGTCGAGGATCGCCTGAGGGCGAGTGAGGCTCAGGACATCGTTATTCCCCCGCAGATCGCGGCCGTGGTCTTTGAATAGAGTTCCACGGAAGTCCTCTTCCTTCAGCTTGAGGTTCTGGATCATCGTGCCGCGCGGGCCATCCAGAACTACGATTCGCTTTTCAACCAGGGAGGCAAGCAGAGCGGCGGTGTGGGCTGTGTCCTTCATAGTCACTTTTCAATTCGCGGGTGGGAAACTCGCTGAAGACAGGTAATAAATCAAGTCATCTTGATGCGACGATATGTTTTCTTTCAGGTGTCGCACCCCTTTCACCGCGGCGTCACGCAACCGTAACAGCGAAAATCGATGGTCAGGACAGCGGTTTACAGACCCAGCCCATGCAAACCATGACCACTCAGACTCAGGCGCATCCACTATCGCAGCAGCGATCCCCAGTGGCCGATCACCACGCCGGCGATTATTCCGAACGTGTCTTGGGCGGGGTGCTGGCGGCAGCGCAAGGTCTCATGCATGAAGAGCTGGAGTCGGTCTCCGGAGGCGCAGGGCGACAGGGGCTGCTCAAGGCTCTGGTCTATTGCTACGCCACAGGCATCTATGCCTCGAGCGAGATTGAGACGGCCTTGAACCGCGACCCGAACGTGCGCTTTCTCACGGGTGGCGAACGTTACGAGTCCGGACAGATCCGGCAGTTCCGGCGTCGCAACGTGCACTTGATACGGAGGCTGCTGGCTCAAGCGCTGAGGTTTACCAAGGGAGCGAGCAGGCAGGCTGCAAGCGGGGTGCAAAACCACTTTCAATGGTCGATGGCATGGATGACGCCTTCGCTGGGGCCGATGCGTTTTGAGGAGGAGGCGGCCACCCTGGTCCGGCGAGCCATCTGCGACGACACGGCCCTGCTGGACGAGTAAGCCTGAGGCAGAGTGCCAACCGGTCCGTCTGGGACGAGTTCGAAGGGCGTCACCAACGACAGCATTAAGCCTTCGGTTTGCGAGGGCGGGATAACCCCTTCGGCCGAGCCCCGATCTCCCCTCGCAAAGCTGCTGCAGTGTGGCTGGCTTCATTCCCTTCGAGGCCCTCGGGTGTCCCCTCGAACACGAGTTGTCCTCCCCCCTCCCCGGCTTCGGGCCCCAGATCCACAACCCAGTCAGCCGCACGGATAACGTCGAGATTGTGCTCAATGACGATGACCGAATGACCGAGATCGACGAGCCTTTGCAGCGCTTCGAGCAGGACCCGGACATCGTCGAAGTGAAGTCCGGTGGTGGGTTCATCCAGCAGGTAGAGGCGATGGCATTGGGGCGCTTTGCCTTTCCCTTTGGCGGACGATTCGGCGAGTGCCCCGACCAGCTTGAGCCTCTGACATTCGCCGCCGGAGAGCGTATTCACGGGTTGGCCGAGCTGCAGGTAGCCCAGACCCACTTCCCGCAACCAGCCCAAGGCTGCGGCGGCGCGGGCGGCGGACCGCTCTTCGAATCGCGCTAGGAACTCGACAGCTTCATCGACCGTGGCCTCGAGGAAGCGCGAAATATTCCAGCCCTGGGAGGAGTCAGCTCCGGGCGGTGTCACGGCGACTTCGAGCACGTGAGGCCGGTAGCGTTTGCCGTCGCACTCCGGACAACGCACGAACACGTCGCTGAGGAACTGCATCTCGATCTTTTCGAACCCGGCTCCTTTACAGCGCGGGCATTGCCCGGCTTGGGAATTGAAGCTAAAGCCACCCGCAGCGAGGCCCCGGCGCTTGGCTTCGTCGCTCGCCGCGAACAGGTCGCGTATCGTGTCGAAGGCACCCACGTAAACCGCCGGATTGGAGCGTGGCGTACGGCCAATGGCGCTTTGGTCCACCAGCACCACGTCATCCAGTTTCTCCCATCCCGTCAGCAAGGCCGTAGAGGGTGTTGAGTCATTTTCTTCGGACTCATCCTGATCCTCGTCCAGGGAATCCCCGGCGGGTACGGACGTTCCAGGGGAAAGCTGTTCGCGCAACAGCGGGTGGAGGACATCGCGTATGAGCGTGGACTTTCCGCTCCCGCTGACACCCGTCACACAGACCAGCCGTTGGAGCGGCAATTCGACGACGAGATCGCGGAGGTTATGGCGCGTGACGCCGGAGACCTTCAACGATGTGATGTCGGGGGAGGGAACGGGGCGCTGGCGCGCACCGCCGACCGTCGCTGCGCCGGAAAGGTAACGTCCGGTGAGGGAGCGTTTAGAGCGCAGCAACTGCGGGAGCGTACCCTGAAAGACAACCTCACCGCCCTCGACACCCCGACCAGGCCCGAGGTCCACGATCTGATCCGCTGCACGCATCACGGCAGATTCATGTTCCACGACCACGACCGTATTGCCGAGGTTGCGCAGTTGTTCCAAAACCCGAACGAGCCGGGCGGTATCCCGGGGATGAAGACCGACGCTGGGTTCATCGAGCACGTAGAGCGTATTGACCAGACGCGTACCGAGGCAGGTGGCGAGATTGACGCGCTCGGTTTCCCCGCCGGAGAGCGAGCGGGTGGGCCGGTCCAGTGTCAGATAGCCGAGGCCGACCTGGTCGAGATAGTTGAGCCGGGACTCCATCTCTTCGAAGGCGAGCTGGAGGGCGGATTCCAGGCTGCCGGTGTGCTGCTTCCGGAGCGCTTCCACGGTCGCCAGGGCTTCGCGCACAGTCAACGCATAGAAGCGCGGAAGCGTCAGACCGTCGGCAAGAGGCAATCGGTAATCAAGCGCATCCGGCTGAAGCCGCGCGCCCTGGCAGGTCTTGCAGGTGACATAGGCGCGGTAGCGGGAAAGCAGCACCCGCACATGCATCTTGTAGGCCTTCGATTCAAGCCAGCGGAAGTAGCCCTTCACGCCATACCAGACCCGTGGCCATTCGTGTTCGTCGTCCTTCCCGTAATTCGGGTCTCCATCCACCACCAGCTTTTGCTGTTCCTCCGCAAGCTCCCGGAACGGGATGTTCGTGGGTATGCCGGCCGACCGGCAGAACCGCATCAGGTCACGCTGGCACTCGGCTCCGGTGCCGCTCTGCCAGGGCTTCACCACGCCATCGGCAAGCGTCCGCCTCAGGTCGGGCATGGCCCGCCGGTAATCGATGGCGATGGTGCGCCCAAAGCCTCTGCAATCGGGACAGGCTCCCAGCGGGTGGTTGAAGCTGAAGAGAGCCGCCACGGGTTCCCGGTAATCCAGGTTACACTCAGCGCAGTGCCGATGCTGCGAGTAACGGCGGGCGTCCCAGCCCGAGTCTGTCTTGAGCCAAACGGTGAGTCGTCCCTTGCCAAAGTGGTAGGCCTGCTCGGCTGCTTCGGCAAAGCGGGCACGGGACCCGGCCCCGAGACGGATACGGTCCTGAATCACGGTGAGCGATTCGACTGTTGATTTGGCCAGGGCGGCCTCAGCTTCCTCGACACGAAGCACGTTGCCCTGATGCCAGAGGCGCTGGTAACCCTGCCGCGCCACCAGCTCGAGCGATTCTCCCAGGCCAAGCTTCGCGGCAAGAGGAAGATCAAAGGTGACCATGAGCTCGCCCTCCGCGGGCAGCTCCTCACGAATCTTTGCGGGCGTGTCCTTGCCCACCGGCTGCCCGCATTTTCGGCAATGGAGCCGGGCAACCTGCGGCCAGAGGACTTTGGTGTAGTCGCACAACTCGGTCATGGTGCCCACGGTGGAGCGGGTGCTACGAACCGCATTGCGCTGCTCGATGGCGATGGCCGGCGGGATTCCCTCGATCTGGTCCACCCGCGGTTTGTCCATGCGATCAAAGAACTGGCGGGCATACGGAGAGAACGTCTCCACGTAGCGCCGCTGGCCTTCTGCGAACAAGGTGTCGAAGGCCAGCGAGCTCTTGCCTGATCCACTGAGCCCCGTGACGACGATCAGCTGCCGCAACGGCAACTCAAGGTCAAAGCCCTTGAGGTTGTTCTGCCTGACTCCGCGCAGGCGGAGCAGTTTTTGAGAGTCGCTTTTCGGCATCGGCGGCAATCTAGCCCAGTTTTTCGACCGGGAAAGCCCTACTCAACAAGGAACGGCTCGGGCGGGAAAGTTTATCCGCGGGGCTTGCGAAACACCACAATGCGGTTGGTATTCGTTCCCTTGCTGTTGTTATCCACTCCCCAACAGTTGGCGGTCTTGGTGAATTCCTGCGCATGGACCAGCACCACATGCGGCTCCAACCCGGCCGCCAGGCCGCAAGGCAGCACCGCCTCTTCCAAGCGAGTGCCCCCCCGGTGAACCTCCCCCACCTCGAAGGCCACATGACCACCGGGCTTCAATACGCGGGCCAGCTCAAGAAACACATCCGTCATGATCCCCTGCCACGTCCTCACCGAACTAGGCGTGCTGATGGCCACAGACTTGGCGTCCAAACCAAGAAACCAGCACCGCAACCAATTGTCGGTCGCATACTGCACGATGTTCAAAAACGGGGGCGAGGTGACCACCAGACTCACTGAACCCGACTCAATCGATGGCGTCCTGCCTGCGGGACAGGTCAGCCATTGCGCCCCTGCAGCGGCCTGCGATAGCACGCTCCGGGTCGCCTCGTCACAATCGCCCAGCAGCTGACGGGTCTTCTTCAGGATAATCGGGATGACGTCGCGCTTGGGGGGAGTCTGCTTGCGCTTCTCATTGATACGCCGTTGCGCCTGCACTGAAGTCGCCTGGTTGGGCGGCAGCGTATACACCGAAAAGAAACCCGGCGAATGGCCGGTCAGCCGATTCAAGGCCACCATCGCCACCCAATCATCCACGGCATCCAGCTCGCCAGCCTCTCGTCGCTGCATCAGGTAACCCCGCAATGCCAGAATCTGCCGGAGAGTCGCCGGATGGTAAAACACCAGTAAATCCTCGGGCAATTCGGCGTCGCGGTCCCAATTCACTGCCTCCAACCTTCGGGCGACGTCCTGGAGTGCAGGAGGCTGTAACCGGGGTCGACACAACGCCAGGCTGAGGGGGTTGATGTCGTTCCCCACCGGAATGCGTCCCAAGAGAGCAGCCTCCAGTGGCGTAGTACCCCTCCCCATGAACGGGTCATACACCCGCTCGCCAGGTTCAGTAAGTCGCTGAATAAAGAACCGCGGCAGCTGGGGCTTGAAACAGGCGCGATACGAAATCTCATGCAGCGAACTCGCCTGCCGCTGCCGCGCCGTCCAAAACTCGTTGGTGCAGGTCGGGACCGCAACCGAATCCCCGTTCTCCCCCGCAACCACGGTCTCACTCCAAACCGACTCCGCGCCGAACCCCCGGAAGGCCGCGAGCTCCTCCCGCAGATCACAGACCCGGGAAACGATCGCGCCCTCTGGCTCCGCCCGAGCCAGACCCAAATCCAGCTCAGCATGTGAAGATGGTTTCCTGCGCGACACCTCCCGAATTCAGTGGAGCCGTAAGCTGTTGTCAACCTTGGTGACCTTGGCCGACCCCCTAACTGCAGAAAAGAACCGACAGTTCGGGACGATCTGCAAGAGACTGCGTTAACGATAATTATGACGCTGCCCCTTCAGCCCTCGACGGAGTTCCCCTTCAACACTCGTTACCCGGCTGCCTACCATCGTTAAAGCCGATACAAAATCCGGCTGACTCCACAGAAGAGCTCCAGATTTCTTACTGGCAGGCGTTCCTGAATTTGCACTAGCGTCAGCCGACATTAAGATTTCGCGATATGGACATTAAACTGCCCAAGCTGGGTGAGGGAGCAGAGTCCGGAGTGGTGGTCAGCATCCTGGTTCAGGTTGGTGACTCCGTTTCCGAAGGCCAAACCATCCTGGAACTGGAAAACGAAAAGGCCGTTGCACCCATCCCCGCCTCGGCCGCCGGAACCGTGAGCGCCATCCTGGTCAAGGAGGGCGACCGGGTTTCGGTGGGCGCCACGCTTGTGCGATTAGGCGGAGGCGGCGCGGCCGAACCGGCCCCGGCTCCGGCAGCAGAACCTGCGCCCCAACCCAAGAGCACAGGGTCCAAGGCAGCCAGCAAATCCCGGGCAGCCACATCCGCGCCGGCTGCGGTAGAGGTCGTAGAAGAACTCCCGCAAGAATCCGAAACCCCCATCGCCGCACCCCCTGCCATCCGCCGCCTCGCCAAAGAACTCGGCATCGACCTGCACCGCGTCCGCGGAACCCAGCGCGGCGGTCGTATCGGCATGGAGGATATCCGCACCTACATCGAGCTCCTCCAGCGCATCGCTTTCCAACGCAAAGAAACCGCCGCCGGCAAACCCGGCGCGGCCCTGCCTCCCGCCGAGTCCATCGACTTCAGCCAGTGGGGCCCCGTCGAGCGCAAACCCCTGTCAGTCCTCCGCAAAACCATCTCCCAACGGATGACGGAGAGTTGGCTGGCGACGCCGCGCGTCACGCAGTTTGACGATGCCGACCTCACACGCCTCAATGATCTCCGGAAAAGCCATGCCAAAGCCTACGAAGCCAAGGGCACACGGCTAACCATGACCCCCATCATCCTGCGCGCGGTTGTCCAGACGCTGCAAAAACACCCCCTCTTCAATAGCAGCCTGGACGAAGCCACCCAGGAGCTCGTCCTCAAAAACTATTTCCACCTCGGCCTGGCGGTCGATACCGATGCCGGCCTGATTGTGCCCGTCATCCGTGATGTCGATAAGAAGAGCGTGCTCCAGCTTTGTCAGGATGTGGAGTCCTTGGCCGCCAGGGCCCGTGATCGCAAGATCGGCCTGGAAGACCTGAAAGGCGGCTCCTTCACAATCTCCAATCAGGGTGGCATTGGCGGTGCCCATTTCACCCCGATCGTCAACCGCCCGGAAGTCGCCATCCTTGGCCTCGGCCGCGCAGCACTGAAACCCGCCGTGCATGAAAACGTAATCGTCCCTCGCCTGCTCATGCCCATGGCCCTTTCCTACGACCATCGCGTCATCGACGGCGGTTCTGCCGCGCGTTTCATGGTCGACCTGGTGCAGACCATCCAGCAGTTCCCTGAAGAAGCATTGAAGCTCTAATTTTATGGATCCCATCACTACTGAAGTTGTCGTCCTGGGCGCGGGCCCGGGAGGCTACGCAGCGGCCTTCTACGCTGCTGACCTCGGCAAGAAAGTCATCCTCGTGGAACAGGACAAGCGGCTCGGCGGCGTCTGCCTCAACCGTGGCTGCATCCCATCCAAAGCCCTCCTCCACGCAACCCATCTCGTCACCGCCGCCAAAGAATCCTCCCACCGCGGCATCACCTTCACGGAACCCACCATCGACGTCGACAAACTCCGCAGCTGGAAGGAAGGAATTCTCGATCGCCTGTCCGGCGGCATCGGGAGTCTCGCCAAGATGCGCAAGGTGGACGTCTGGAACGGCCGGGGCCATTTTGAGGACTCCAACACGCTGCGCGTGGAGACCGAAGAAGGTCAGAAGTTCATCCGCTTCGAACAAGCCATCATCGCCACCGGTTCCAAGGCAGCCATCCCCAAAGCGTTCGATCTGGGTAACCCCCGTATCATGACCTCCACGGAAGCCCTGAACATTCAGGACATCCCACAAAGCCTGCTCGTCGTTGGTGGCGGCTATATCGGCATGGAACTGGGAACCGTCTATGCCAGCCTCGGCAGCAAGGTCGTCGTCGTCGAGCTCATGGAGTCCCTTCTCATGGGCGCTGATCCGGACCTGGTCCGCCCAATCTTCACCTACGCCAAGAAGAACTTCAGCGAGGTCCGGCTCAAAGCCAAGGTGCTGAGCATGGCCACCGCCGGCAAACAGATCAAAGTCGAGATGGAACTGGACGGCAAAAAGTCCGAGGAACACTACGACCGCGTGCTCGTAGCCGTCGGCCGCTCACCCAACTGCGACGACCTCGGCCTCGAAAACACCCGCGTCAAGCGTACGGACAAGGGCTTCATCGCGGTCAACGACAAACAGCAAACCGACGACCCCTCCATCTTCTGCATTGGCGATGCCGCCGGCGGCATCATGCTCGCACACAAAGCCACCCGCGAAGCGCGCATCGCGGTGGAAGTCATCAGTGGCAGCTACGCCGGCCCCGACAATTTCGTCATCCCGGCCGTGGTATTCACCGATCCCGAACTGGCCTGGTGCGGACTGACTGAGAGCGAAGCCAAGGCCCGAAACATCCCGGTGGAAGTCGCCAAATTCCCTTGGGGCGCCTCCGGCCGTGCCCTCACTTTCGACCGACCAGAGGGTATCACCAAGCTCATCATCGATCCCGAAACCGAGCGTATTCTCGGTGTGGGCATCGTGGGGCAAGGCGCCGGTGAACTCATCGCCGAAGGGGTGCTCGCCGTCGAGATGGGCGCTACCGCGAAGGACCTGGCGCTGTCGGTCCACCCTCACCCCACTCTCTCCGAGACGATCATGGAATGCGCCGAGGCCTTCTACGGCCATGCCACCCATACATTCGTTCGCCGCAAGGGATAGTGGGGGGAGGCCCGAACGCAGCCGGATCCTGCCCGCGCGAGGATGAGGCAATTGGACTCGTCGCGGCAGACACGACCCAGGTGCCGCTAGCCATTGGCTGCAGAGCCAAAGCCGCGGCGGCCGCCGCTCAACGCAGCGGCAGCTTTGCGCGATATTGAGTCGGAGAAACCCCCAGGATCCGCTTAAAGACGCGGTTGAAGTGAGTGAGCGACTGAAACCCTACTTCATACGCGATCTCACTCACGCGCAGGTTCTTGTTCAGCAGAAGATTCCTTGCACGCTCCACCCGCAACCTGGAAACGTAGTCGGTGAAGTTCAGCCCGGTGACCTTCTTGAACATCTTGCAGAAGTAGAACGTGCTGGTGTTCACCGCTTTGGCCACCTGGGAAAGGGTCAGGTCCTCAGTCTGGTGCGCCGCAATAAATTCTTTGGCCTTGGTAATCACCGGAGGCTCAACACTCTTCTGCTGCACCACAATCTGGTTGCTGATCAGTGACAAGTGCTGAGCGAAAATCGAGAGCAGCCGAACAATGTGATCATGCTGCCGCCCCTCCAATACCTTCCCGCTGAAATAGGCAGTCCGCATCTGCTCCTCCTCCACTTCCAGCCCCCAGCGCCGAGCCAAACCTAAAACCCGCTTGAACTGCCCCTCGGTCGGACGCCGACGAAACACCTGCCCCGTCTGCAGATACCCCACAACCTTCTCCCCCATCCGCACAGGGACCGCTGAATCAGTCAACCCAAACGGACAAACCGTAGACTCCGAACACTCCAGCGCCTTGTCCGCCAACTCCTGCTGAACCTGCAGACAACAGGCCGAAGTCCGGCTGCGCTGGGCAATGAGTGAGCAAAACGGGTTCTCATGCTTCTGACCATGAAATGGAAGCTGCCAGGACTCCACCGCACGAAGGATCACCGGCAGGCCCGTCGCTTCGCTAAAGGACTTCTGGTAGTCCTGAAAAAGCGAGGAGTTCTGCAGCGCTTCAACCAGCTGTTTGTAGTCGTCGGTCATGGCAGCAAAGCAAAACGGCCCGGCTGGACAGTAACCACAATTTGTCCAGCACGAGCCAATTTAGGCATAAAAGAAGCGCTACACAAGACCCTAAACATCGTGCCGTGCCAATCCCCCTAGTCAGTCCGCATCGGCCACCCGTCAGACACCATCGCCCGATAACCCCCTATGATGGAGAAAACTCTCCGATAACCCATCCGTTGTGCCGCATCACAGGTCAGCACCGACCGATACCCGCCACCGCAATACATATAGACAGGTCGATCCGGATCCGGAATTACCTTTTCAATATCCCTTTCCAACACCCCCTTGCCCAAATGAACCGCCTCCTCAGCATGCCCGGCCAACCATTCAGAATCCTCCCGCACATCCACCAGCACAGCCGTCGGATCCTGCGCCAAGCGCGTGCGCGCCTCGTCCACCGTGACTTCCCGCACCCTCGGACGCGCCTCGTTAACCATCTTCAAAAAGCCTGGAGCATGCACCATGAGCGCGAGATTAGCTGGATGGTGCACAGATCACAAGCGGTCCCATCAAGGATCTGAGGCGAGACAAAATTGCCCGCCAAGTTTGACACCCCAAGATTTTGTATGCTACCTACCACCAAATACCGGATTCTGTAGATCCGGTCGGTTGTTATGCGTTGCCCAAAATGTGCATGCCTCGACGATAAAGTCATAGACTCCCGCGCCTCGCGCGAAGGAGCCACGATTCGTCGTCGACGCGAATGCCTGAAATGCGGTTTCCGCTTCACGACCTACGAGGAAATCGAACACGAAGGTCTCATGGTTGTGAAACGGGACGGACGCCGCGAAGTGTTCTCCCGGGAAAAACTCCTCTCCGGAATCCGTAAAGCCTGCCAGAAACGTCAGGTCAGCAAACAGACGGTCGAGAATCTCGTCGACCGCATCTGCACCGATCTGGCTGATGCCTACGAATCCGAGGTGCCGGGAAGCATCATCGGCGAACGAGTCATGAATGAACTCCAGAAGCTGGATAAGGTCGCCTACGTGCGCTTTGCCAGCGTCTACCGGCAGTTCCAGGAAGCGACTGATTTCGTTCAGGCCGTAAAAAAGCTGGAGGAACAACCATGATCCAACTCAACTCGGATGCCCTGGTGTTCGCCACCGCAAGGGGCGAACTGATTCCCTGTTCAGTCGAATCTGTCGCCGTCGAACTCGTCGGCGAATCCGCCGCAGGAATCGACCCCCATCTCCTCCGACAGGCCGCCTCCGCCGTGCTGCACCATTTCAAGGTGGAGTGCCATAAAACCTGCGTCACCGTCGGCGAGTTCGCCGAAGCCCTCGCCAAAGTCCTCCGCGGCTTCGGACTCGACGTCCGCGAGACCATCGTTGAAACCAACCCCGTCCCCGGCCCCACCATCGACCTCCGCACACTCGCCAGCGGACCGGACGGCGGGGCAGAACTATTCTTCTTCTCCCGACTCCGCACGAGCCTGCGCAGCCAGCTCGCTGATTCGCCGGACGCCGTCCGCTACAGCGGCCTGCGCAGCTGCGTGAAACGGCTCGCCGGAGCCCGACGCTGGAGTCATCGCTGTCAGAAATTGCAGGACCAGATCGTCGATTCACTCCGCTCCTGGTTCGACCACGAAGCCAAGGACCACCAATGCATGCTTGTCGTGCGGTAATCAGTGGCCCCATCACATGAGCAAGACTCTGTTTCAGAAAATCGCCGACCGCGAGATCCCTGGTGATATCGTTTACGAGGATGAGCTGGTGGTCGCTTTCCGCGATATCCAGCCCCAGGCTCCGGTTCATGTGCTGCTAGTACCGCGCAAGCCCATTCCCCGGGTAGCTGCCGCCACACCTGAGGACCACGCCACGCTGGGCCACCTCCTCCTGAAGGCCGCAGAGGTCGCCAGGAAACTTGGCATCGAGGACACCGGTTACCGGCTCATCATCAACAATGGCCCCCACGCCGGTGAAGCAGTCCCCCACCTCCACGTGCACTTGATCGGGGGACGCCAAATGACCTGGCCTCCGGGTTAGGCCTGTGCAGGCTCCGAGGCAACAGCCCGCGGCCGGTTCCGTCACTTGCGCATGGCCACGCACACCCAGTGACCACCGCCGGGCGCACCTAACCTGGCCCACCCCCCTCCCTCAACCTCTTCCTCCCCCGCCCAGTCACCGGAACGAATCTCCACCCACCGAACCCGACATCCCCCCTCAACCGCGGTCAAATCCAGCTCAACCGAACCCCCGTCGGTGAAATAGACCACATACGCCTCGCCCAGATTCACCGCCGCATAGGCCTCGTTGTCCTCACGATTACGCAGGAGATCCTGCGACGGCTCCACCGACCACCACGGCACCAGACTCTCCACCTTCCGGGCGGCGCGGACACAACCCTGCGCCAACGGCGAAAAGCCCAGGCCCGAATCAGGCCGATGGAACCTCACACCCGCTGCCCCTCCCACCAGGTGACGCCACCAGCGCTCAACCCCGTCCCGATCCGTGTGCCCGAACTTGTTCCCGTCCGCACCATACGTTTTCACGGTATTAATCGGCCTCGGATGCTCCGCCAGATATCTCCTCACCCATTGGAAATTGTCCCAGTGCACCTGTCCCTTCTGATGGTTGTTCTGCGACACATCCACGAAGTCATACAACTCGGGATGATCCAGCGTCTGCCGATGCTGGGGACCACGTAAATTCCAGTCATCCCACATCTCAGTCAGGCACACATCGACACCTGCCGCCCTCGCGCGCTCGCGAATGAATTCGGCCCAATACGCCCCCCAGGCCGGATCACCCGAAGTCTCATTGTCCATGCAGTAAAGCACATGACCGTGACGCAGTGACGCCGACAGCATGCGCTCCACAAAGCGCTGCTGGTAAGGCAGCACTACCCGGTTGTCGCGTTGACCAGGCGTCGTGAAAAAGAACGGTTGCTTGTTCGAGCCGGCATGGTCCGGATAAGCCTCCACGAAGCCCGACTCCGCATAGCTGTAGTTGATGTTGTTCGCGGGGTTGTAGGGATGCTTCTCCCAGTTCGGACCCCAATAATCAAACCGGTCCCAGACCTCAATCTGCACCACAATCCCCCGCTCCTCCGTCAACGACAGAAACCGCTCAAAACGCCGCCAATACTCTGGATTCCATCGATCCAAGTCATACTTCCCTCCGGGTAACTGCAGGAAAGGATAGACCTCGAAACCCTTGTCCGGACGATCGCTCATCGTGTTCCGCACATAGTTCGCCCCAACCTCCGCCATCAAGTCCAGCTGCCCCTTCACCTCCGGATCCTGAAAGAGGTTGTCATCGTCGCTCCCACCCAGCAATACCACCGGCCTCCCCCCCATCTCCCAATACCAGGAATGCTCCTTCCCCGCTTGAATCCACTCTTCCCCGGCACACACAGCCCGCACCAGCAACGCCATCCACACAAGGCACCAGCTCGCAACACGCAATCTCGTGGTCATGATTCAAACAACCTGACACAACACACGGCAAAGACCAGACCGCAAATACCGCTCAAGTCCGTACGGATTATTGGGACACGTGTCCCCATAATCCGTACGCTGCGGGACCGGTTCCCTACCCACGATCAAGAACGCATGCGTTCCTCGTTCCGACACAGAACGGGGCAGACAACGTGATTGCTCGGAAGCCACAGTCGCACGAGATGCGTCTTTTACGGTTGCCCTGGCCCGGATCCAATCCCTCGCGAGCGTGACAAGCGGCCTCTACTGGTCTATCGCATCTGTCACATCATGATCCGCGTCCCTCTCGTGCTTTGCCTGATGCAGGCGTGCCTACTCACTCCCAATCCGCACGCCGCAGAAGCCACCACACTCACAGTCCATGCCGACCAGATTCTGCATCGGATATCCCCCTATCTCACCGGCGCCTGCATTGAAGATGTGAATCACGAAGTCTATGGTGGCATCGACAGTCAGATGATCTTTGGCGAGAGCTTTGAGGAACCGCCACCGCCACCCCGGATCCAGGGGTTCACCGTCATCGACGGTCAATGGAATTTGTCGGACGGCACACTGATCGGCACGGCCGGATCCGGACACAAGATCCTCGCCTCCAGACCTCCCTACCGCGACGGAGTCACCCGGGTTGAAGTCAGGTTCGATGCGCAGGCTGGTGGCAACGCGGGACTGATTCTCAGCGTGCAGGATCCACGTCCCGGTGCGGATTCCTTCACCGGTTATGAAGTCAGCCTGGATACGGCCGGACGCCTGGTGCTGGGCCGGCATCGCAACAACTGGGAACCACTGAGCGAGGTGGATTGCGTCGTGCCGACCGGCAAGTGGATACCTTTGTCGGTGCACCGCACAGGGCCACGCGTTGAGGTTTACGTGTCGCATCAGCTCGTTCTCGACTTCACCGACGAACAACACCCGTTACCCGCGGGTTCAATGGGACTGCGCACATGGCAACGCTCGGCAGAATTCCGCAACCTATGCGTCGAGGAAGGACAAGTGTGCCTCCGTCTGCCATTTGAAATGGAGCCACGGCAAGAACCCGCGGTAAGCTCAGCCTGGCGTGCAGTCATCAGCGGCGATGTTCAGGCCACCTTCGAGCTGGAGACCGACCAGCCTCTCTCTGGCTCACAAAACCAGTCAATCACGCTGGTCTCCGGCCAAGGCAGTGCCGGAGTGGAGAATTCCGGACTCAACCACTGGGGCATGAACTGGGTCGCCAACCAGCCCTACGAAGGGGAACTGTGGGTAAGATCCGCCAGACCGACACCCTTCTCGGTAGCTCTCGAGAATGCTGATGGCACAATCACCTACGCGAGCGCAGAGCTCCAATCGGTTAGCCCTGAATGGACAGCGCTGCCATTCCAGCTTTCCCCCTCCACCTCGGATACGAACGGCCGGTTTGCAGTCAGGCTGCATCAACCCGGTTCCATCACGCTCGGCTATGCGCACCTACAGCCCGGAAGCTGGGGACGTTTCAGCAATCTTCCAACCCGTAAAGACGTCGCTCAAGGCCTGATCGCTCAAGGCGTCACCGTCCTGCGCCAGGGTGGATGCATGGCCAATGCCGCAGGCTACCGGTGGAAGAACATGATCGGGCCGCGTCATGCCCGTCCGCCCTACAAGGGCTGGTGGTATCCCCAGTCCTCCAACGGCTGGGGTATCTTTGATTTCCTGAACCTATGCGAAGCCGCTGGCTTTCTGGGCATCCCTGATGTCCATATGGGCGAGACCCCCGGGGACATGGCCGACTTCATGGACTATGCCACCGGATCCACCAACACCACCTGGGGTGCACGCAGGGCCGCCGACGGACATCCCGCGCCCTATCGGTTGCCCTACCTCCAACTCGGCAATGAGGAACGCGTGGACGATGCCTACTGGCAGAAATTCAAACCGATGGCCGAAGCCATCTGGTCCAGGGACCCGGACGTGATCCTTGTGGTGGGAGACTTCGCCTATGAGGAACCGGTCACCGATCCGGACCATGTCACCGGAGCCGCCTCGCGCATCGCCAACCTCGACGCGCACCGTAAGATCCTCCAACTCGCCCGCGAGCGTGACCGGGAGGTCTGGTTTGATGTCCACGTCTGGACTGACGGGCCCCGGCCCACAGGATCTCTGCAGGGCGCGATTTCATTTGTCGATGCGCTTGCGACAATTGCTGAGGGAGCCCGCCACCGTGTGGTTGTGTTTGAGCTCAACGCCAACAATCCAACCCAGCGCCGCGCACTCGCCAACGCCATCGCCATCCAAACCATCGAACGCGATGGCCGCATTCCAATTGTGACCTCAGCCAACTGTCTCCAGCCGGACGGGCAGAATGACAATGGATGGAACCAGGGCCTGCTATTCCTCAACCCCAGTCAAACCTGGCTGCAGCCCCCAGGCTACGTGACCCGGATGTTGTCGCAGCACTACCAGCCCCATCTGCTCGCAACGACGTGGTCAAGCCCCGTCAGTGATCTGGATGTATCGGCCAAATTGAGCGAAGACGGCTCGAAGCTGGTGGTCCAGCTGGTTTCATTGAGTGATCAGGATGTGGAGCTGGATCTCGAACTCAGCCGGTTCAAACCCGAGAGAGCCGCGGCCAGCCTTGAGGTGCTTGCCGGCCCGCTCGACGGCGCAAACTCCGCAACCCATCCAGCCCGGATTCAGCCTCAGCACCACATGTGGACTCACGGAATCAATCAGGGCCGCACTCACTTGATACTCCCCCCCTGTTCACTCTCCATCGTGACATTTGAGTGACCCATGTTCTGGTCTGGGAAAATCGCACCAGCCTTGCGCATGCCACATGGTCTGAGGCCGGTGTGCAGGCACTTGCCTTGACCACAACAACCACCCCCCGCAGCTAGGGCTGCGCTGCTGCTCATCCGACTTGCCATGGCGTAGTGCTTGAGCACCTTTACGGACGCAACGCTCCGCACTTCCAGCACGAGGTAAATTGCGGCTCGAGGACTTCCTCACACTGCGGACATGTCCAAGGTGGCCCCTCCGCAGGAGGATCAGACCGAAGTTCGTTCAGGACGCGTCGGGCTTCCTCCAGTTGCTCGTCCTTTACCAGCCAGAGCTCCGGGGTGGTATCGGTGATTGGCACCTCCGGGGAAAGACCCGACGTGAAGATATTGCGCATCTCACACTGGATCCCTGTGGCTTCCAGTTCACTTTTCAGCCTTTCGAGCAGCCCGGGTTCTTGCGATGAGCGCAGGAGGATCATGATTCCTTCTCGGGAAATTCGAACCCGACCTTGCCTTTGTCCTGCAGCACTAGCCAAGCCTTGAAGGGACGACCATGACGCGAGATGAACCCTTCGAGGAGGGCGGTCTTGCCTTGCGTCAGGAGGCTCTTGAGTTGTTCCTGATCCACCGGCTGGTTCAGGATGACCTTCCCTGCCTTGAACTTGCAGGCCCGCTTCTCCTGCTGCGAGTTCTCGCAGAGATAATCCGTCTCGCTCTGGAAGATCCGTCCCTTGCAGAGCGGGCATTGGCCGAGGGATTCTTGTCCGGAGAAATCCAGCTTCGGTTTGGGTTCAGCGTCCTTGGCCGCAGCTTTCTTGGGCTCCCGCTTGCGGGGTTCAAACTCAAAACTGACCTTCTTGTCGGCATCCAGCACCAGATAGGCCGAGAAGGGCCGTCCGCGCTTGGAAATGAACTTCGTGAGCAGATCCGTCTTCTTCTCGGTCACCAGCTTGAGGAATTGAGCCTTCTCGATGGGCTGCTGCAAGATAATGCGTCCACACCTGAAATCGCACTGGCGCGGTTTGCCGGCGGACTTCTCGCACATGTAGAAATTGCCGCTCTCGAACACATTGGACCCGCATTTCGGGCAGGCCGTCACCGGCTCCATCCCCGAGAAGTCCGGCGCAGCACTCTCACCATTCTCCCCACCACCCTCGCCGGACTTGTCCTGACCAAAATCGAACTCCGGACGATAGTCCTCCGTCAGTTTGATCACTGCGTTGAAAGTACGCCCCATCTTGCTGCGGAACCCCTGCAACGGACCCACCTGCTTCTTCTGCAACAGCTCCTCAATCTCGTCCGGCTCAAACTGTCGGCCGGCCACAATCTTCCACAACGAGAAATCACAGGCCTCACCAATGCACTGATATTTCTTGTAGGTCTCTTTGATCTTCGACCCGCACTTCGGGCACGGCGACTGCAGTTCACCAAAATCTCCCGGGATCGTATCGTGGTCATACCCCTTGGCCTTCTCCACGATCGTCTCGGTCATGGACTTGATCTCGCCCATGAAATCCGTGTGCTCAAGCTGCCCGCGTTCAATCTGCCGCAGCTTGAACTCCCATTGCCCCGTCAGCTCAGGCGACGTCAGTTGCGGCACTTCCAACCCCCTCAGCAAGGCCATCAATGAAAAGGCCTTCGCCGTCGGCTGCAACTCGCGTCCCTGTCGCAAGAGGTACTTCTCGTAAAGCAGACCTTCGATAATCGATGCGCGCGTGGCCGGCGTGCCCAGCCCCTTCTCGCTCATCGCCGCCCGCAGTTCCTCGTCGTCCACCAGCTTGCCCGCGCCTTCCATCATGGTCAGCAGGGTCGCCTCGGTATACCGCGGCGGGGGCTTGGTCTGAAAATCGCGAATCTCCACCCCCTCAGTCAGCACTTCCTCACCAGACGTCACCGCCACCAGGCTCGGGCTGTCCGGATCCTGAGCCTCCTTGCCATAGACCGCCAACCAACCCGGCTCGACCATCACCTTGCCCTCGGTCTTGAAAGGCTCGCCCTCGACACGCGTGATCCGCGTCGTCACGAGAAACTCCGCGGCGGGATGAAACACCGCGAGGAACCGCTTCACGATCATGTCGTAGAGCTTCTGTTCCATATCGGCCAACGCCTTCGGTCTTTGCGTGGTGGGAATAATGGCAAAGTGATCCGAGACCTTGGCGTTGTTGAAGACCCGTTTGTTCGGGCGCACCCAGCCCTCCGCCTGGATCCGTTCAGCAAACGGCGCGTAGGCCACCGCCTCCGAAAGCATCCCCAGGGTCTGCTTCACCGTCGCCGGGTAGTCCTCGGGCAGCGCCCGCGAGTCCGTTCGCGGATAAGTGATGACCTTGTGCTTCTCATACAAGGCCTGCGCCAGTTGCAGCGTCCGCTGGGCCGAAAGGCCAAACCTCCCGTTCGCCTCCCGCTGCAAACTCGTCAAATCATACAGCAACGGCGGCGACTGGGTCGTGGGCTTGCTCTCCTCGGTCACCACACCCGGCTTGCCCTCGCACTTCTGGCGAATCGACTCAGCCCGCTCACGATCCCATACCCGCTCAGCCCGTTGGTCAGGATCTCCGTTCTTTACCTTCGAAAAATTCTCGTCGAACCATCGCCCGGTATAGGACCCCGCCGAGGCAGCAAATGTCCCGTGCACCTCCCAGTAGTCACGCACCTTGAAGCCCTTGATGCGTTCCTCTCGCTCCACCACAATCGCCAGCGTCGGCGTCTGCACCCGCCCCACCGTCGTCAGGTGAAACCCGCCCGTCTTGGAATTGAACGCGGTCATGGCCCGCGTCCCGTTAATCCCTACCAGCCAGTCCGCCTCAGAGCGGCACTCAGCCGCGTGAGCCAGCGGGCGCATGTCCTCGTCGTTCCGCAACCGGGTAAAACCCTCGCGGATCGCCGTAGGGGTCATGGACTGCAGCCAGAGCCGCTGGACCGGCTTGGGGCTGCGGGTGTGCTTGACGATGTTCCGGAAGATCAGCTCGCCCTCACGCCCGGCGTCGCAGGCATTGATCAGGGTATCGATGTCCTTCCGCTGGATCAGCCGCTTGAGGACCTTGAGCTTGTTCTCGTTCTTCTCGATGGGCTTGAGCTCAAAGTGGGGTGGAATTACGGGCAAATGCGCGAACGTCCATTTGCCCCGCTTCACCTCATACTTCTCGGGAACCTGGAGTTCGAGCAAATGGCCGACGGCTGACGCCACGACATATTCCTCGCTTTCGTAAAAGTCGTCCTGGCGTTTGAAACCACCCAGCGCCCGGGAGATATCCCCGGCCACCGAGGGCTTCTCAGCAATGATCAGAGCCTTGGCCATAGTGAAAACAGGGGGCAGGCTTTACCAAGTGCCTCCAAAGACGTGCAAGTGTTCTTTTGCTGCTTGATGTTCAAAACCATCCTCCTACCTTGCCCCCATGTTCGATACGTTGTCCGGTAAACTCCAACAAGCCTTCCGCAACCTGCGGGGCCTGGGAAAGATCTCGGAAACCAATGTGGCTGAAGCACTTCGGGAGGTCCGCATGGCTCTCCTCGAAGCCGATGTCAATTTTAAGGTCGCCCGCGACTTCATCGAACGCGTCAAGACCCAAAGCCTTGGGGCAGAAGTAGTCCGGAGTATTCAGCCCGGCCAGCAGATCATCAAAATCATTCATGATGAAATGGTCGGTCTCCTCGGCTCCGCCAACGCCGGCATAGAAATTAAAGGAAATCCTGCCTGCCTCATGCTCGTGGGCCTCCATGGCTCGGGAAAAACAACCTCCTCCGCCAAACTCGCCCGCCTCCTCCTTAAACAGGGTCGACAACCCCTCCTCGTGGCCGCTGACGTCTACCGCCCCGCCGCCATGAACCAGCTCGAAACTCTGGGCAAGAAGCTGGACATCCCCGTCTTTGCGCGTCATGGCGAAAAAGACGTCCTCAAGATCGCCCGTGAAGCCCTCGACCACGCCAAAGCGACGCTCCGCAACACGCTGATCTTTGATACCGCCGGCCGCCTCCAGATCGACGAACCCCTCGTCCAGGAACTGGTCCGCCTGCGCGATTTCGTCAAACCCCAGGAGATCCTCCTCGTCCTCGACTCCGCCACTGGCCAGGAAGCGGTCAACGTCGCCACCCATTTCGACCAGGCCCTCCAGATCACCGGCTCGGTCCTCACCAAACTCGACGGTGACGCCCGGGGCGGCGCCGCCCTCAGCTTGAAAACGGTCACCGGCAAACCCATCAAATTCGTCGGCACCGGTGAAAAGCTCGAGGACTTCGAACCCTTCCACCCCGAGCGAATGGCCTCGCGCATCCTCGGCATGGGCGACGTCGTCAGCCTGGTGGAAAAGGCGGCCGAGGCGGTCGATCTCGACCAGGCGCAGAAGCTGGAAGAGAAGATGCGCCGAGGCCAGTTCACGCTCGACGACTTTCTTGAGCAGCTGCGGCAGATGAAGAAACTGGGCCCGCTGGAAAACATCGTCAGCCTCCTGCCCGGAGCTGGTGAAGCCATGAAACAGGCGGACCTCAGCAAGAGTGAGAAGGAGTTCAAACGGATGGAGGGCATGATCTGCTCGATGACCCTTAAGGAACGCGCCACTCCGCAGATCTTGAACGCCAGCCGCCGCCGCCGCATTGCAGCCGGTAGCGGCACCACCGTCACCGAACTCAACACTCTTCTGAACCGGTTCGGCCAGATGCAGCAGATGATGAAGAAGATGGGCAAGTTTCAGCGCATGATGTCCCGCATGGGCGGCGCCGGTAAGTTCCTCCGCCGCTAAGGCCGTCAGGGACAACCTCCGACCATCCATCCCCTCCACCTCAAGCCGCCCCCCTCGCACGCGGAGCCGCACTGCCCCCGCCTCTCGAGTCCATAATACGGGAGCACCCCGGCGCTCCAGCCGGAGGTGGTTTTCCCGGGGCACAATCCCCTCACGCCCCAGGCCACCACAACTCACCACCACCGCCCGGGGACTCACGGCATCCAGAAAACCGTCGATCAGAAACTCTCCCTCTTCTCCCGGCAAACCCGCCACCAAAACGTCAGCCCTCAGCCCGGGCTCGCGCTCAAGGAGCCGCAACTGGCCTTGTCGTCCCAGATCCGAACAGAACAATACTCGAAACCCCTCCCACTCCAGCAACAACACCAGGGCCTGATCATCCGCCCGCGTAAACGGATCGCCCGCCACCGGATGCAACACCCGCCACGGCCCAAGACTCAGACCCCGCTCCAGCCGCCTGATCTCCACTCCCGCATCCACCAAGCCGGATACCACATCCCGATAAACCCGCGACCGCGCTTCAAAGGGACTCATCCAGAGCTCTCGCACACCAAAATCAGCCAGCAGCGCGGGCACCCCACCCACATGCCCTGCGTCACCGTGGGACAACACCAGCACCGGAACCTCACTCAACCCCTGTGCCCTCAAATAGGGGCCAACAACCCATTCCGCAGCCCTCGCATCCCCGCTGTCCAACAGCACATCCCCGGCTGTCCCCGGCAAATCCACCCAGACACAATCACCACCACGCACAGGCAGAACGACAACCTCCATCCCGCGGCTCCGATCCCACAGCGCCGTCGCCAAACCGAATGCCACCAGACCAAGGGATGTCCCCAGCCAGACCCGATTCCAGGCCTGCGACACACCACTTGCCCGCAGAAATACCCAAAGCAGCACACCATAATAGCCCAACACCAGAGATACGGGAGGACGGGCAACCGGCCACCAGGCCCCGGGCAGCTCCTCGCCCCGTTGGCTCGCCCAGAGCATCAGCCGCATCGCCAGCCAGCCACTGGCGTTAAAGCACTCCGTACCCCAATCCCACCAGGCCCCCGCCGCCAGGCTGCATAAACCCGCCAAAACCACCACACCCGCAAGCGGCACCACCCATAAGTTCAACACCAGCGAAACCGGCGTCAGTACATGGAAATACCAGGCCACAAGGGGCGCAGACCCCATCCACGCCGCCGCAGAAACGCTGCACGAGGTCCAACCCTTGTAGGCCAAATCCCGCGCCTTCTCCCACCGGCTCGAGTAATACTCGGGCGGCAGCCACGGCTCAGGCTCAAGACGCTTCGCACCCCAAGCCGAGAACCCCGGCACTAGGATCGCCAAACTCAACACCACCCCAAAGGACAACTGAAAGCCCGCATCCCCCAGCTGGCGCGGATCCCAAACCAACAGCAAAAAGGCCGCCCCAGCCAGCGAGTTCAACAGATCGCTCGGCCGCCGCAAAGCCCACCCCGCTACCACCACGGACATCATCACGCTCGCCCGCACCGCCGACGCCTGCCAGCCCGTCAAACTCACGTAACACCACAACGCCGGCAGCACGACAGCCCCCACCCTCGCCCGTGGCACCCGCAACAACCGCAGCACCGAAGTCAGAATGATCGACACCAAAGAGATATGCAGACCGCTGATCGCAAACACATGCATCGTCCCCGAATGCAAAAAGGGCTCTCTCAACTCCTCCGTCATCACTCCCCTCCAACCGAGTAACATCGCCCAGCGCAGCCTTGTGGCTGGATCCTCCTCCGGCAATCCCTTCGCCAATGTGCGCGCCGCCCACGCCAGAAAACCCTCCCCCACGCCACCCGACACCAGCCGCCAGTCCCCGGGCTCATCCGTCACCAGCAGATGGGTAATCCCCTTCCGTAAACCATAGGATCGCTGGTCGAACAACCCGGGGGCAGCTGCCCCGGGCGGCTCCTTCAACACACCATAAACCCGCACCCGCGCCCCCTGCCCGTAACCCGGCCCCAGTTGCCCGGGATATGTGGCCAAAGCCCTCCCCCGAACCGCCACCTCTCTGCCTCCCACCCGGATCCGCTCCAGATCCAACACCACCCGGGTCCGCCACTGCGTCCCGGCTTCATCCTCCACCGCCCGCAACTCCGGCACCCCCGCCAACCTGGCCTCCACCACTGCCAATACCGCCTCCCCCCCCGGCCAAAGTCGCACATCCCGCAACGAGACCACCTCCGTGTGCCTCCGAATATTCAACCACCCCGCCGCCACCAAGGCCGCAATCAACACCCAGCTCGCCGCTCGCTCGTTCCGCCAACCACCACCCCCCGGCCAAAACAACCACAGCCACCAAGCCATCACGAGAACCCACGTGGCCACAAACAACAGGCCCAAGGGAACTTCAACAGAAGCACCCAACAGGACCCCGAAAACATAGGGTAGCAGGACTCCAATAAAGGGATACCGCATGTCACCTCCTTGAAAAGCAACGCGACCAACCAACCACCCGCATCCGGACCCGTCGAGCCTAAAGGACCGGAAATCGGTTTGATAATTCGCCCCGCCTCTGGCAAGGAATCCGGGTTCTTATGACTATCCGACTGCTTACCTTGGTTGGGATGGCGGCCCTCCTGGCCGCCGGCTGCACTGCCAAACAGGAACCGGCCACCCCACCACAGGTCATGGGGGAGGTGCATTTCGTCGGTGCCAAACAGGCCGCGGCAGATTCCGGGGGCACTACCCTCAAAAAAATCGGCGCCATGGCCGAAAGCCAAGCCCTCCTCAACCACCTCTTCACCCGGGTCAGCGAAGCTCCCGCCATCCTCGGCAAAGGGATCATCAGCTCCAACGCCGCCGCCGCCACCCGACCCGTCCTGCACACGATGGCGAAGGAACTCTGGGACAATGAGTTCTCCCTCATTCTCCAGGGCGCCGAGACCATCCCTACCGACTACACGCTGGCCGTCCGGCTCAACCCCGAACGCCTCGGCATCTGGCGCACCAATATCGCCGCCATCGCCGGCCTCTGGAACCTCGGCACCGTGCGCCAGGGAACCGCAGGCGGCCTGCTCACCCTCGAAGTCGGCGACCCCGTCTCCCCCGTCCGCCTCCGCTGGGTCGAGTCCGGTGACTGGGGCATGCTCGGCGTCGGAACCCCCTCCCTCCCCGGCCTCGCCAAAATGCTCGAAACCGTCGGTGCCGGCCACCGCCCCGTCCCCGAACTCACTGATACCTGGCTGGAAGCATCCATCGACCTCCAGACTCTCGCCCCCTCCATCAACCTCCCCACCCACTTCCCCTGGCCACAGCTGGACATTCAATTCCGCGGCGACGGCGAGAACGTGCGCAGCTCCGGCACACTCACGTTCCCTGAGGACGTCACCGGCCCGCTGGAAGCCTGGCAGGTTCCCACCAATATCGTAACCGAACCCCTGATCACGTTCAGTGCCGCCCGTGGCATCGCCCCGCTCCTCGAAAAAGTACAGCTGCTCAAGGACCTTGGCCTCACCCCTGCACCCAACCGCCTCTTCACCTGGGGCCTGCAGGCCAGCGCCGGCCAGGTCTTCATGGCCTTCCCCATGCCCGGACTCACCAACCAGCTCCCCAAGATCGCCCAACAAGCCCCGGACCTCATCCCCTCTACCTTCTCCCCCAACGGCAGGCCGGACGTGTTCTACAACCCCACCAACCAGACCATCGTCTGGCGAGGCACCGTGCCGATCATTGTGCCCTCCTTCCAATCGTTGACCGGACCCGGCGGCGAATACGCCGTGGCCGGACTGTTCCCCTCCTTCCCGGTCAGCCCGCCCCCCGCCGAACTGCTCAACCAGCTCGCCGCGACCAACCTCATCCACTACAGCTGGGAAATCACTGAGCACCGCGTCAAACAATGGCTGATGATCACCCAGCTCGGCTCCGTCATGAGCAAGACACCCCAAATGTCCCGCGCCCAACCCGCCCTGCCCTGGCTCCAGGCCGCCGCACCACTCCTCGGCAACTCCGCCACGGAAGTCCTCTCGGAGGGCCCCCGCAAATGGGCCTTCAACCGGAAATCCCAAATCGGCCTCAGCGGCCCCGAACTCGTCCTGCTCGCCCGCTGGATCGAAAGTGTCGACTTCCCCCTCGCCGACCTCGAAGTGCAAGCCTCAGCGGCACCTGCCAAACCGGCTGCCCCGGCCAAAAAGACCACAGCCCCCGCCCGCAAACCCCAGACACCCCGCGCCATCCCCACCACCAGGAAGTAATATGTTGAAACTCGGGGTTAACATCGACCACGTCGCCACGCTCCGCGAGGCCCGCTACCGCGGCAAAACCGAAGGCAGTGAACCCTGCCCCGTCCAAGCCGCCCTCGCCTGCGAAAAAGCCGGCGCCCACGGCATCACCGCCCACCTCCGCGAAGACCGTCGTCATCTCCAGGACCGGGACTGCTGGAGCCTTCGCGAGTGCATCGCCACCCGGCTCAACCTCGAGATGGCGATCGCCCCCGAAATCGTGGAGATCGCCCTCAAACTCAAGCCCGACATCGTCTGCCTCGTCCCCGAGCATCGACAGGAGATCACGACTGAAGGCGGCCTGAACGTGGCCGCCAATCCTGCACCCGTCACGGAAGTCTGCAAACGACTCACCGGAGCCGGCATCGAAGTCAGCCTCTTCCTCGACCCAGATCCGCACCAGATGGACGCCGCCGCCAAAACCGGAGCCCAGTTCGTTGAACTCCACACCGGTGCCTTCGCGGAACATTACCACCACCCCGAAAACCGCGAACGTGAACTCCAGCGCCTGACCGCCTCCGCGCGACAAGCCCACGCCCTCGGCCTCCAGGTCAACGCCGGACACGGCCTCAACTACGAAAACCTCCACGCCCTCCTCTGCGTTCCCCATATGGTCGAACTCAATATCGGCCACAGCATCGTCAGCCGCGCAATCTTCTCCGGAATCGAAACAGCCGTGCGCGATATGCTCAGCCTCATGGCACCCTACACCAACCCGGCATGATCCTCGGCACCGGCGTCGACATCGTAGAAGTCGAACGCATCCGCAACGCGATCGAACGCCACGGCGACCATTTCGTCCTACGCTTCCTCAGACCGGAAGAATGGGCCTATTGCCAGTCCCACCGCGACCCCGCCCCCCCCGCCGCCGCCCGGTTCGCCGCCAAGGAAGCCATCGCCAAAACCTTCGGCACCGGCATCGGAGCCCACCTCAGCTGGCTCGACATGGAGATCCGCCGCAAGGAATCCGGCCAGCCCTACGTCGTCCTGCATGACCAGGGCGCCACTCTCTTCTCCTCCCTCCACGCCACCGCCATCCACATCAGCCTCAGCCATACCGCCAAGTACGCCACCGCCACCGCCATCCTCGAAAAATAACCCCTTCTCGCCCCCCGGACCCCTGCCGGAGTTTCGGTGTTTCAGAACACGGACCTACGCACGCCTCATTCGAAAACTGAAGCTCGCAGTGGGAGCAACCAGGATACCGGATATCGAAGATCGGACATCGCCCCGAGCGACCGAAGACCCGGGGTGCGCTTCCCGCTTGCCGCTTTGCACTCAGCGCTCAGCCTTTACCCTCTGCGCTCCGCGCTCACACCGCCGACACCGTCTGCTCGTCCAACGACGCAATCGCCTGCGTCAAAGCCTCAGCAATCTCCTGTTCACGCGCGGGCTCAGTGACTTTCTTGCCATCCATCTCGGTCACGTAAAACGTATCGATCGCCGCCCCTCGCTCGGTGTTGATCCGTGCCACGGAAATATCCAGCTGCAAGCTGGAAAGCACGCGCGTCACTGCATACAGCAGTCCGACATGATCCTCCGCCTCCAAATCAATCACCGTGAAGTAGTCTGAGCTTTCATGGTCAAACCGGACGGTCGTTGGCACGCGTGCACCTTCAACCGAGTAGTAGAGTTTGGGCTGCGAGTGCCGCTTGATGATCTGTGTCCCCAAGTCCAGCTTGCCCGCCTCCCAACCCAGGGCCCGCAGCATCAGGCTCTCAAATGCCTGCCGCTCCTCTTTGTTGGGCAACTTCCCGGTCCGCGCCACCACCACGGCAAAGGTATCAATGATGATACTGTCCATCCGTGTGAAGATCTGGGCGTCCAGAATATTGAGACCGGCCGCCGTCAGCGCACCCGTGATCTTGCCGAATAACCCCGGTCGATCCCACGTGCAGACCCGCAGGGTGGCACACCCCCGGTCAGGCTCGTTCAACCACGCCACCGCTGGCTCCAATGCATCATCGTCCGGACTAAACTGAATCTTCAGGAATCGCCGCACCAAACGCAGATCCCGCTCAATCGCGGGAGCCTCGTGCACCTCAAAATACCGCGCAGGCAACAACTCAAAATGCGCCTGCAACTCTTCCTCCGTCACGCCCCCACCCAGAATCTCGCGCACTTCCTCCGCCAATACCTCACGCCGACGCGTCTCCGCACTGAGATACTCGCTCGTCCCTTCCATGTGGTCCTGCGCCTTGCGATACAACTGCAGCAACAGCGAATCCTTGAACCCGTTCCACAACTGGTCGCTCGTGCCCAGGGAGTCCGCCAGCGTGTGCAGCGTCAGCATCTTCAAATGCTCCACACTACCCACCTCCGACGCAAAATTCTTGATGACAGAGGCATCCTCCAGATCCCGCCGCTGCGATATCCGGCTCATCAGCAAATGCTGCCGGATCAGCAGATCCAACGCCTCGGTCGTGGAATCGTCCAACTCCAGCCGCTTCGCCACCGCCCGCGCCATCTTCGCACCCGATACACAGTGATCCCCGTCCCGCCTCGCCTTGCCTACGTCGTGTAGCAACAGCGCCAGATAAAGCACATACGGACGTTCCAGACTCTGGAACGTCTCCGTGTAATGCCGATGCGGCGGCTCCTCCGCCTCCCAAACATGATCCAGATGTTCCAAACACTGCAGGGTGTGCTCGTCCGTTGCATACTGGTGATAGAACTCGTGCTGCACCAGACAGGTCAAAGGCTCAAACTCCGGCACATACCGTCCCAGCAATCCCGTCTCATGCATCCCCCGCAACGCCGGAGCCACATTGCCGCGCTGATCCAAAATCTCCAAAAATGCCTCGCGCGCTCCCGTGTCAGCACGAAACTCGTCGTCCACCAGATTCAATTGCTGCCGGATCAACTGCGTCACGTCCGGATGCAACCGCAACCCGCGCTGCTGCGCATAAAGAAATACCCGCAATAACCGCCTCGGCTGATCCCTGAACACACGCCTCGACAACGCCCGCACCTCGCCGTCCGCAAACTCAAACCCGTCCATCACCTGGCGACTGATCCGTTCTCTGCCCCGCTTGATCAACTGCTTTAACGACGGCACGCGCCGCATCGGATCCGGCAGCAAGGCCAGACGTTGCTCCAGCGTTCGCGTAATCAGATAGACGTTGCGCATGTGGATGTATAAATCCCGCATGAACTCCTCCAGCCGTCGCACCGGTGACCGCTGCGTGTAACCCAGGTTATGTGCCAGCTTCGGCTGCAACGACCGTAACACCACGTCCGCCGCACGGTTCAACTCGTAGTGCAGCTCATTCCTCACCCGCAGTAGAAAATCATACGCCTCACCCAACTCCCGACGCTCAGCCGGGCTGATCAAATCCCGCTCCTGCATCTCCTGCAATGTCCGCGTCCGATACTTGAAAAACGCCATCCACAGCAGGTTCTGGTAGTCTCGCAACCCACCACACCCATTCTTGATGTTCGGCTCCTGCATCGTCGCCGAATCCCCATGCTTTGTCCGCCGCGCCTCCTGGTCCGCAATCCGCGCCTCCAAATACCCCGATTCCTGACCCCTCACGCACCGGGCCAAAAACACCGCCTGCATACGCTCAAATAACTCGGTGTCCCCCGCGATCAACCTCGCCTCCAAAAGCGACGTCTTCGACTGCATGTCCCCGTTCGCCACCGTCACACAGTCCTCCACACTCCGCACCGCATACCCCACCTTCATCCCCACGTCGAAAAGGGTATACAACAACCCGTCGATCAAACTCGACAGCCACGGATGCACCCGGCCCCGCGCCAATGCCCCGCTGTCCAGGTTGTGCAAAAACATCAGGTCAATGTCACTGCACGGATTCAACTCCCCTCGCCCATAACCACCCGTCGCCACCAACGCAAACCGCGGCGATTCCGGCCCCTCGCTCGGCGGCAGGTTCGCCATCACCGAATCCAACAAATGCCGGATCAACAAATCCAACCCCAAAGCCCGGGCCTCACAGATCTCCCGCCCCCCCACACCCCCGCGATGCAAATGCTTCAGCCGGTTGGTCTCATGCTTCAAATACTCCTTGTAACGCGCCAACTCCTGCGACGGCTTCCGCCCCGCAGGCAACACCAACCGCCGCTCAGCCGACTCCCGAATGTTGTCCATCAGTTTAGACACGCCCCCCCAATAAGCGACCCAACCCCCGTTTTCAACAGGAGATCCACAGAACAACCGAGTTTTCCACCTCACCCCACCCGCCTCCATACCCGCATACCCCTGCACCCACTACCCCCAAAGGCCAAAGATCATGAACCCACCATCCCATATCCGATCTCCCATATCCGATCTCCAGTATCCGATCTCCAGTATCCGATCTCCAGTATCCGGTATCCGGTATCCGATATCCCATATCCGCTATCCCATACCCGCTATCCCATCTCCCCTCCCCTCCTCGCTCGAAGCGCCTGCCCCCTAGCTCCCAGCTCCTAGCTACTAGCTTCCGGGCCGAAGCTCCCCACTCCCGGACCGAGGGTCCAAACTCCTATCTCCTAGCTTCTACCTCCCGGCCCGCTAACATACCGCACCCATGGCTGTGCCACCCGATGACCCCGATGTTGCGCTCATGCGCCGTGTGAAACGCGGCGATCTCGACGCATTCACGGTCCTCGTTAACAAATATCGCCAGCCCATACTCAACCTCCTCTACCGGATGTTGCACGACGCCACTGAGGCTGAGGATCTGGCCCAGGCCACCTTTGTGCAGGTGTTCCGTTTCGCCGGCCGCTATCGCGAGAACGCCCGGTTCTCCACCTGGCTGTTTACGATCGCCCGCAACCTTTGCCTGAACGAACTGCGCCGACGCAGCCGTCACCCTGCTGATTCCCTTGATGCCTCTACTTCCAGCCAGCCCGATTCAACTCCGCTCGAACGGCCCGACCCCGACAGCCCGAGTCCGCCCGGAAACCTCCTCCATTCCGAGCTGGAACAGCTCATCCAGCAGGCACTCGATGCCCTGCCGGAGAAACAGCGCATGGCCATCCTTCTCTGTCGCGATGAAGAGCTCTCCTACGACCAGATCTCGGAAATCCTTGGCTGCTCCCTCTCCGCCACGAAATCCCTCATCCACCGCGGCCGCGAAACCCTAAAGCAACACCTCAAACCCTATCTCCAAACCGGGGACTGGGACCTCCCCGCCCCGGAATAGCAACTTTATCCAGCCAACGGTGTAAAACCCTATCAAGCGTACGATGAACCCAAACCCCCATCGCAACCCGGACTCCTCCCCGCCGCTGCGCAAACCACTGCCGCAGAAAGAAGTCGAACGCATCCGCAACTCTCTCACCGATCCCGCAACACGCCAGGCCTGGGAAGAAGACCACCGGCTCACCCAACTCCTCCACCACCTGCCCAACGCCTCGTCACACCCCGGCTTTACCGACAAAATCCTCGCTTCCCTCGAAACCCCCTCACCCTGGCAAGTCTGGCTGGACTCCTGGCTCGCACGACCCCGTTGGCACTTCGCCACCGCCGCTGCCCTCGCCGTCCTCCTCGTCACCCTCAGCATCCGGTTCGCCCAAAACCAACAGCAACAGCAACTCACCCAGTCCGTGCTCGCTATCACGCGCCCGGTCCAGGAAGTCGCCGTCGCCACCCAGCTCCCACCGGTCGAAATCCTGCAGGACTTTGACGCCATTGACCAAATGCGCCGGCTTTCCTCCCTCGCCGACGAAGAACTCCTCGCCTGCCTCGAAGCTCCTGCCCCATGAACATCCTCACGGCCATCACCACCACATTCCGCCAGGCGTTCCTCCACTGCGTCGCTTTTGCCATCCTGATGGCTACCACCGCCAGCCTCCCCGCACAGCCCTCCCCGCCGCCACTGCCACCCTCCCCGATCAGTGCCTTCCGTCAAATGCTCGCCATGAGCGAACCTGCCCGCACCGCAAGCCTCGCCTCCCGACCCGAGGCTCAACGCCAGATCCTCAAGACCAAGCTCGACGAGTACGCGGCCATGCCCGCGGACCTCCGTGAAGAACGGCTCCAAGCCACCGAGTTCCGCTATTACCTCCGACTGCTCCTCCAAAGCCCGACCGAGCATCGCCCATCCCTCCTCCAACAAATCCCCGACTCACTTCGCGCATCCGTTACCGAACGCCTCACCCGCTGGGATGCTCTCCCCGCCAAAACCCGCACAAACCTCCTGGCCTATGACCACGCCCTCACCTGGTTGGCCAAATCCCACTATACCCCACTGCCTCCCTCTCCTCCCGGATCTCTCCCGCCTTCCATGGAAAAACAACTCACCGACTGGAGCAGCCTCCCCGAAAGCGAACGCAACGACCTCTGCCGCAATTTCGAAACCTTCTTCAACCAACCCCCCACCCGACAGTCCCGCACCGTAGCCTCCTTCCCCGAGGCTGACCGCACCCAAATCGAAGCCACACTCAATGCCTTCGCCGGGCTCTCCCCCGCCCAACGCTCCCTCTGCCTGCGCTCCTTCCGCAAGTTCACCCAACTCACCCCCGAAGAACGCCGCGACTTCCTCCAAAGCGCTGATCGCTGGCGCGAAATGTCCCCCGCCGACCGCACCGAATGGCGCCGCCTCGTCACCCAGCTCCCACCACTCCCGCCAGGCTTCAACTCACCCCCACCCCTGCCCCCACCACCCCCACGCCTCCGCACTACCATCGCTGTTCAGTGAGTCGGCAGCTGGAGGAATGGGATATGGGATATGGGATATGGGATATCGAAGATCGAAGATTGGATATCGGATATCCTCCCGAGCGTCCCTCTGACCCCTGCCGGAGCTTCAGAACACGGACCTGAGCACCCCTCTGCGCACAGCGCTTCTGCCCCATCGAGATCGAAATCGCTATCGGGATCGAAAACCAAAGTTCGCAGCAGCCACTAGCCAGTGTGCAGCCAAACTCTTTTCACCCCCGCTCTGACCCTCGCGCGAAGCGCCCATCCCCTAGCTCCGAGCTCCCAACTCCCAACTCCTGCGCCCAGCGAATGCGCGGGCGCACCCTCAGCCCTCAGCCCTCAGCCCTCAGCCCTCAGCGCTCAGCGCTTACCGCTTTGCGCTCACCTCAACGGAACCCTCCATCGATAACTCACGAAAACGTTCGAACCGATGAAAGGTCAGATAGTTCGCATCATGGTTGTTGTGCGCCCCGCCCTGCCCATCGTCATACGCCGTCCGACACGCCGCGATCATGTCGTCACCATCAAACTGCCAGTCGACATACTGAAACCCGTGCTTCGCCACATCCGGATGGTGCAACAGGATGCATCGCACCTCCCACGAGCGCAAATCATCGGAAGCACACAAAGCCAGCGTGTTCCGGACGCGTGCCGGCTTGCGGTCATCCCGGAATGATTCAGGCACCAGGGTCGCCAGGGTCCAGTAGCGACCCGCCTCCCCATCCCGCCGAATCGCAAATTTCTTGGCCCCACCCGGGAAATCCAAAAAGCCAGTCGCCACATCGAACTCGACGCGACTCCCATCCCGCGCCACCCGGACCATGGCCGCCTTCTCCGGATAACCCGGAGTATCCACCCGTAATACATTCACCAGGGAACCCTGCGGATCGACCACAACATTGCCCTCCAGCCACCCCCCAAATCCCCCAGCCAACCATTCCTTCCGTCCCGGCAAAAACTCGCTGAAAGTCCATCGCCCGGCATCCAGTAAATCTGCATCCACCGGCACCGATAACACCCCCGTGCAGTAGGTAATCCCCCATCCGTTGGGCGGCACTCGCCGCTCCATCCCCCGCCATAAACGACCCCGGTATTCCACCACCGGAACCGGCGCACAATGAAACTGGCCATCATCCCGCAACAACCCCGTCTGCGCAGTCACCGGCTCCGTCCAAGTCTCACCCCAATCTTCCGATCTCCGGATAATCGCGTTCCCGTGATGCCGATCAGTTCCAATGAAATACAACGCCCCCCGATGCACAAAGAGTGTCGACCAAAACTGCCCCTGCACTTCCGCCACCCTCTGCCAGCTCTCACCCCGATCCTCCGACCGGAACACCCGTGAGGTCGCCGATTCATGCTCCCGGCTCTCCGGCCCAAAAAAATCATGCGACGCCACATACCGCCCGTCCGGCAGCACCGCCAGACTCGGGGAGCCGATATATAATCCCGACACTGCAGGGCTATGGTCGATCACAACGCCCGGCACCCCGGCCCGGCACAGCATTCCACCCAGCATCAGCCATCCCAATAGCCGACCCGGGCCCAATCGTTTCGCGTTCTGGTTCATCACTTGGTCCCAGACCAAAACGCCTCCCGCGCTCCGCTCTGAGAAGTGCCCCACCATCCCTGAATCCTGAACCACCGGCAAGCCTGAGACCCGTGCCCCTCGGACCGTACCGGGGTTTCCGAGTTTCAGTGTTTCGGAACATCCACCTGAGCACCTGCTCTTCTCGCGCCAAGCAACCCTCCCCTAGCCCCCAGCTTCCAGCTCCCAACTCCTGCGCCCCGCCATTGCGCGGGCGCACCCTCCGCGTTCTACGCGGCGGCGCGTGTAGCCAGGAACCTGTAGAGCGAAACCAGTGCCCCCTCGCTTCCGCCTTCGCCAAGGCTATGGCGGACAGGCAACCCTCCGCCCTCTGCCCTCCGCCCTCTGCCCTCCGCCCTCTGCGCTCTGCGCTCTGCGCTCTGCGCTTACCGCTCTGCGCTCCCCCCCCGCTCTCCAAATTAACCACAACTTATTTCTTAAGCCCTACACTCTGCGTGATTGAATTTTCCGCGGGACAGGAGCAGCGTCCATTACATGTGGAAATCTCTCACGCGCATTCTTGACCCCAACCCCTCCCGAATGGCGATGTTGTGCCTGCTGTCCACCACCGCCAGCCTGCTGGCCCAACCCTCGCTCGTCTCTGTCAGCCCGGCGAATGGCACCGCCGGCTTCGATGTCACCCAGCCGGTGGAGTTCACGTTCAGCGAGGAGATGCTGAACGTGCCGCCCTTCAATATCCCGGGCTTCACCTCCTACCTGGTCTGGACCGGCCTGCCCGCGAATACACAAATCGATTACTCCTGGGACGATCCAGCCACCACGCTCACCTGCATCTTCCCGGATAACCTGCCCGGCGAAACCGCCATCGGCTGGACGCTCAACCCGCCCGGTGCACTCATGCCCCTCACCAGCGCCATGGGCGAGGCCCTCCCCAGAACCACTGGGTCCTTCACCACCGGAACCGGCCAAGCCCCCTGTGATCCGGACGGCCTCCCGGATACCTACGGCTCCGTCACGCTCGTGAAGGCTGCGAACTACGTACAGACCAGCACCGCCAGCCCGGCTCTCAGCACGGAAACACTACCCAACTTCGGCGTGTTCATTAAAAGCCGCAGCACAGATTCCATCACCAGTGCCACATACCAGATCCCGGGCGGCAGTCCGCAGCCCATCGAGTCCGCCTTCCCCGGCTTCTATATCTTCAATGACGAATTCAATACCACCGCAGAACGCGATGCCGCATACCCCGGAGGCTCTTACTCCGTCACGCTCGTGCAACAGCTCGCCGGCTCCAAGTCCGTCTCTATGACCATGCCCGGCACACTCCCTCCCATCCCCCAGGTCGCCAACTACGCCGCCACTCAAAACGTCGATCCCGACACCGCCTTCATCCTCCAATGGAACGCATTCACCGGGGCCGACTCCACGGACATGATCGACCTCACCATCAGTGACCAGTTCGGTGATGTGGTCTTCCAGGCTCCGGATTTCTGTGCCGGGATCGAACTCCCCAATACCGCCACCACCATCACCATCCCGGCCGGAACATTCAGCACCGGTGAAATCTACAACTGCTCGCTGGCCTTCTACGCCGGCTTCTACCAATCCACCAACGCCATCACGGAATACTCCGCCTACGGTGCCATCGGCAATACCACCGAGTTTATTTTGCGAACCAGTGGCGGGGTCGTGGTCACTGAACCCGGCATCAGCCAGCCGACCCTCGGAACCGACGGCTCCCTCTCCTTCACCACCACCAACCTCCAACCCGGAATCACCTACGCCGTCGAAACCAGCGACACCGCCGAAGCCGGATCCTGGTCCGAGCTAAGCACCTTCACGGCCAGCAGCACCGAGGAAACGATTGCCGACCCCGTCAACACCTCAGGCAACCGATTCTATCGCGTAGTCGCCCGCTGACGCTCCTGCTCACGCACCAGCCATAACAGGGTCCGTAGATCAACAACCTGATACTCCCCCCCTCCGGCAACCTGCAGCTCGGTCTCAAGCGCGGCATACCAGGCCGGGGCTTTCAGGATCGATCGCGCGACGACAAATTGCGGCATCTCGCCCTTCGCCAAATCCCGTAATACCCGACCCGCCTCCGCAATGTCGTGCGGCAAATCATAGCGCATCCGCATCACCGGGAGATCTCCGTGCAGACTCTGCAGTGGCACTTTCTGCGCAACAATCCCGCCACCTGAAAAACGGCCATACGCATCCAGTATCTCCGGGGTCATCGCCGGCCCATACCCATCAATGATGAATCCCGTCACGTCCAAATCCCACTGCCGATAAAACGTCGCGCAATGCTCCTCCCAAACAGTCAGCCCTGACGGCAGCCCCGAGAACTTGCGTTCTCCCACAAGATAGCCCGGGTTCAAGTAGCCTGCGCCAGAGTCCCCGGCCACAAACACGTCGTTGGTCGTGGCCCGCTCCCGCGCATACGCCATCCCCAACGGAAACCGCTCCGCCAGATTCGGATTAAACGCCCAGGACATCGGCGTCGTACCTCGCGCCGGATCCCCCCACATCCCCGGCAATTGCTGGTACAACCACGCCGCCGCATCGTAATCCCCCACGTAGTGCGCCACGTAACATCTGGGCACCACCCGCCCCTCAGCATCCAGAAAACCCCTCGCCCGCATCGTCTCACGACTCGGCTCGACTGCTGCCTGCTCATACTTCTCCTCCAACGGATAATGCTGAAAAAACGAGGCATTCGCCATCGCTCCCAGCCCCAGGGCGTCGGCATCCATATAGGCATTGTAACAACTCAGGATCTCCGCATACCGCCACTCGGTAGGTACCGGCTCATGCTTCCCGCCAGCCCCGGGATGGGTCGTATACTTGAATGCCCACGGCACAAATCCCGCCACATGCGTCATCGCCTTCCCCTCCAGCCTTTCCCACGCCGACTGCAACAGGTACCTCAGGCTCTCCATGTCCGTCCCTACCCGCTGCCCCGGATCATCCACACACGACTCGTCCTCCCACACGTTCAAATCAAACAACACCCCCCGATGCGCAATCACGTAGTCATGGTTCGACAAGGTATGGTTCACCGGCGCCGCCGCCCGCCAACTCCTTAACCAGTCCGCGTCCAGGTAATACCCCATCTTCCTCGGATTCGCCTTCCCGCTCCGCAAGTAATGCTCCACCAACCAACGATACACGTCGTTCTTCGCGCTGCCTGTCGATGGCAACTCCGTCCCCGGAATGCTCCCCTCCCCGGTAAACATCACCCCGTTCCCCTCTCCCAATAACCACACCCGCACCCCCAGCCCCCGCTCACCATGCGTCAACTCGGAATACAACGATCCCTCCGCCTCATCCCAACGCAACACCAGCAAGTCCTCACACCCCGCTACGGTCGACGCCGCGTTCGACGTCGCCGGCACCCGCTCATCCCACACCACCGCACCCCGATACACCCCCGCAAAGCGATCCAACAAACCCCGCAACGAGGTCTCATGCACAATCTCCCGCCCCGCCAGCCATCCTCCCTCGCCCGTCATTTGACCCCACCAGAAATCATCCGGCTCAACCACATACCGCAAAAACAAACGCGGCCCGTCCCGGTTCACCAAACCCTGCAAGGATACCAACAAATGCGTCTCATCCCAAAATCGGCGACGCTGCGCACCATCCTCCAAATCCAATCGCAACAACGGCGTCGCATCATAGTAAACCACCGGCTCCTCCCCTGCCGCCCGCAACCCCCAGCTGCCCACCCCAGCCAACAGACAGATCATCGCCAAAACACGCCGCCAAGTAGCCACTGTGATCATGACCGCGAGTCTGCCCCCGCGCTGGCACATCGGCAAGACGTTCGCTCTCCCCACCAGACCCCTGCCGGTGTTTCCGAGTTTCTGTGTTTCGGAACATGAACCTGAGCACGCCTCAGCGCGCAGCGCTACCGTGCCATCGAAATCGGGATCGCTATCGGGATCGGGATCGAAAACTGAAGCTCGCAGTGGGAGCAACCAGGATACCGGATATCGAAGATCGGACATCGCCCCGAGCGACCGAAGACCCGGGGT
>JBJOII010000044.1:0-72955 GCA_046047235.1 Verrucomicrobiota bacterium | reverse complement strand
AGGGGCGAAGATTGAAATCAAGAACATGAACACCTTCAGCGGGGTTCGTCGCGCGTTGGACTATGAGATTGCGCGGCAGATTGAGGTGATGAGGGAGGGGGGAGCTCTCAGGCAGGAAACGCGTCGATGGGACGATGTGAGTGGGATGACTGAGGTTATGCGGACAAAGGAGGAGGCGCACGACTACCGGTATTTTCCCGAGCCGGATTTGATGCCGATGGAGCCATCGGAGGCATGGATTGCGGAGGTGCGAGGGAGGATGGTGGAGCGGCCTTTTGACCGGAAGCAGCGTTTGATGCGGGACTATCAGTTGCCAGCGGGGGATGCGGAGACGTTGAAGAGTGACGTGGTCTTATCTGACTATTTTGAGCAGGCTGCGCGATTGGCGAAGAATCCGAAGCTAGTGGCGAACTGGGTGATCAATAATCTCCGGGCCAAGCTGGCGGAGGCTGGGGCGGGTTTGGGGGATCTGCGTTTTACTCCGGAGCATTTGGTTGAGCTGGTGGGATTGGTGGAGGCGGGAAAGATCAATTCGCGCGTGGCGCAGGATGTTTTTTCCGAAATGTATTCCAGTGGGGAATCGCCGGCATCGATTGTTGACCGCAAGGGCTTGGTGCAGGTAAGCGACCAGGGTGAGCTGGAGAAGGTTTGCCTGGAGGTGATAGGGGCCAATCCGAAGAGTGCGGATGATTTCAGGGCGGGCAAGGCGGCCGCCTTGAACTTCTTGAAGGGTCAGGTGATGCGGTTGACGAAAGGGCGAGCCAACCCCGCGGTGGTTGGGGAGTTGTTGGAGAAGCTGCTGCAGGCGTGAGCAGATGCGGAGGGGTAACCCGGGGCTATCTGTCAGCACGAAGCACGACTCGGAATCCGATATCCATGACTTTCATGTTGGCATCGCCTACGAAGCGGAATGCGGGGGCGAGGTAATCTTCGTGGCTTTGGTAGGAGCCGCCGCGGGCCGTCAGGTCGGTGCACCATTCCCATACGTTGCCACGGACGTCATGGAGGCCCATCGGGTTGGGGGGCAGTGAGGCGACGTTAGTTGTGGACGGGCGGTCGCCTACGAGGCTGACGTAGGCTGTTTCGAGAGTTGTGCCTTGGATCCAGGCGTCGAAGTCACTTTGGGAGGGGAGTCCGTAGGAGTAGCCCTCCGGTAGGGTGCCGGCATCCTGTTCCAGTTGCGTTAGGCGGGAGCAGAACTGTTTAGCGTCGGAGGGGGACACCATTTCTACGGGGCGGTTGCCACCGGGGAAGCGGCTGGGGTTTGTGCCCATGACCCTTTGGTACTGGGCTTGGGTGACTTCGGTTTTTCCGACGCGGACTCCGGCTGGGGTCCAGACCATGACAGCATTGAGGCTGTTGGTGATATTCCCTTCCGACTCGAAAAGGGCGAGGAGTTCGGCGGCCTTGTCGTTATTGGCGGGTTGGGAGTCTGCGGCGGAGAGGCTCAGGTGCAGTAGCAGGGCCAGGGACAGGGATAGCAGAACGGAGAGGTTGGGGTTGCCATTGGCCTTTTTCACAGTCCAAGGCTCTATCAGGCAAGGGGTTGTCAGGGAAGCTCAAATTCAATCAGTGCACAGGCAGTCGTTGACACCGGTGGGGTGAGTGATTAACCTCCGCCCACCTGAACTACTTGCAAAAAGCTCATGCTTAGAATCTGCCTTGTATTGGTTATTGTGGTGGCGTTAGCCGCCTTGGGCTTAAGCCAGAACGTCGCCACGAAGCTGCAAAGCACGAAGGACGAGCTGACTCAGACCCAAACTACGTTGAGTACCACCCAGACGCAGCTGTCGAAGGCCAAGAACGACGAGCGGACTGCGAAGTTGCAGGCTGAAGAGCTTCGCACGCAGCTGGAGACTTCGGAGCTGGGTCGTGAGGAAGCCTTGGCTCGTGCGACGCAGCAGCAGAATCGCGCGGACGACCTGGAGAACAGGTTGACTGACGCGTTGCGCGGTCGCAATGAGGCCCGCGATCGCCTGGCTGAGTGGGATGCCTTGGGCAAGACACCGCAGCAGGTTCAGGAGGTTTTGATTGAGAACGAGCGCTTGAGCGTGGATATGGCTGCGCTGTCGCAGGAGAACCTTGTGTTGCAGCGCGAGGTCGTCAGGCTGGACTCGCGGTTGCGTCGTTACGAGGGGGAGGATGTCAAAGTGGAATTGCCGGCTGGTTTGAAGGGCAACGTTTTGGCGGTGGATCCCAAGTTTGAGTTTGTGGTGTTGGACATTGGGAGCGACAAGGGTGTGTTGGAACGTGGCGAGATGCTGGTGAGCCGATCTGGCAAGCTGGTGGCTCGTGTGCGGATCATGAGTGTTCGTGACAACACCTGCGTGGCGAACGTGATGGCCGACTGGAAGCAGGCGGAAATTCTCGAGGGTGATCTGGCTACCGTGGGCTTGTAAGCTGCGGCAGGTTGATCGAGATTGTGGTTATGAAGCGATATTTTCCCTGGTTGTTGCTGCTGGTGATGGCGTCAGTTCTTACGGGGTGCGCTACGCAGGATGACGACAATCTTTCAGCTCGTCCATGGAATGAGCAGCGCACTTGGGAAACTGGCCTGCCCTCTGGGATGACTGAGGGGCGGTAGGCTCCTCTGGACCAATTTTAGATTATGCAGGCTCCCGCTTTACGCGGGGGTTTGTGTTTGGTGCACCAAGAACTGCGCCACGGGCTGTGGGGGAATGAAGCAACCTGAACGGTGCATGCTGGGGCCTCTAAGCTGCGGGTTTCCGGGTGGGGGGGCGTAGGAGTTCCCGCTTTGGACCGCTAGGAATCACGTGGGGGACGTCTCAACGCATTTCAAAGCGCCGGACGGGTTAATCGCTTCTGAAGAGAGTGTGGGCGGGGAGAGTTCCATGCAGGGTTTGGTTTCATGCCTGCGCTTTTGACGAGCCCGCCAGCGACGCTGACTTTGGGGGGGTGTGTAGCTTGCCCCTCCAACTGGGAGGTCATTTGAATGGCCCCGTTTGTATGTTGAGCAGCCCTGCGGCAGGTGGGGGACTACTTGGCGAATTCGACGCAGCGAGTTTCCCGGACAACGGTCACGCGTATTTGGCCGGGGTAGTGGAGTTCTTCTTCGATACGTCGGGCGATGTTGCGGGCGAGGAAATAGGATTCTTCATCGCTGAGCCGGTCTGGTTTCACCATGACACGCAGCTCTCTTCCGGCTTGGACGGCGAAGCATTTGTCTACTCCATCGAACGTCTGGCCGATTTTTTCGAGATCTTCCAGTCGACGGATGTAGGTGGTCATGGTTTCGGAGCGTGCACCGGGTCTGGAAGCGCTGATGGTATCAGCGGCACTGACCAGGACGCCGAATACGTTGGTATGTGGCACCTCCTGGTGATGGGAAGCGACGGCATTGACGATCTCCTCTGTTTCCCCGTAGCGCCGGATGAGGTCGCCACCGACGATGGCGTGGGCGCCCTCGATCTCGTGGTTCACGGCCTTGCCGATATCGTGGAGGAGGCCTGCACGCTTTGCGGTAGCGATGTCGACATTGAGTTCTGCGGCCAGAAGTGCGGTGAGGTGGGCGACTTCGACGGAGTGGGCCAGGATATTTTGGGAGTAGCTGCGGCGGAATTTGAGTCGGCCGAGGAGTTTGACGATTTCGTCATGGAGCGGTGGAAGTCCCAACTTGTATACGGCCTCGGCGCCTGCCTTTTCGATGGCGTCTTCGATTTCTTCGGTGACCTTGGCGACGACTTCCTCGATGCGGGTGGGGTGGATACGGCCATCGAGGATGAGCCGGTGCATGGCTTCGCGGGCGATTTCGCGCCTGACGGGGTCGAAGCCTGAGAGCACGACTGCATTGGGGGTATCATCGATCAGGACGGTGACGCCTGTAGCGGCCTCGAATGCGCGGATATTCCGGCCTTCGCGACCGATGATGCGGCCTTTGATGTCGTCGCCCTGGAGGGCGAGGGTGGCGGTGGTATTCTCGAAAGTGTGTTCGCCGGCGTAGCGATGGAGAGCGGCGCCGAGGATGCGTTTGGCTTCGTCTTCGGCTGAGGCGCGGGCGTCGGCGAGGATATTGCGGCTGAGGTCTGAGGCATCGCGGAGGGCCTCGCGTTCGACCTCCTTGAGGAGTTGGGCTTTGGCCTCCTGTTCGGAGAGGTGGGCGATTTTCTCCAGCGATTCGCGTTGTTGTTTGGAGAGCGTGTTGAGTTCGTCGCGTCGGGAGTCCAGTTCTGACCGGCGTTTTTCGAGTTGGTTCTCCTGTTCAGCGAGGGCTTGTTGTTGTTGGTTGAGGCCGTGGAGTTGCGAGTTGATGAGTTGTTCTCGCTGGCTGAGTTGGGATTCGAGGTGATCGAGGTGGGTTTTACGTTGGTCGATGACTTCCTGGGCGTTGTGTTTTAGGGTCTGGATCTCCTCCTTGGCGGTAGCGCGGGATTCGCGAAGGATCGCTTCAGCCTCTTCGCGGGCCTTTTGCTTGATGTTTTCGGCGGTGGTTTGCGCACTGCGGGCGCGGCGGTGTTCCAGCCAAAAACAGGTCCAATACCCTAGTGCCGCCCCGATAACGGCATACAGGGCGCCGTCCCATGAGAACTGCGCGAGCAACATTGGTTCACATCCATCAGCTTGGCCTGCGCCATTCGGCTGACGGGGTCAAGATACAGTCACAACGGACATCATGCGGTTCCGTGGGGAGGTCTTGGACGACTTGTTCGTCATAGGCCACGCCGCAGCGGAATCCCTTCAATTGGGCCAGCAAGCGGTCATAAAAGCCTCCGCCTCGGCCCAGCCTTCTACCATCGGGGCAGAACCCTACGCCAGGGATAACAATAAAGTCCAGTCGGTTCCCTGCTGCGGTGGGGGCTGAGGCGGAGGGCTCGAGGATCTGGTAGGGTCCTGAGGTGAGTTGATCCGGTTGATCGGGAGGAGGGGCTTCTGCGGCGACGTATTGTTGGGTAATGGGGTTGAAGCGTGGGAGGTAGGTAATTTTGTGGGCGGAGTGAGCGGCTTGCCAGAGGGGCAGGACATTGAGTTCAGGGAATACTGGGTAGAAGAGCAGGACTGAGCGGGCGATCTGCCATTCATGCAATTGCTGGATACGGGAGCAGAGTCTTTCTGAGAGGGTTGCGGAGCGGGTGCTTGAGATGGGGGAGATGGCCGCGCGGAGGCGGTGGCGGCAGAGTTGTTTGGGGGTTGGTGGGTGGTGGGGGGTCATGGCTGTTGCTTTTCCTGGTGGGTTCGAAGCAGCCACTGTTGCAGCCTTTCCCTGATTCTGGCTTCACGACCTTGGTCGCTTGGGGTGTAAAAGGAGAGTTGGGAGGGCATGTAGCTTTGGACGGCGAAGTGCCCCGGGAGGTCATGGGGGTAGATGTAGTCTTTGCCGTGTTGGAGTTGCTTTGCCCCTGCATAGTGTGCATCACGCAGGTGATTAGGGACGGGTTGGGTAGGGTTTTTGCCGACTTCGTCGAGGGCTGCATCGATGGCTTTGACGACGCTGTTGCTTTTGGGGGCGGTGGCTATGTAGAGGGCGGCTTGAGCGATGGGTATACGGGCTTCGGGCCAGCCGATGAATTCGGCGGCCTGGAAGGCGGAGGTGGCGAGGATGAGGGCGGTGGGGTCGGCGAGGCCGACGTCTTCTGCTGCGTGTATGACGATGCGGCGGGCGATGAATCGGGGATCTTCGCCGGCGTGGATCATTTTGGCGAGCCAGTAGAGGGTGGCATCTGGGTCGCTTCCGCGCATGGATTTGATGAAGGCGGAGATTGTATCGTAGTGGGCGTCACCGTCGGCGCCATAGACCACGGCCTTTTTCTGGATACATTCCTCGGCGACTTCGAGAGTGAGGTGGATGAGGTTGTCTTGAGGCGAGGGTGGGGTGGTGAGAGCGGCGATTTCGAGGGAGTTCAGGGCTTTTCGGGCATCGCCGTCGGCGAGTTTAGCGAGGTGTGAAAGTGCTTCAGGGTTGGCTTTGAGCGGGAGTTGGCCGAGTCCGCGTTCGGTATTGGTTAGGGCTCGTTGCAGCAGGGTGAGGAGTTCGTTTTCGGCGAGGGGCTGGAGTTGGAAGACTTGGGAGCGGGAGACGAGGGGGGCGTTGACGAAGAAGAAGGGGTTTTCGGTGGTGGCTCCGATGAGGCGGACTGTACCGCTTTCCACGTCGGGCAGGAGAACATCTTGCTGGGCTTTATTGAAGCGGTGGATTTCATCGACGAAGAGGAGGGTGGGTTGGGCTTGGTTAGCGAGTCGGTTGGAGGCTTTGGCGAGGACCTGGCGGATATCGGACACAGAGGATTCCACACCGCTGAGGCGTTCGAAGTGGTTGGAGCAGTGTTTGGCGATGAGGCGGGCGAGGGAGGTTTTTCCGGTGCCTGGGGGTCCGAAGAAGATCATGGACTGGATCCGCTGGGATTCGATGGCTCGGCGGAGCAATTTGCCTTCGGCGAGGAGGTGGGATTGGCCGACGAATTCGGCGAGGAGTTGTGGCCGCATGCGTGCGGCGAGCGGTTGGGGTGGGGGTGGGCTGGCGGGGTGAGCCTCATTGAGGCTGGAGGCTGTGGGATCGGAGAACAGGTCGCGTTGTGACATGTTAGGCTGGGTCGTGGCGGTGCGTACAAAATATAACCCCACCGTGAGTGCCGTGTGTAACAGTTCCTTTGAACTTGGGGTTAAACAAAAGGGACGAGCCCGAGGGGTTTCGACTTCCAGTCAAGGCCTGTCGGCCTCCCCCGATGGCGGGATATCCCACTACCGAATAACTACGGTTCAAGGACTTTGTCGCCCAATCACGCGCACAGGCAGGGTTAAATTCTAAAATCGACTTCGCAAAGATCTTTTTCCCCAGGTTCCCTCTCTACCAACGCTGGGAGGAGTATCGGCAGGTTTTGGATTTTGCTCAAGTCAATTATCCGTTCCGGTGGGCTTTGTTGGGTTGTTGGGGGGTGATTTGGGGCGGCGGCGGAACCCGTTTTGGGCCCACAGTCGCCAGACCATGATCAAGGCTTCCTGGACGATGCCTCCGGACATTTTGGAGGTGCCATGGTAGCGGTCGGTGAAGATGATGGGGACCTCGGTGACCCTGAGGCCTTGGCGCCAGACTTTATGGGTCATTTCGATTTGGAAGCTGTAGCCGTTGGAGTGGACCCGTTGGAGGTCGAGGTGTTCGAGTGCGGTTCGGCGGAAGCATTTGAAGCCCCCGGTGGGGTCGGTGAAGGGCATTCCGGTGATGACTTGGACGTACTTGGCTGCCCCCATGCTGAGCAACAGTCGACCGAGGGGCCAGTTGATCACGCGTATGCCATCGCGGTAACGGGAGCCGAGTACCAGGTCTGCTGTTGCGGCGGCTTTGAGGAAGCGGGGGATATCGTCGGGGTTGTGGGAGAAGTCGCCGTCCATTTCGAGGATGAACTGGTAATCCTTTTTAAGTGCCCATTCGAATCCGGCGCAATAGGCGCGGCCGAGGCCGGCTTTGGCGGGGCGGTGCAGGACGTGGATGGAGGGGTGCGCGGAGGCGAGTTGGTCGGCGAGCTGGCCGGTTCCATCGGGTGATCCGTCATCGACGACCAGCAGGTCGACGGGGGAGGGGAGTGCGAGGATTTTTGTGGCGAGTGGGCTGAGGTTTTCGCGTTCGTTATAGGTGGGTACGATGACGACGGAGCGGTCCATGGGGGCAGATTTTGGGGTGGAGCCTGCGGTGTGGGGAGGGGGTAATTCAAGTCCCAAGGGGGCCGGCTTATGGTTTTTGATATTGTTTCGGCTTGCGTTTTGGACCTTCCACCGAATGATTGCCAGTTCTATGACGTCCGAAGGGATAGAGACAAACCGCACGCTGGAGTTTCTCGCGTGGCTGGAAGTTAACAAGAAGCGCGTGGCCATGAGTGTTGTCGCGGTGGTGGTGGTCATTTCGGCCATTGCGACCGTGCAATGGTTGTCACGGGAGAAGCAGCGTCGGGCCAGCTCCGCCTTGATTGCCGTTCAGCTCAAGGGGATGGGGGCGGATGAGGCGGCAAAGCCTGCTGCGAGTGACTATGAGGCTGTGGCGCGCGACTACGCTGGGACTGGGGCGGCGGCGCGGGCACAGTTGCTGGCGGCTGAATTGCACTTTCAGAATGGCGATTATGAGCGGGCGCGCGGAGCCTTTGAGGCGGCCGGTGATTTGCTCAAGGACGAAGCCTTCAAGGCGGAGGCGGCGTATGGCGTGGCGGCTTCGTTGGATGCGATGGGGCGTTTGGACGAGGCGGTGGCGGCTTACGAGGGGGTGACTTTGCGTCATGCGACTGCGGCCGTGGCGGGGCAGGCGCGCTTGGTTTTGGCGGGCATTCAGGAGTCCAAGGGTGATTTGGCAGGGGCGTTACGGTCTTACAGTGAACTGACGAACAACTTGGCTTCGCCGTGGGGGAGTTCGGCGATGCAGCGATGTCAGGAGATATTCCGTGAGCATCCAGAGATGGCTCCTGCGCCTTCGGCTGCGGGCCTGACTTCGGCTTCTGCTGGGATTTCCACGAACGTTGTTGCCCCGTGAAAATCACCGTTATTGGGACCGGTTATGTCGGGCTGGTTACGGGGGCCTGTTTTGCTGAGGGGGGGCATCATGTTATCTGCGTGGACTGTGACCAGTCCAAGGTGGACATGTTGCGAGGGGGGGGCATTCCGATTTATGAGCCGGGGTTGGAGGATGTAGTTCGTCGGAATGTGGAGGCGGGACGGTTGGAATTTACGACGAGCACTGAGGATGGGGTTCGGCGTTCTGATGTCATATTCATTGCGGTTCCGACGCCTCCGCAAGCGGATGGTTCGGTGGATTTGAGTTTTATTGAGGGGGTGGCGAGGGAGATTGCGGGGTGCATGACGGCTTATCGGATTATCGTGGACAAGAGCACGGTGCCGGTGCGGACGGGGGAGAAGGTGGCGGAGACGATCAGGAGGTATTGCAAGTCGAAGGTCGACTTTGACGTGGTAAGCAACCCGGAGTTTTTGCGCGAGGGTTTTGCGGTGGATGATTTCCTGAAGCCGGACCGTGTGGTGATTGGGGTTCAGTCTCCGAGGGCGGTTTCGGCGATGAAGGAGGTTTACGCTCCGTATAAGGCGCCGGTGATTGTGACGGACATCAACTCAGCGGAGTTGATCAAGCACGCGGCGAACTCGTTTTTGGCGCTGAAGATTTCCTATATCAACGCGGTGTCGGTGGTTTGTGAGCTTTCGGGCGCCAACGTGACTGAGGTGGCCAACGGGATTGGCATGGACACGCGGATTGGGCGGCGGTTTTTGGATGCTTCGCTGGGTTTTGGCGGGAGTTGTTTCCCGAAGGACCTGAGTGCGTTCATCAAAATTGCCGAGCAGCTGGGGTATGATTTCGGGTTGTTGAAGGAGGTGCAGAAGATCAACTCCTTCCAGATGGACGCATTTTTGAAGAAGATCTGCGACACCTTATGGGTTGTGAAGGACAAGACCATTGGGGTGTTGGGTTTGGCGTTCAAGCAGAACACGGATGATGTCCGGATGTCGCCCGCCATTGAGGTTTGCCGGCGGTTGCAGCAGATGGGGGCGCGGTTACGGGTGCATGATCCCAAGGCGATGGACAAGGCGCGCAAGGAGTTGCAGGACGTTGTGTGGGTGGAGGACAAGGATGACGTGGCTGAGGGTTGTGATGCTTTGGTGATTGCCACGGAATGGCCTGACTTCAGGGACTTGGATTTGGACAAGGCCCGCAAGGGGATGACGCATCCGATTCTGTTTGATGGTCGTAACCTCTTTGATCCTGAGCGGATGGAGAAGCTGGGTTTTATCTACAAGAGCATTGGCCGCTGAACGCGTCATTGAAGTTGCAGCTGGGCTGGTATTCCGCGAGGGGCGGCTGTTGATTGCGCAGCGTCGGGATGGGGATCATCTTGGGGGGCTTTGGGAATTTCCCGGGGGCAAGCGGGATCCGGGGGAGAGTTATGAGGCGTGTTTGAGGCGCGAGTTGCTGGAGGAGCTGGGGATTGAGGTGGAGGTTGGTGACTTGTATCAGGAGGTGGAGCATGCTTATCCGGAGCGGAGTGTGAGGCTGCGTTTTTTTCTTTGCCGATGGACACGGCATGAGCCGGTGGCACTGGGGTGCAAGGCATTCGAGTGGGTTGGGCGTGAGAGTTTGGGGGCGTATGCATTCCCGGCGGCAGACGAGCATTTGCTGGAGTCGCTGTTGAACTCGTCGGAGCCTTGGTGTTCCGGGGCGTGATAGGACTGGTCAGGCGGGAAGAGTTTGTCCTAATCTTCGCCCCACTTTTTGGCTGGCTCTGCGCAGGGGATGCGGTGGGCAGCCGTGTAAAGTTCGTGATTTGTTCCAGGCCCGTTATGATGACCAGCACCGAGATCCGGCAATCGTTTCTGGAGTTCTTTCGCTCCAAGCAGCACACCTTGGTACCGTCTGCCAGCTTGATGCCAGACGCCCCGAACCTGTTATTTACCAATGCTGGGATGAATCAGTTTGTGCCGATTTTTCTGGCGGAGCGGAAAGCGGATGTTTCGAGTTGGGCGGGGGCGGTTCCGTCATTGGACACACGGGCGGCGGACACGCAGAAGTGCATTCGCGCGGGGGGCAAGCACAACGACTTGGAGGATGTGGGGTTGGACACGTATCACCACACCCTGTTTGAGATGTTGGGCAACTGGAGTTTTGGGGATTATTTTAAGAAGGAGGCGATTAGCTGGGCGTGGGAGTTGATCACTGAGGTCTGGAAGTTTCCGAAGGAGAGGTTGTTTGCGACGGTGTATCAGCCCGGGCCTGGAGATCCGGCTGAGTTTGACCAGGAAGCGTATGACTATTGGGCCGAGCTCTTTTCGACTGCGGGCCTAGATCCGAAAGTGCACATCTGTTTTGGGGGGAAGAAGGACAACTTTTGGATGATGGGGGATACGGGTCCTTGTGGTCCGTGCAGTGAGATTCACATCGATTTGACACCGGAGGGTGATTCGCAGGGCAAGCTGGTGAACCAGGGCAGGGCGGAGTGCATTGAGATTTGGAATCTTGTATTCATCCAGTTTGCTGCCGGGGTGGACGGCAGTTTTGCTCCTTTGCCGGCGCGTCACGTGGATACGGGCATGGGGTTTGAGCGTGTGGTTGGGGTGATGCAGTGTACGCAGGGGTTCAAGGATTTCAGCCGGCTGGTTTCGAACTATGAGACGGACGTTTTCCGGCCGATTTTCGAGCGTTTGGAGCAGTTGAGCGGGAAGAAGTATGGTTCCACTTTGCCGCGGCCGGATGCTTCGGGGCGGATGGTTCCGCAGGGTGAGCAGGAGCAGGTGGATGTGGCGTTTCGGGTGATTGCGGATCACATCCGGACCTTGACCTGTGCGGCGGCGGACGGGATTCGGCCTGGGAATAAGGACAGGAATTATGTACTTCGGCGGATTCTGCGGCGGGCGGTGAGGTATGGTCGCACCCTGGGTTTGACTGAGCCGTTCTTTTACGAGTTAGCGGACGTCGTGGTGGAGACGTTGGGGGGTGTTTTTCCGGAGCTTGTGCAGCAGCAGTCCAAGGTGAAGGAGGTTTTGCGGGCGGAGGAGGTGGCGTTCAACAAGACGTTGGATCGTGGCATTCAGCTGTTTACTGACGAGGTTGGGTTGCTTGGAGATCGCACCGAGTTGTCGGCTGAGGTGGCATTCAGGCTATTTGACGAGCAGGGATTCCCCTCGGATCTGACGGAATTGATGGCGCGCGAGCGGGGGTTGACGGTGGATCTGGTGGGGTTTCAGGAGCTGATGGAGGAGCAGCGCGAGCGTTCGAGGACCACGCGCAAGAAGACTGTGATTGAGGTCTCCAGCCTGTCGCATCAGGAGCCCACCCGATTTATCGGGTTCGATGAATTTTCAGTGGAGTCGGAGGTGTTGGAGGTTGTGGAGATGGATGGGGCTAGGGCGGTGGTTTTGGGTGAGACCCCGTTTTACGCCGAGATGGGGGGGCAAGTGGGGGACACGGGTAGTCTGGAGGGGGATGGTTCGAGTTGGCAGGTGAGCGACACCCGCAAGGCCGGTGACACGTGGTTGCATTTGCTGGATGAGGTGGATTCGGCTCCGGAGGTGGGACAGAAGCTGGTGTTGCGTGTGGACATGGCCCGGCGGTCGGCGATTCAGCGGCACCATACCGTGACGCATTTGCTTCACTGGGCTTTACATGAGGTTGTGGGGACGGATGCCACCCAGAAGGGTTCCTATGTTGGGCCGGAGAAGCTGACATTTGACTTTAACAGTGCGGCATTGAGCGAGCAGCAGGTCCGGGACATAGAGTCATTGGTGAACGAGCGGATTCTGGAGAATGCGGGCGTTTCCTGGAGTGAGGCATCCTATCAGGATGTGCGGCAGCGTCCGGACATCATGCAGTTTTTCGGGGACAAGTATGGGGATCGGGTTCGGGTGGTTCAGGTGGGGGGGCGAGCTGGCGGGCTGGATGGGTATTCCATGGAACTGTGTGGTGGGACGCATTGTCGGGCGACCGGGGAGATTGGGTTATTCCGGGTGGCGTCTGAGTCGGCGGTTGCGGCGGGGGTACGCCGGATTGAGGCAGTGGCCGGTATGGAGTCCTACCGCAGGTTTTTGGAGGAATCGATGGTGTTGCGTGGGGTGGCGGGCCGGATTAATTCGCCTTTGGACCAGGTGGAGCGGAAGATTGAATCCATCCTTTTGCAGCAGAAGGAATTGGAGCGGCAGGTGCGGACGATGTTGCAGGAGCGGGCGTCGTTGACGGCTCGTGAATTGATACGTGGGGCGGAGGACGTGGCTGGTGTGCCGTGGATTATTTCGAATGTGGGGCGGACAGACAACGACACCTTGCAGGCTGTGGTGGGGCATATTCGGGGGGAGTTCGGCGGAGTGGCGGTGTTGGTGGGTGATGTGGGTGGGGACAAGCCGGTTAAGCTTATGGCGTTGGTGGGTTCCGCACACACGGCGAGGTTTCAGGCGGGCAAGATCATTCAGGCGATTGCTCCGTTGGTGGAGGGTCGGGGTGGGGGCAAGCCTGATTTTGCGCAGGGTGGTGGGGCGAGGATGGATGGGATTCCCAAGGTTTTGGCTGCCGTGGAGGCGATGCGCTTATGAAGTTTCTGGCGGAATGGAGGTTCTAGCGGCAGGGCGGAACTGGGACTATCTTCCTGCGTATGGCTGGTATCATCAATTCGCGCCGCCGGTGGTTTGGGTTGTTTTTCCTGCTCTTGTCGGTTGGCTTGTTGGTATGGGGGCAGACTTGGTTAAGTGATGCGCTCAAGGGGTGGGGTTACATTGCGTATTGGACGATGTGTTTGCTGGTGACCCAGGTGGCTTTGGTATTGGCGCTTTTGGATGCCAGAGCTACACGGCGGGAGATTCGGTCCCAGCAACTCCGGATTCTGAAAGAGACATTTGGTGCGGAAGAGGATGCGTCTGCCGGCAAGGAGCGTGTCCGAGGTGAGAGGGGTGAACATCCGGTGCGAGGAGTAAGACATTCGGATGAGTAGGGTGGAGTGGAGCCTAAAGTAAGTCCTATTCAAACCGATTGATTTCAGCGGAAGCCAGGCGCCATAGTGGTGCGGTTCCTGTCAAGCATGTCGGCGATCACAGTCAAAGAGAAGTTGGGGGGGTTGTCTGTTGCACAGCAAGCGGCATTGGTGCATTTGCTGGAGGACGATGATCCGGCGGTGAACGAGGTTGTTCGTCAGCGCATTCTCGCATGTGGTGAGGGTGCGATTGAATGGTTGCAGGGTTACCGTCTGGATGCGAATCCGGTGATACGGAAGCGGGTTTTAGGATTGCTGCAGTTTTTGGGGCGGCAGCGGGCGGACAACGATTTTTTGAGCCTTTGTCTCAGCCATGGGGAGGATTTTGACTTGGAGGAGGCGATGTGGTCGCTGGCGGCGACGCGGTATCCAGAGATCAACGTTGAGGGGTATCGCGCGTTGCTGGATGAGATGGCGGACGAGTTGAGGGAGGATTTGCCTACCAGCGGGGCTTCTGGCGAGGTGCTGGCTCACATTAACACCTGTCTGTTTGATTCGAGGGGTTTTAAGGGGAACGAAAGCGACTATTACGACCCTGAGAACAGTTATCTCAACCGCGTGATGGATCGGCGCATGGGGAACCCAGTGAGTTTGTGCCTGATCTATCTGTTTGTGGCCCGGCGTTTACAGTTACCGATAGCGGGTATTGGCATGCCCGGGCATTTCCTGTGCCGCTACCAGACGAGCAGGGAGGAGGTTTTCATTGATGCGTTTAATCAGGGGCGGTTGCTGAGCAAGTCGGACTGCATCAAGTATTTAATGCAGGTGAGTTACGGCTATCAGGAGGGGCTGCTTTCGCCGGCGAGTCCGCGTCGGATTCTGCTTCGGGTGTGTTCGAACCTGCATCAGGTCTACGTGCATTTTAAGGACCGTGAAGAAACCAATCGGCTTCAACGGTATGTGGTGGCCCTGGCGCGGTAGTTGTCCCTTAACGTGTTGGAGTTGGCGGAGGAGGGGCGTTTATTCGGGGGGCCAACGGCCAGGGTGGTGCGGATGAGGAGACGGCAGATCTTCCGTTCTTCAAAAGTCCTTTACAAGGTCTTGGAGGAGCACGTATGTTCCTCGCTTTCGATTTAAGACTGAATTAGAAGAAGTAGCGGTTGGGAACAGACCCGTATGCAAGCCAAGAATAAGACGATTCAGGATTTCCGCACACATGAGCGGGACACCGGATCGGCCGATGTACAGATCGCTCTGCTGACGCATCGTATCAATCACCTTACGACGCATCTCCAGCAGAACAAGAAAGACCACAGCTCCCGTCGCGGGCTTTTGGTGATGGTGGGCCAACGCCGCCGTCTGCTGGATTATCTGAAGTCCACCGATGTTTCTCGTTATCAGACGATAACGAAGAAACTTAAGCTTCGTCGCTAGAAAACCTTCCCGGCAGCCTTCATGGTTGCCGGGTTTTTGTTGTGTCCGGAGGAATCAGCCAGATGGCGGGCCTTGGGACACTGCTGTACGCAGGGGAAAGCGGCATCGTGGACGCGATCGTGCCGGACTTCTTTCCCGTAACCTCAGAAAGAATGGTCGCGTTCAGAAGGTGCGCACTTTTGGCTTAGGGAAATTTCGGTCAATGCCTGGATGCCGGGCCTTGAGTGAAATTCCTCCGGGTCAAGGGTGTGCGAAAGCTTATGGCACACAAAGTAACTGTGAAGCTGCCGAACGATCGGCAGATGACTTTTGAATCCGGCAAACTAGCCAAGCAGGCGGATGGTGCGGTGACCGTCCAGTGCGGCGAGACGATTTTGATTGTTGCCGCGGTGGGGGCGAGCACGCCTCGGCCGGGCATTGATTTTTTTCCTCTGACCGTTGATTACCGTGAGAAGGCGGCGGCGGCCGGCCGCTTTCCTGGCGGTTATTTCAAGCGCGAGGGGCGTCCGACCGAGAAGGAGATTTTGACCTGTCGGATGATTGATCGTCCGATTCGTCCGTTGTTCCCGAAGGGTTGGATCAACGAGGTGCAGGTGCAGAGCGTTTTGCTGAGTGCGGATGGTGAGAACGATCCCGACATTTTGGCGGTGAACGGTGCATCGGCGGCCCTGATGGTCAGTGATATTCCGTGGGCGGGTCCTTTGGGTGCGGTTCGTTTAGGGCGCATCAAGGGTGAGTTTGTGGTGAACCCGACCCATGAGGAGATGGCGGAGAGCGATCTCGATCTGGTGTATGTGGGCAGCGAGACTGACTTGGTGATGTTCGAAGGGTCGGCCAAGGAGATTACCGAGGAAGATTTCAACAAGGCGTTGTTGCTGGCGCACGATGCGGTTCAGCCGATTATTGCCGGGCAGAAGGAGCTGGCGAAGCTGGCAGGTCGGGCCAAGCGCGATGTGTCCATTAAGTTGGTGCCTGACGAGGTTTTGGCTGAGGCGAAGGCCACGGCAGGCGAGAAGATCGTTCCGGCTCTGTTGACGGTTGGCAAGCTGGCGCGCGAAGCAGCAGTGAAGCAGGTTGCGGAGGAAGTGGCGTCCAAGCTGGTGGAGAAGTTTGGAGAGGAAGTGGCGACTGATGCGGTGGCCAAGGAAGCCTTTTACTACGTGCAGAAGGAAGCTGTTCGTTCCTTGCTGCTGGATCAGGGCAAGCGTCTGGATGGTCGCAAGGACGACGAGGTGCGGCCTTTGGAGTCGGAGGTGGGAATTCTTCCGCGTGCGCACGGTTCGGCGATGTTCCAAAGGGGTGAGACTCAGGCTGTGGCCTTGGCGACCTTGGGGACGATGGAGGATGCGCAGGAATTTGATTCCTACACTGGTGGTTCCAACCAGAAGAAGTTCATCCTGCACTACAATTTCCCCAATTTCTCTGTGGGCGAGACGGGCCGCATTAGTGGTCCGGGGCGCCGTGAGATTGGCCATGGAGCATTGGCTGAGCGTTCGTTGGAGCCGATGATTCCGTTTGACACCTTTCAATATGCGATTCGTGTGACGTGCGAGATCATGGAATCCAACGGCAGCACGTCGATGGCTTCTGTTTGCGGTGGCACGCTGGCGTTGATGGATGCTGGTGTTCCGATGATCCGGCCTGTGGCGGGCATCAGCGTGGGTCTTTGCACCCGTGAGGATGCCGACGGCAAGATCGGCAAGCACGTTTTGCTGACTGACATTATTGGGTGGGAGGATGCGTTCTGCGACATGGACTGCAAGATCTCCGGCACTGAGAAGGGGATCACTGGCTTTCAGCTGGATTTGAAGCTGCGTGGTGTGCCGCACAAGATCATGGCTGATGCTGTGGAGCGCGCTCGTGTGGCGCGGATGCACATTCTTGGCAAGATGGCGGAGACCTTGGCGCAGCCGAGGGAAGAGCTGAGCCGTTATGCTCCGAGAATCCTCAGCATCAAGATCAACCCTGACAAGATCGGGGCGCTCATTGGACCTGGCGGCAAGAACATCAAGCGCATCGTTGATGAGTCTGGTTGTGAGATCAACATTGAGGATGACGGCACCGTGATGATCTACTCCGTGTCTGCTGAGGGCATGCAGATTGCCCGTGAGGCGGTGGAGGGCATGGTGGGTGAGATTGAGGTTGGCAAGATTTACCGCGGCAAGGTTGTTACCATTAAGGACTTTGGCGTGTTTGTGGAAATCTTCCCGGGCAAGGATGGTCTGGTGCACATCAGCGAGTTGGCCAACTTCCGTGTGAAGTCGGCGGAAGATATCGTGAAGATGGGTGATGAGATCTGGGTGAAGTGCATTGGGGTGGACGAGAAGGGCCGGGTGAAGCTTTCGCGTCGGGCCGCGATGGAAGATCGTGATCGCGAGATGAAGGCTGAGCAGGAAGGTGGGGCTGAGGAGCCGGCTGCCGAGTAAGTTCATTTCTTTGCGATCTGAATTCATAACAAACCCTCCGGGCAGGCGTTAAGTCTCCCGGAGGGTTTGTCTTTCCCTCGCTTGCCAAGCAGCGCGGGGCTCGTTTTAATGCCGCGGTGTCAAGACAGCAGACTTTACGGGAGGCCAGTTCACTTGAAGGAATAGGGCTTCATAGCGGGAACCGGGTGCGCCTTAAGGTGCTGCCGGCGGAGGCCGGCACCGGGATACGCTTCCGGCGCGTTGATTTGGACGGGCATCCTGAGATTGAGGCATCGGTTTCTCTGGTGAGTGAGACCAACCGATCCACGACGCTTTCGAAGGGGAACATTAAGATCCACACCGTGGAGCATTTGCTGGCGACGCTGTCGGGCTATGGGGTGGACAATGCGATTGTGGAGTTGGACGCGAACGAGCCCCCGATTGGGGATGGGAGTTCGAAGCATTTTTGCGAGCTGGTGATGCAGGCGGGGATTCAACCGCAGGCAGAGGAGCGGGATGTGCTGAAGGTGACCACGCCGATTGAGGTGCAGTCGGGTGATTCCGTGATGTCGGTATTTCCGCACGATCGTTTTAAGATTACGTGCACGAGTTCGGATCGCGAGGGGCGGTTCACTCAGTTTTACAGTGTGGAACTGAGTCCGGAGAGTTGGGAGCGTGAATTGTCTGTTGCGCGGACATTCTGTTTTTACGAGGAGATCGAGCATCTGATTAAGAACGGGTTGATTCGGGGGGGGAGTTTGGAGAATGCGGTGGTGATCCGGGATGATGCGGTTTTGACGACGGAGCCCTTGAGGTATCCGGAGGAGTTTGTACGGCACAAGATTCTGGATATTGTGGGGGATTTATCATTGGTGGGTCGGCCGATCCAGGGGCATGTGATTGCGGTAAAGCCGAGTCACACCATTAACTGTGAACTGGCGAAGCGGCTGGCGGAGGGCATTAAGCGGACCAGTGCTGCGAAGTCGAGTTTTGCGGCGCCTCCTGCGGCGGCTGACAAAGTGACGATTGGCACGGAGGCGCCGGCTTCAGGCAAGGCGATTTACGACATTATGCGGCTGTTGAAGGTGTTGCCGCATCGGTATCCATTTCTGATGGTGGACCGGATTACGCATTTGGAGGACAACAAGGTTACGGGGCAGAAGAACGTTACGATCAACGAGCCCTATTTTCAGGGGCATTTTCCCGGGCATCCCATCATGCCGGGAGTGCTGCAGTTGGAAGCGATTGCGCAGGTTGCGGGCATCCTGATGTTGAACCAGCCTGAGAACGCGGGGAAGCCTGCGTATTTCATGTCGGCGGAGAACGTCAAGTGGAGGAAGCCGGTCCGGCCGGGTGATGTTTTGATGATTGAGGTGGAGTTGACCCGCAAGCGTGGGCGCATTGGGCGGGCGAAGGGTGTCTGCAGCGTGGATGGTGAGACGGTGAGTGAAGCCGAGGTCACCTTCATGGTGGTGGACGAATAGCGGGGGTGAACAGCCTTGCGGATGGGGGTAGCGGACCCATAATTCCTTTCATGCCGATTTGGGCGTGGGTGAGTTTGGGTGTGATGGGGATGTTAGGCGTCAGCTTTTTCTTTGCGCTGGCGGAGTCGGCTTTGTTTTCTCTCGGTCGATGGCGGCTGCGTCGGCTGCAGGAGCAGACGCCTATTATTGGGGAGAGATTGAAGCGGTTGCTGGATTCTCCGCAGGACCTGTTGGCGACTTTAGTGTTGGGGAACACCTTGGCGAACGCGATGGCGGTGGCGTTGGTATTATGGATTCTGCAGGATTTGGCGTGGTTTTCGTGGGAGGTGCCGGTTTTGTTGCTTTTGCTTTTCGGTTTTCTGGTTGTGGGGGGAGAGGTGATTCCGAAGACGCTGGCGGTGCGTGCCCCTGAGCGTTGGAGCGCGCGGTTGGCGAGTCCGGTGGCGTGGCTGGTCCGGGTGGTGCGCCCGGCGCACCGGATGGCGCAGGCCGGGGTTAACTTTGTTTTGCGGTCGTTGACCCGTCGCATTCCTCCGCCTTCGCGTCATTTGACGGATGAGGAGTATGAGGAACTGACGCAGATGGCGTGGCAGAGCGGGACTTTGGGGGAGACGGAGAAGGAGATGATTTTGAACATCCTGCAGTTTGACCAGCGGACGGCGAAGGATGTGATGTTACCTCGTTCGCAGATGGCCTGTATTTCTGACGAGTTGACCGTGGAAGAGATGCTGGCGGTGGCACGGAGGACGAGGCATCAGCGGTTGCCGGTGTATGATGAGGATCCGGACACCATTGTGGGGGTATTGAACACGAGGACCTTGTTGCTGGATCCCGGGGTGGATTTGGCGGAGGCGATTGAGCTGCCCTCGTATGTTCCGGAGAGCATGAACCTGCTGTTTCTTTTCAAGAGCCTTCAGCAGCAGCAGCGGGGCATGGCGATTGTGTTGGATGAGTATGGGGCTACTGTGGGGTTGGTGACCTTGCATGACATCTTGGAGTCGATGGTCGGTGAGATGCACGGTGAGGGGGAAGAGCAGGGTTTCCTGATGGAGGAGTTGGCGCCGGGGTTATGGCGGGTGAACGCGCGGCTAAGGCTGGATGATTTCCGTCGGGAGATGCCCGGGTTGGAGGATGTTCCTGAGGTGGAGACGTTGGGGGGGCTGATGGCGCATGTGGCTGAGCGGATCCCGAAGGTTGGGGAAGTGGTTCAGCATGAGGGGTTAAGGATGACGGTGCTTGCTTCGGACGAGCGTTGTGTCAGGGAGCTCAGGGTGGAGCGTGTGGGGCGGAAAGGGGTACGATAAATGGAGAGCTATCTTTTATGGGTGATTCTACTGGGTTTGGCGGTGGGTTTATCGGCGTTTTTTTCCGGTATGGAGGCCGGGTTGTTTGCCTTGAATCCGGTGAGGATTCGCACTTGGGTGCGGCAGGAGCGCAAGGGGGCCCGGCAGCTGCATGCTTATTTGCAGGATCCGGAGGGCTTTTTATGGACCGTTGTGGTGGGGAACACATTGGCGAACTGTCTGGCGGTAGTGATTACTGTTTTACTGCTGCCGAAGCGGATTTTCCAGACTTATCCGAACCGGCTGTGTTTGTTGATGGTGCGGCCGTTCCGGCTGGTGCATCGTTTGCTGGCACCGCTTGTGGGGCTTATGCGGTTTGCGGCGCGTTTGGTCACACCGCGTGATGCGATCCAGCAGGGGTATCGGTTGGTGTCGAGCCTGGAAGAATTCAGGCTGACTTTACAGGAGTCGCCTGAGGGGTTGAGTCGGGATGAGCGGCAGATGATTGGGCGGGTTCTGGATTTGCGGGGGGTGAAGGTTGGGGAGTTGGCCACACCGCTTGCGAAGTTGGTCTCGGTGGATACCGAGACGCCATTGGGGGAGGTATTGAGTCTGGCGCGGCAGCGGAGAGTGACGCGGTTTCCGGTTTGGGAAGGCAAGGGACGGAAGGGGAGAGAGCCGCGTGTGGTTGGGGTGATTAGTTTGAAGACGTTGCTTTACCAGGATCAGTTGAATCTGGGGCGACCTGCTGCGGAGTTTTTGAAGCCGGCGTTGTATTTGCCGGAGGAGAGTCAGGCGGACGAGGCGCTGCAGCGGATGCGGCGGAGCGGGCATCGGTTGGCGATCGTGTTGGGGAGTCGAGGCAAGGAAGTTGGGGTGGTAACGAGGGACGACATTCTGCGGTATTTATTTGGTGAGGTGAAGGTTTAGCATGGAAGACTTGGTTCCGATTTTATTGAAGATCCTGGCGGTGGTGGTGTTGGTGTTGCTGAACGGGTTCTTTGTGGCGGCGGAGTTTGCGTTGGTGAAGGTGCGCGACACCCAGTTGACGCCATTGGTGGCGAAGGGCAATCGAGGGGCGAAGGTGGCGCGCAGGGTTCTGGCGAAGCTGGATGCCTCGTTGAGCGCATGTCAGCTGGGCATTACCCTAGCGAGTCTTGGGTTGGGATGGGTGGGGGAGCCGGTTTTCGCTGCGCTCCTGACGCCGGTGCTGGATCTGGTGAAACTGGAGTCTGAGACGTGGCGTCATTCCATCTCCTTTTTTGTCGGTTTCTCCGTGCTGACTTTCCTGCATATTACGGCGGGCGAGCAGGCTCCCAAGTGGCTGGCTATCCAGAAGCCGCTGCCGACGAGTCTTTGGGTGGCGCGTCCGTTGGCGTGGTTTCATGGTATTTCGTGGCCGTTTATCTGGGTGTTGAACCGTGCGTCGTTGCAGTTGTTGCGATGGTTGGGGCTGAATCCGGCGTCGGAGGGGGAGCACAGTCATTCTGAGGAGGAGTTGCGGTTGTTGTTTACCACGGCGCAGGCGCGGTCGGGGGGGTCCACATTGGGGCGGGACGTGGTATTGAACGCGCTGGACTTGGGGAGGCGCGAGGTGCGTGAAGTGATGCGGCCGCGTCATGAGATGGCTGTTTTGGACACGACGAGTACGATTGGGGAGTGTTTGGAGCTGGCGGAGCAGACGCGCTTTTCGCGGTTTCCGGTTTGCGAGGAGGGTGATTTAGACCGGACGCAGGGGGTGGTTCACGTGAAGGATCTTTTTTCCGCAAGGCACAAGGTCAAGGTGGCGGCTGATCTGAAGCCGTATCTGAGGAAGATCATCTATGTTCCGCCGACTGCGCGGTTGGAGACGGTGCTTCAGTCCTTTCTTGAGCAGAAACTGCATTTGGGGGTGGTGGTGGATGAGTATGGGGGCACGACGGGGATGATTACACTGGAGAACATTTTGGAGGAGCTGGTGGGGCAGATTCAGGATGAGTTTGACCAGGAGAAGCCGAGAGTGGTTCAGCTCGACGACATCCATTGGGATTTGGACGGCGGGTTGCCATTGCACGAGCTGGGCGAGTTGGTGGGAGAGACCCTGGAGGATGACCTGGTGGCGACCACCGGTGGTTGGATTACGCAGTTGCTGGGCGGTTTCCCCAAGCGCGGCGACAAGGTGCGTCGGGACGGTTACGAGTTGCGGGTGGAATCGATGGAGGGGATGCGGGTGGCGCGCGTGCGGTTGACGCGTGACAAGAAGGCGCTGCTGCCGGAGGAAACCTCCAGCGATGGAGAGCATATATAGGACGGGAGAGGGGAGAGGGGAGAGAGTGCGACAGGTGCTGCTTGCACGAGGTGTTTGATCTTCGGCTATTTCCGACCGCCAGCTACCAATCGGAGGCAGACGTGGGTTCTGGGCAAAAAAGAACCGCTGGAGGGTGGCCTCCAGCGGTGAAGAGCGTTGTGCTTGTTTACATGTGATCGATGATGTTCGTTCCGAACTCCGAGCATTTGATTTGCGTGGCGCCTTCCATGAGGCGTGCGAAGTCGTAGGTGACCTTCTTGGAGCCGATGGCACCGTTGAGGCCTTTGATGATGAGGTCGGCGGCTTCGGTCCAGCCGAGGTGGCGGAGCATCATCTCACCGGAGAGGATGACTGAGCCGGGGTTCACCATATCCTTGTCGGCATATTTCGGGGCGGTGCCGTGGGTGGCTTCGAAGATGGCGTGGCCGGTGACGTAGTTGATGTTACCTCCGGGGGCGATGCCGATGCCGCCGACCTGTGCGGCGAGGGCGTCACTAAGGTAATCGCCGTTCAGGTTGAGAGTAGCGATGACGTCGAAGTCCTTCGGGCGGGTGAGCACCTGCTGGAGGGTGATGTCGGCGATGGCGTCCTTGATGAGGACGGCGCCGGCCTTGAGGGCGGCGTCCTGTTCGGCGTTGGCGGCTTCTTCGCCCTGGTCCTTTTTGGTGCGTTCCCATTGGGCCCAGGTATAGACCTTGTTGCCGAAGGCTTTTTCCGCCATGGCGTAGCCCCAATCACGGAAGGCACCTTCCGTGAACTTCATGATATTGCCTTTGTGGACCAGTGTGACGCTGCGGCGATTATTGCGGATGGCGTAGTTGATGGCGCTTTGGATGAGGCGCACGCTGCCCGAGCGGCTGACCGGTTTAAGGCCGATACCGACGCAGACGTCATCCGGTTGGTCTGCCTGGCCGGCTTGTGACCAGAAGTCGCGGGATTTTTCGACGGTTCCGAAGCGGACTTTGTCGAACTGTTTGGGGAACTCCTTGGCGAGGAAGTCGAGGATCTTCTGGGCTTCGGGGGTTCCGCCGGCGTATTCGATACCGGCGTAGATATCCTCGGTATTCTCGCGGAAGATGACCATATCTACGGCCTCCGGGTGCTTTACCGGGCTGGGCACGCCGGAGAAGTATTGCACCGGGCGGAGGCAGACATAGAGGTCGAGGATTTGGCGAAGGGCGACGTTCAGGGAGCGAATACCGCCACCGACGGGGGTCGTGAGCGGGCCCTTGATACCGACGAGGTAGTCGCGGAAAGCCTGGACGGTTTCATCGGGCAGCCAGTTATTGAACCGTTTGAAGGATTCTTCACCGGCGAAGACTTCGAACCAGGAGATTTTCTTTTTACCGCCGTAGGCCTTTTCCACTGCGGCGTCGAACACGCGCTGGCTGGCGGCCCAGATATCGCGGCCTGTACCGTCGCCCCGGATGAAGGGGATGACGGGCTGGTCGGGAACCTGAAGGGTTCCATTGGAAATGGAGATTGTATCTCCTGGAGGGGGGGTGAGGGTCGTATTGCTCATGGTTTCGGTAGTGCAGGTTGTTTATTGCAGCCTGAAAGGGGGATTAGCTGGCTACGGCGCGGGGCTTGGTTGAGCTGGCGGTCTTGGCTGAGGTCAGGGTTTTGACGATGCGCTCCTCGATTTGATCTGGTGCTAGACCGTGGCGGCGGCGGAGTTCTTCGACTGTGGTGGCGTGTTCGACGAAGGCGTCGGGCCAGCCGATGCGGATCATCGGGGTATGGATACCTTTTTCCTGGAAGTGCTCGACTACGGCACTGCCGTAACCACCCGGGATGACGTGGTCTTCCATGGTGACCACGAGGTCAGCGGCCTGCGCGAAGAGTTCGTGCATGGCGCCGTCGATGGGTTTGGTGAAGCGCGGATTGATTACGGCCACGTTGAGGTCATGGTCCTTGCTGAGTTTTTCGGCTATCGCGGTGGCCACGGAGTGGAAGTTACCGAGCCCGAAGAGTGCGACCTTGGGTCGGTCATCCGAGGAGAAGTGGCGGGTGACTTCACCTTTGCCGACATCCAGCAATTTCGGGATATCCTTGATGGGGACACCTTCAGCGGGGCCGCGCGGGTAGCGGATGCAGCAGGGAATTTTCTGGTGGGTGGAGGTGAACATCATGTCGACCAGTTCATCCTCGTCCTTGGGTGCCATGGCGATAATGTTGGGCACGCAGCGGAGGTAGGCGATATCGAAGAGGCCGTGGTGGGTGGGGCCGTCGTTGCAGGAGAGTCCGGCGCGGTCCATGCAGAAGACCACGGGGAGTTCCTGCAGGGCGGCGTCGTGGATGATGCAGTCATAGGCCCGTTGGAGGAAGGTCGAGTAGATGGCGCAAACGGGGCGGAAGCCCATGGTGGCCATGCCGCAGGCGAAGAGGACGGCGTGTTCCTCGGCGATGCCGACGTCGTAGTAGCGGTCGGGCATTTCGGCTTCGAGTTTTTTGAGGCCTGTTCCGCTGGGCATGGCTGCGGTGATGCCCACGACGGAGGAGTCCTTTTTACAGATGCGGACCATGGCCTGGCCGAAGACGTCCTGCCAATTGGGCGGGGTGCCGGGTTTGGCGGGGGCGGAGGCTCCGGTTTGGATGTCGTAGGGGCCGGTGCCGTGGAATTTCTCCGGTTGGGCGAGGGCGGCCTCGAAGCCTTTGCCCTTTTTGGTGAGCACGTGGAGCACGACTGGCTGCGTGCATTTGCGGGCGTATTCGAGCACGCCGAGGAGGGAGGCGATATCGTGGCCGTCGATGGGGCCGATATAGCGGAGGCCCATTTCCTCGAATATGAGGCTGCTGCCGAAGCCGCCCCGGCCGTCGCCGGCGATGACCTGTTCGGCGGGTTTGAGGCTGAACTCGCTGACTGCGCCCTTGATGCTTTCCTCGGCTTTGTGCGCCAGTTTCAGGGCGAGGTCACCTTTGGGCAGGCGGCGTACGATGCTGGCGAAGTCCTGTTGCAGTTGGTTATAGCGGGGGTGGGTGATGAGGCGGTTGAGGTAATTGGAGATGGCACCGACGTTTTTGGCGATGCTCCATTCGTTATCGTTGAGGATACCGATGAAGCGTTTGGTGGTATGGCTGATGTTATTGAGGGCCTCGAAGGAGATGCCGTTGGTGAGGGCGGCGTCACCGAAGACGCAGACCACATTTTCATCGGTGCCGCGCTGGTCGCGTGCGGCGGCCATACCGAGGGCGGCGGAGAGGGCGGTTCCGGCGTGGCCGGCTCCGTAGCAGTCGTGCTCGCTTTCTGCACGGTTGGCGAAGCCGGAGAGGCCGTCGGTGGTGCGGATGGTGTTGAAGCGGTTTTTGCGCCCGGTGAGGAGTTTGTGGACGTAGACCTGGTGGCTGACGTCCCAGACGAATTTGTCTTTGGGTGTATCGAAGACCGTGTGGAGCGCGATGGTGAGTTCCACGACACCGAGGTTAGGGCCGACGTGGCCGCCGGTGCGGGACAGGCCGGTTATGAGTTCGGTGCGGATTTCTTCGGCCAACTTATGAAGTTGGTCCAGCGTCAGTTTTTTGACGTGGGCCGGGCTGTCTACCATATCAAGAAAGCGGTTCATAAACACAATGAGTCCGGCCCTGGGGGCCATGGGCTAATGGATCGCCGGGGTTTAGGCCGGTTCGATACCGTGTGCCGGATACTAAGGATTTTCGTCCACCGACGTGTCAAATGGTTTTAACTCTGGTTCGCCTTCCAGGTTACGTTCCAATTTCTGGATACGCAGCTCGGCTTCAGCGAGTTTGGATTGGCAAACCTCGGCCAGTTTGGAGCCTTCTTCGAAGCGTTTGAGCAGGGCTTCGAGGGGGAGGTCACCTGATTCCATTTCCTCCACGAGCGACTCGAGCTTGTTGAGGGCATCTTCATAGCTCAGGTCGCTGGTCTTGCTGGCGGCTTCTGGGCCGGTCTTGGACGTCTTAGGCACGAGGCGGACAAAATAGGGCAACTCATGCCAGTCGTCCAGCTATCAACCGTCCCACAATTGGATTGTTTTGGGGAACTTTGAGCGGTGGTTTTTGGGGCTGGGGTGCTGTATTCAGGCGATTCAGGTGCAGGGTGTGCCTGTCTCTGAGGCCCTGAGTCGCTGAAACGCTGTGCATGGGGGGGCTTGCGGGGACAGGGGGTGGAATGGGAGGATGGTCTCACCATGATTTCCCGGTATGCAGCGATGATTTCGCGTTTTTTTGGGGTGGTGGCCTTGGCTGTTTGGGGTTGCGGTGTGGTTTTGGCTGATGCGAGGCCGATTTGGCTGGAGGCGGAATTATTTGGGGAAACAGGGGGATGGAAGCTGGACACGCAGTTTATCCCGGTGATGGGGTCTCCTTTTCTTTTGGCTCACGGGTTGGGGCGGGCTGTGGAGCCGGCGGTGACTCGGGTGGAAGTGGCGGAGGACGGGGTTTATCGGGTTTGGGTTCGGACGCGGGATTGGGTGGCACCGTGGGGTGCGGGGGGCCAGCCGGGTCGGTTTCGGGTGGAGCTGGGTGGGAAGGCGTTACCGGTGGTTTTTGGTATAGGGAGTGCCGAGTGGGGATGGGAGGACGGCGGGGTGGTGAGATTGAAGCGGGGTCAGGTCGAAGTGGTGTTGCGTGATCTGACTGGTTTTGACGGTCGTTGTGATGCTGTGTTGATTCATCCTGATCTGGAGTTTCGGCCGCCGGATTCCGGGGAGGCGTTGGTGCGGTTGCGGGAGGAGTTATCGGGTTTGGGGTCGGAGCCTGAGGATGGTGGCCGTTATGATTTGGTGGTTTGCGGTGGGGGCTATGCGGGGATGGCTGCGGCGATCTCGGCGGCGCGGCAGGGGTTGAAGGTGGCGTTGTTGCAGGACCGGTTTGTCTTGGGGGGGAATGGCAGCAGTGAGGTGCGGGTTTGGGCGAATGGCGGGACGATGCGCGGGAGGTATCCGCATTTGGGGGAAATCGTTGAGGAGTTTGCGGATCACGCGCAGGACTCGCCCGGGGTTGCGGAGGAGTATGGAGATGTGCACAAGGAGGCGGTGATTCGGGCGGAGCCGAACATTAACCTGTTTCTGGGGCATCATGTCTGGAGGGCGGAGGTGTCGGCGGAGGATGGTTCGATTGAGGCGGTTGTGGCGCTTTCCGTGCGGACGGGGTTGCAGCGTCGGTTTCGTGCGTTCTTGTTTGTGGATGCGACGGGGCATGGGACGATTGGTCATTTGGCGGGGGCGCGATATCACATGGAGGATGAGGGGCGTATGGGGATGAGCAACATGTGGTTTTGGCAGATGGAGGATTCTGAGCAGCCTTGGCCGGAGACTCCGTGGGCCTTGTCGTTGGAGCCGGGGGATTTTCCGGACACTGTGAAGAGCGTGGCTGAGTTGGGGGGGCGTCCGTTTATGAAGGGGGAGTGGTTTTGGGAATCGGGATTTGATGAGGATCCGATTGCGGATGCTGAGCGGATCCGGGACTGGAATTTGCGGGCTGTGTTTGGTGCGTTCAGCAGTTTGAAGCGGGGTCCGAAGCGGGCTGAATATACGCATGCGGCGTTGAAGTGGGTGGCTTTCATTGGCGGGACGCGGGAGTCCCGGTTACTGGAGGGGGATGTGGTGTTGAGTCGGGAGGACATTGTTGAGGGCAGGGAGTTTCCTGATGGCTGCGTGGCCACCACTTGGGACATTGATTTGCATTATCCCAAGGAGCAGTACGCCAAGAAATTTGAGGAGAATCCCTTTATATCGCGGGCGGAGTTTGGTGCGGGGGTGGACCGTCACAACGGGTATGCGGTGCCGTACCGGTGTTTTTATTCTGTGAACGTTCCGAACCTGTTCATGGCGGGGCGGTGCATCAGCGTGACGCACGAGGCGTTGGGGACCGTGCGGGTGATGCGGACGCTGGGGATGGTGGGCGAGGTGGTGGGCAAGGCGGCCTGGGTGTGTGTGATGCACGGGAAGCGTCCGCGGGAGGTGTATCCTGACCATTGGGATGAGATGGATCTTTTATTGCGGGCTCCGGGGGCGATGCGGCGGAGGGCTTTGAATGCGGGGCTGGAAGTGGATGGTTCGATCGGGCAGGTGAGCGCCTACTTTAGCAAGGGGGAGGATCGTGTGCGGCATCGCGGTGAGGTGGTCGGGATGGATCCGAGGCAGTTGAGCGGGGTGGTGATTGACGACACGCAGGCGCGGTTAAAGGGGCCATGGTCATTTAGCCGAGGGTTGGTGCCGCATGTGGGGGACGGCTATCGGTATGCTGCTGCCGGGTCGGGGGCGGAGGTGGTGTATCCCATCCGGATTGAGCGGGAGGGGCGGTATGAGTTGAGGTTGGCCTGGGTGGGGCATGAGAATCGGTCTAGTCGCACCGTGTGTGTGTTATGGCGAGAGGGTGAGCCGGAGTTGCGGCTGAGGCTGGATCAGAAGGATTCGGCGGGTGCGGATGCCAGCGGTTTTCATTCGCTGGGCGTTTTTCGCCTTGGGGGTGGAGGGGTGCATGAGTTGAAGCTGTTGACGGAGGGGGCGGATGGTTTTGTTCATGCTGATGCGTTGCAGGTGATCGAAGTGGCCGAGTAGCTGCTTGTGAGACGTAGAGGCACGTCGGCATGAGTTCTTCGAGTTCCAAGGGATGGGCTGCTTGGGTGCGTTGGTGGCGGCTGGGGGTGGTCTTGTTTGCTGCGGTGTTGTTGCGACAGGCGAGCGAACAGCCGGGGCAGGATGTTGGGGGCTGGATTCCGTTGGGTTGGGCGCGTCAGATTTTTCCTGGCGCGGTCGTGGTGGGCAGGCCTGATGTGCGGGGGGTGCAGCAGGTGCGGGATGGGGACGGGCGGTTGCTGGGTGGCGTGCTGCAGACTTCGCCGGTGGCGGACGACGTCGTTGGCTACAGCGGTCCGAACAACCTTCTGGTCGGGTTGGGAGGGGACGGGAGTGTGGTGGGGGTGGTATGGATGGAGAGCGGGGACACCGAGTCGCACGTGCGATCTGTCCGGGCGGAGGAGGGGGTGCTGTCTGCCTATGCGGGGTGGCGTCCGCAGAGCGGGCAGGTGCCGGAGCCGGTGGTGGTAAGCGGTTCTACATTGACGAGTCTGGCGGTGGCGGAGGCCTTGAGGCGTCGCGTGGAGGGTGAGTCGGGATCGTTGCGCTTTTCGGAGCCGGTGCGGGTAGAGGAGGTGCGTCGGTGGTTTCCTGAGGCTGTGAGGCTGGTTGCGGTGCCTGTGTTGGGTGGGGTGCTGGAGGTGTGCGGTGTGGCAGGTGAGCGGTTGGGGTATGTGTTGAGCACGGCGCCGCATGGTGACAACGAGCGGGGGTATCGGGGGCCGACCGAGGCATTGGTGGCGGTTGCGGCTGACCAGGAGACCCTGGTGGGGGTGGCTGTTCGGGGCAGCTATGACACGGGGGAGTATGTTGGGCGGGTGCGGGAGGCGGGGGGTTATCTGGATGAACTGGGTGGGTGGTCGGTGAGTGAATGGGGTGGGTTAGATTTGGCTGCATCGGGCCTGGAGGGAGTATCGGGAGCCACGCAGACGAGTTACGGATTGGCGGCAGCGTTGAAGGCTCGATTTGCTGCGGCGGTGCAGCAAGCCGGCGGGGTGGAATCTGCGGCTTGGGGTTGGAAGCGGGTACGTTCCTGGCTGTTGTTTCTGCTGGTCTGTGGCGGGGTGGGGATGAGTTTTTCTTCGTTGCGGGGTCGGCCATGGGTGCGTCTGGGATGGCAGGCGATGGTGGTGGTGGTCTTGGGGCTGTTACTGGGCGACCTGGTTTCGCTGGCGTTGTTGGCGGCTGTGGCTGGCAGCGCATTCACTTTGGAGACGGGGGTGGGGGTGTTGTTGTTGGTGGCGGTTGCGCTGGTGGTGCCTTGGGGGACGGGGCGGCAGGTGTATTGTCATCAGCTTTGTCCGCATGGGGTGTTGCAGGAGTGGTTGCGTCGGTTGCCCTCATGCAGGGGGCGGGTGCCGTCGGCATGGGACGGGTGGCTGCGGAAATTTCCGGGCATCTTGTTGGTTTTGGCGTTTCTGGTGGCGATCCGGGGTGGGGTTGGTGGGCTGGCGGAGTGGGAGGCATTTGATGCCTGGAGTTTGGGGTGGGCTGCGCCGGTTTCATTGGCGATTGCCTTATTGGGTTTGGTGGTGGCGGCGTTTTATCCCATGGCCTACTGCCGTTACGGGTGTGCTACGGGAGGTTTGCTTCGGTTTCTGCGCAAGCGTGGTGCGAGTGGGGGTTGGGCGTTGGCGGACAGCGTGGCGTTGGTGTGTTTGGGGTTAGGGGTGTTGCCGTGGGTATTGGGAGGTGGTTGGCGTGATTGCGTGGGGAGTGGGCCGGGTGGCGGGCAGGTGGATCGGGTAGTGGGGATGGCTTTCGGGACGAGCTGGAGTGTGACGATGAGGCAACCGGTTGCAGATCCTGTGGCGCTGAAGTTGCGGATGCAGGCTGAGCTGGACGAGGTCGAGCATGTCCTGTCGCACTGGCATCGGGAGTCGGTCACGGCGCAGTTCAACGCGTTGGAGTCTTCCTTGCCGATGGAGGTGCCGGGGCGTTTGTTGGAGGTCCTTGAGATTGCGAGGTCTGTGGGGGGGGCATCCGGGGGGGCGCTGGATGTGACCGTGGGGCCGTTGGCGAGGAAGTTGGGTTTTGGCCCGGCGGATGGCAGATTGGTGGACGGCGATCCTGTTGGATGGGTGGGATGGGATCGGCTGAGGGTGGATGTGGGGCAAGGCACTCTGCGGAAGCTGCATCCAAGAGTGGAGTTGGATTTGGGGGCATTGTTGCAGGGGTATGGTGCGGATTGTTTGGTGGAGGTATTGCGTGCGGAGGGGGTGGGTGAGTGTCTGGTTGATGTGGGTGGGGAGCTCAGGGCGGTTGGTGAATGGAACGTGGGGATTGAGGATCCTCTGGTTCCGGGGCGTCCACTGGCTGGCCTGCGGTTAAGGGATCAGGCGCTGGCGACATCGGGGGTGTATCGTGGTTCGCTGAGTGATGGGGCGGGGGGAAAGGTGGCTCACATTCTGGATCCGCGGGCGGGTGTTCCCGTTGACCATGATACCGTTTTGGTAGCGGTGGTGGCGCCTACGGGTGTCTTGGCGGACGCGTGGTCCACGGCGCTGCTGGTTGTGGGGGGGGAGGGGGCGTTGAAGTTGGCGGGGGAGAATGGAGTGCTGGCGTTTGTTGTGCGACGGGATGGGCAGCAGGGGTGGAGCGGGCCGGTGATGCGGCCGCGTTCGGATTAGGCATCAGGGTTTCTGCAGGGGTTTGATCCATGCGGTGTAGCCGCCCCCCGGGGCGAGCGTGGCCTGCAGGTGGTCATCCTTGGTGAGGGTGGTTGAGGTTTCCACGTGGACGCCTTGTGGATGCGGGGCGGCATCTGAGTAGAGAGTGCCGAAGAATTCGCCGTCGCCGAGGAAGTTGAGATTCACCGTCCAGTCCTGTGCGGTTTGTGTGCCATTGAGGATGCCGACCAACCATGTGTCACCGCTACGTCGAGCGAACCCGACGCGGTTGCCGATTTGGGAGCCGGGCAGGACGTGGGTTTCGTCCCAGACGAGAGGCATGGCCTGGATGAGTCCGAGAAAAGGGCTGGCGAGGTAGTAATCGGGATGATCGGGCCAGCAGAGGAACGAGGACGTGGCGATGACTGCGGTGGCCATTTGGAATGTGGCGGTGGTGTTCTTGAGGTATTCGGGGCGCACGTAGGTGGGGAGGAAATCAGAGTCGCCGACGATCATACGGGTGAAGGGGAGTGCGGTGTAATGTTCGAGAGGGAGATCCTGCCAGAGCAGGTATTCCTGTTCGCGGATGCCCTCGCGGGAGACTTCGTTTGGCCAGGTGCGGGATTCTCCGGTGGGTTTGTTGGCGCCGTGGAAGTTGATGAGCATTTGGTTCTCCGCGGCCAGACGGGCCAGGTCTTCATAGGCGGCGAGGGTTTCGCGGCTTTCGGAGTCGAAGAAATCCACCTTAATGCCTTTGACGCCGGCTTTGCGGCAGTGGCCGAAGAAATCGCGGCGCGCGACGGGGTCGGTGAGTCCGGGACCGTCATTGCGTCCTTCGGGAAACGCGGTCCAGACGATGATTTTCACGTTCCGTTGGGAGGCGTAGGCACAGATTTCCTTGAGGCGTGCCCAGAGGTCAGCTCCGCCGGAGAGGTAGCCCCATTGTTCCGTGCGCCAGCCGCCGTCGACCAACAGGTATTCGCAGTGCAGGGCTGCGCATTGGTCTACGAACCACTTTTGCAGATGCCACTGGGCGCCGTCGTTTCCGAAGACGCACCAGGTGATCAGGGCGCGTCCGGGTTTGATCCAGGTTGTATGGGCCCCATCTGGAAATAGGTTTGGGTTGGGCGGGTCTGCGAGGTTGCGGATCACATCCGTATTGACCAACGCATTCAAGTCATCCGCTGCGACAGTGACGCGCCAGGGTGTCAGGATTTCACCATCATATTGGAAACCGGAGGGGTCATCTTCGAAGGCCACTTTGATCCGGGATGTGCCGGTTGGTTTGAGGCTGATGCCGCTGTAGTTGCGGAGGTTGGCTTCCGTGATGAGGAGGAGCGAGCCATCGGGGAGCTGGGCGGTCGCGGGTGCTCCGAGGTGAGTGGTCGCCGGGCTGTCTCCTCCGGTTGTGAGGGGGATTTCGTGAGGAGAGGCTGAGTGGTATTCACCTTCGTAGTTGCGGGTGTCCGTTTGGAACCAGAGTGTGGTTTTTTCGGGGAAGGTCCAACTGGAGCGTTCTGAGCGGACGATACGGCTGGCTTTACCGGGGATCCGATAGCGGTAGGCGAAGCCGTCGTTGAAGACCTTGGCTTCGAGCGTCCAGTTTCTGGCGGAGGTGCCGTGGGTTACCGGGATGGAGTAGCCGTGGCAGTGGTTGGTGGCGGTGCTTTTTACTCCCCGCCATAAGTAGGATTCGCGGATGGTATTCAGAGAGGGTGTCCCCCAGATGTCTTGGGAGCCGTAGTCTGTGCCATCGATGGTGATGCCGAGGGGCGAGGGTTCGATGAGGGTGCGGTCGTTTCTGTGCAGGGACCATTGCAGGCCGTTCTGGCCGGAGGTGAGCGTGGCGGAGAGGGTGCCGTCCGGGCTGGACAGTTGCAGTTGTTGCTGGGCTGAGACTCCTGTCGTGATGCAGCAAAGGAGGAAAAGCAAGGGGCGGGAAATGGGGGGGCAGTGAGCGCGCATGATGGCAGGAGGGGGTGGGGAGTTCAGAGAGGGGGGAGGCGCCTGCTCCCGGTGAAGCGGGAGCAGGCGCGGTGGTCGGATGGTCTAGTGCATTTCCAGGATGCGGATGTTCTTGAAGTAGATTGGTGCGCCGGCGTGTTTGCCTTGGAACCCGATCTTGCCTTTAGCGGGGAGGCTGGACATGGGTTTGCTCAGCCAGGAGGGGACTTCGGATCCGTCGGGATTGACCTTGGCGGAGGTGAAGCGGCGCATGTCGATGCTGTTCACCTTTTCTCCGTTGAGGACGATTGTGATGATGGGGCCCTGGCACCAGACCGTCATGCGGTTCCATTCACCGGGCTTTTTCACGGCAGACTTATAGGCGGCCTGGTGACCGAAGGCGGCGGCGCATTGCCAGGTGCGGGGGGAGTTGGCCCATTGGTCGGCGTGGTCGTCGGCAATTTGGAGTTCCACCGAGTTGGGGATCCAGTTGTCGGTATCGCTGGCGTACACGATGACACCGCTGTTGGAACCGGGGGCCGTTTTGAATTCCAGATCGAGCACGAAGTTTTCGTAGTCCTTCATGGACCAGATGGCCTGGTCTTCGCTCGCGGTGAAGACGCCGTCTTCCACGGTCCAGATGCCGGCGGGATAGACTGCGTTGGAGAGGTCGGTTTTGATGAGGGCCGCCCAGCCGGTGGAGTCGGGGTGGCCTTGGGCGGGGTCCGGGGTGGCGGCTTGGGTGGCGACCAGCGTTAAGGCGGTCAGAAGGCAGGAATGAGCCAATAGTTTCATAGTAGTAATATGCTGTGTTTTATTTGTTAAGGAGTGGGTGATGCTAATGCAGTGGGGGGGCTAATGCAATGAAAGCCGGGGTCTTCATGCAGGAGTTGAGGGTTGGGGGTTGGCGATAGGTGCCTTGCGCGGGGGAGGGGGGATGGGATATCAGGTTGGCGGTGTGGGTTTGATTTGAATGATCAGACGGATCGGACCGATCGGACCGATCCTTCGGGCATGTGCGAGCAACGGTGGGGTTATTTTTGTGACAAGGTTCCTGCTCAGTTTAATTGTGCTGGTGCTGTTTTCTGGCTGCCGGACGGCGACGTTTTATCGCCAGGCAGTAGGTGGGCAATTGGAGTTATGGGCGAAGAGGGAGTCCTTGAGAGAGGTGAAGCAGAAGCGCAGTGGGGACGCTGAGTTGGTGGGGCAGTTGGAGTTGGTGGAGAGGTTGTGTGATTTTGCGGAGGAACGTCTGGGACTGCCGGGGGCGCGGCAGTATCGGCACTATGTGGAGCTGGATCGTCCGTATGTGGTATGGAACGTTTTTGCGGCGCCTGAGTTTTCTTTGAAAGCGAAGTCCTGGAAGTATCCGGTGGTGGGGAGGTTGGATTACCGGGGGTATTTTCGGGAGTCGATGGCGATGGACTATGCGGGGTTTCTGCAGGAGGACGGATGGGATGTTTATGTGGGTGGTGTGGATGCCTACAGCACGTTGGGGTGGTTTCGTGATCCGGTGTTGAGCACGTTTATTGGCCTGCCGGAGCTGGAGTTGGCGGATTTGATTTTCCATGAGCTGGCGCACCAGCGTTTGTTTTTGCGTGGGGACACGGATGTGAACGAGGCGTTTGCGACAGTTGTTGCGCGGGAGGCAGTTCGGTTGTGGTTGGAGGATCAGGGGAGGGAGGGGGAGTTGGTGGAGTATTTGGAAGCCCGGCGCCGGGACGATGCCGTGGTGGAGTTGATTTATCGGACTCGGGCGGAGCTGGAGGAGCTTTACTCTGGTGTGGTTGCGATAACGGATGGGGAGAGGCGGGTGCGCAAGGAGGCGTTGTTTGGGGAGTTGCGTGAACGTTATCGAAAACTTGTGGCGGGTTGGTCGGGGTATCGCGGGTATGCGGGGTGGATGGCGGGTGGGCTGAACAATGCGAAGCTGAATGCGCTGGATGCGTATGCGCGATGGGTTCCGGCGATGGAGTGTGTTTTGGAGGGGGCAGGTGGTCTGGAGGGGTTTTACGGTGTGATGGATCGATTGGGTGAGGCGAGTCGGGCGGAGCGCAGGTTGCACTTGGACTGGTTTGTCAGGCGGGTTGCCGGGCTGCGCGCCGGAGAAGGGGGTGTGGTTCAAGTATCCCGCAGCATAAGCGCAACTCCGTGAGGTGCTTGGGCATGGTGGCGCGATGCCGGCAGGAGCTGGATGTTTGGTGCGGGAGGTCGACCCAGTTCTCACTTGAACTTGATCCGGTGCAAGTTAGGTTGTCCGCGATGTCGCAGTCAGGCGGTTCCAAGAAAGCTGATGGTCGGGCCATGCTCGTGGGAGTGGGGTTGGACTCGGATGGTCACAAGCGGGTGACCCAAGGGCCCAATTTCGCGCTTGTGGGTGGCAGCAAGGAGACCCATGAGGAGATGACCGAGAAGGCCATCAAGATCAACGAGAAGCTGAACGCCCGGGGCAAGACATTGGAGAGCGTGAGTCGCGATGAGTTTGATGACATTGCGCATTCGGTTGGATTGCGTCGGCCGGGCAACGGTGGTCAGAACTGATTTCATGGTGCGAATGTTTGGAGTTGAAGAGTATGCCTGCGAGTGAACCGCAACCGTGGATGATTCTGGTGGTGCTTCTTGGCGCTGCCGTGGCCTTTGGTGTTGGGCCGTTGGTGCTGGCCCGGCTTTGGGCGATTTGGTTTTCGCCGCAGAAGAGTGGGCCGATCAAGAATGCCACCTATGAGTGCGGGTTGGAATCGAAGGGCGAGGCATGGATCCGTTTTCGTTCGGAGTATCTGCTTTATGCGATCGTGTTTTTGATTTTTGACGTGGAGTCGGTGTTTCTTTTGCCGGCTGCGGTGGCGGTGAGTGGTTTGGGTTGGGGAGCGATGGTGGCGCTGTTTATATTTGTATTTCTTTTGGTGGAGGGCCTGGTGTGGGCATGGCAGAAGGGTGTTCTGCAGTGGCGTTAACGACCCGTTTTCAGGGTGATATCCGGATAGAACATGGCGATTGACGAAGGCTTGCGCAGTGAGATGAGCAAGCAGGGCATCTTCACGACGTCCCTGCAGGAGCTCTACAATTGGGGTCGACGCAACTCGATTTGGCCGATGCAGTTTGGTTTGGCCTGTTGTGCGATTGAGATGATTGCGACGACGATGGCGCGCCACGATTTGGCCCGGTTTGGGGCGGAGGTATTCCGGCCATCGCCGCGTCAGGCGGACCTGATGATTGTGGCGGGTACGGTGACCAAGAAGATGGCTCCGCAGGTGGTGCGATTGTATAACCAGATGCCGGAGCCGAAGTATGTGATTGCGATGGGGGCTTGTGCGATTTCGGGCGGTCCGTTCAAGCAGGGCTACAACGTGTTGAAGGGGATTGACCGGTATATACCCGTGGACATTCACATTCCGGGGTGTCCGCCGCGTCCGGAGGCGTTGATTCACGCATTCATGTTATTGCAGCAGAAGATTGACCATCAGGCTTTGACGGGGGAGGGGCGGCCGAGGCATTTGCGGCAGGATGGTAAGAGCGAGTTTCCGGTCCCTGTTCCGGGGGCGCATGATTTGGTGCCGGCGTCGAACGAGGGGGTTTGGGATCCGCCGAAGGTGGTGCGTTAAGGCAGTGAGTTTGGAGTTTTGATGAAGGTGCTTGAACCCATTGTGGAGCGGTTGAAGGAGTTGTTTCCGGATGCCGTGTTGGAGATTATTGCCAATGAGGCGGTGGCGGACCAGCCGTCGCTTCGGGTGAGCCGGCAACATTTGCGGGACGTGGCGCTGGCGCTTCGTGATGGTGAGGGGTGGAAGTTTGACATGGCATCCAACGTGACGGGGACGGACTGGTTGCCGCGGGTGGAGAAGCAGAAGGTGGAGGTGACGCGGGTGGTGGACGGGGAGGAGAAGGTGTTTCAGGACACGATCGAGATCCAGCATCCGGGATACCTTGAGGCGGTGTATCACCTTTACTCGGTCGCACTGAGGCACGGGCCTGTGATTTTGCGTGCGCGGACGGAGGATCGCGCTGAGAAGGTGCAGTTGCCTTCCCTGACTTCGGTTTGGCGCAGCTGCGAACTGCAGGAGCGGGAGATTTATGACCTTTACGGTATTCAGTTTGAGGGGCATCCGGATTTGCGCCGGTTGTTGATGTGGGACGATTTTGTGGATTATCCGATGCGCAAGGATTACGTCGATCCAGACGATTTTGAGTATGAGCCTACGCCGCACGACGAGGTGTTGAAGCGGGCTGAGGCTCGCCGTGCGGCGCAACCGGAAGGGGGTGCGCGATGATTCGTCAAGCTGAGCCCGATCCGGCGACGGTGCCGGAGCCTGCAGGTTTTGGTGGTGCCACGTATGAGGTGCGGCCGAAGGACTCCGGGGATGAGGGGGACGGCGAGTTGTTGGAAGTGGCTATGGGGCCGCATCATCCGTCGACGCACGGTGTGTTCCGGATGGACGTGGTTTTGGACGGGGAGCGCGTGGTGAAGTTGAAGCCGGTGTTTGGCTATTTGCACCGGAACCACGAGAAGATTGCTGAGGGGACGACGTATTTGGCGTCGATGCCTTATACGGACCGGTTGGATTATTTTTGTTCGATGACGAACAACTGGGGATATGCGCTGGCCGTGGAGAAGTTGACGGGCATTACTCCGCCGGAGCGGGCGGAGTATTTGCGGGTGATCATGGCGGAGTTGACGCGGTTGCAGAACCACGCCTGTTTGATTGGTTTTCTGGTGCAGGATCTGGGGGCGAGCGGGACGCCGTTGATGTATGCGTTTCGTGAGCGGGAGAAGATTCTCGACTTGTTTGAGTCGGCGAGCGGGGCGCGCATGATGTGCAACTACATGCGCTTTGGCGGTTGCCGCTGTGATGTGCCTGCCGGCTGGCTGGATGCGGCGAGGAAGGTCGTTGAGGCCACCCCCGCGTTCCTGGACGAGTATGAACGGTTTCTGGCGGGGAACGAGATCCTCATGGCCCGGACACAGGGAGTGGGTTGCCTGAGTCCGGAGCTGGCTGTGAGTGCTGGCATTACCGGGCCGATGCTGCGGGCGACTGGTGTGAATTATGATTTGCGCAAGGTAGACCGTTACGGGATTTACGACCGGTTCGAGTTCAAGGTTCCGCTGGGAGACCACGGGGACGTTTACGACCGTTACATGGTTCGGGTGCTGGAGATGCGCGAGTCCGTAAAAATCCTGCGGCAGGCGCTGCGCGATATTCCGGAGGGACCGATCGTGGATCCCAAGGTCAAGCTTCGTGGTTTCAGGCCCCCCGCAGGGGAGGTCTATGGTCGGATTGAGGGGCCGAAAGGCGAGTTGGGTTTTTACCTGGTCAGCGACGGAAGCCCGAATCCCTACCGCTATCGGATCAGGCCGCCGAGCCTGATCAACCTCACCGTGTTGGAAGACATGTGTCTGGGGCATCTGGTGGCGGACGTAGTTGCGATTCTCGGCAGCGTGGATATTGTGCTGGGCGAGGTGGATCGCTAGTCGTTTTGAGAACAGTCATATAGGAGCAACGCAGCATGTTGGGAGAAGGCATCATTCAAGGCATGGTCGAGACGGCCAGGAATCTGGTCGGGAGCTATGTTTCGGAGGACCGTCTTGTGACCGTGCAGTATCCTGAGGAGCAATCGCCCCTGCCGGAAAACTCACGCAGCTTTCCGTTTCTGGTTTTTGACGGTGATGATCCGATGGCGGGTCTCCGTTGTGTGGCCTGCCAGATCTGTGAAAAGGAATGCCCGCCAAAATGCATCTATATCGTCAAGGATACGGTCAAGAAGCCGGATTATGTCGGTAAGATGCAGTTCCAGCCGAAGGTGTTTGATATCGACATCTCGGTTTGCATGAGCTGCCAGATTTGCGTGGAGGTGTGTCCGTTTGATTCCATCAAGATGGACAATGACTTTGAGTTGGGGAACCAGGACCGTTTTGGCGGCCTGCTGTTGGACAAGCATATGCTGGCGAAGTCCAACTCGCATTATCACAAGATTCACCCGACTGAGGCTGCGGAGGTAGACGGGCGGCTTCAGGCGGCGGCGGACAAAGTCAAGGCGGCGGCTGCGGCTAAGGCTGCAGCGGCGGCTAAGGCGGAGGCGGCCAAGGCGGAGGCGGCCAAGGCGGACGCCCCCGCCTCCAAAGGCTAATCAGGGACCTGACCAGCGGTTCAGGCGGTTGTCTTCGGTCCTGAGGTTTCGTTGGGTCCTCTGTATTTACGAAACGTCAATATACCCAGAACGATGAGCACAGCAGAAAAACATGTATTTCAGGCGGAAATCCAGCAGTTGCTGGAGATTGTGATTCACTCTCTGTACACGGACCGGGAGGTCTTTGTGAGGGAATTGATTTCGAATGCGGCGGACGCCTGTGAGCGGTTGCGGTTCCAGCAGGCTGGTGGGGCTGAGGTTCAGGATGGAGACCGCGCGCCCGGGATTACCGTGAAGGTGGACAAGGAGGCCAACACGATTGTCATTCAGGATGCGGGTGATGGGATGACGCATGGGGAGTTGGTGGATAATTTGGGGACGATTGCGCATTCCGGGACCAAGGCTTTTCTCAAGCAGCTGGCTGAGGCGAAGAAGAGCGGGGATGCGCATTTGATTGGGCAATTTGGTGTGGGTTTTTATGCGGCGTTCATGGCGGCGGACAAGGTGACTGTGCGCACCCGTTCCTGGCGCAAGGAGGAGTCGGGATGGCAATGGGTGAGTGAGGGGGCGAACGGGTATGAGTTGTCTGAGTGCGGGGAGCTGCCTCGCGGGACGGAGATCATTCTGGCGTTGAAGGAGGACGCGAAGGAGTTTGCGGACGCGGACAACCTGAAGCAGATCATCAAGCGTTACTCGAACTTTGTTCAGTTTCCGATTGAGGTGGATGGGGACCGGGTGAACACCGTTCAGGCGATCTGGGCCCGGCAGCGCAGCGAGGTGAAGGAGGAGGAGTATAACGAGTTCTATCATTTCATTGGGCATGATCCGGAGGATCCAACCTACAGGTTGCACTTCAATGCTGATGCGCCGTTGATGCTGCAGAGCGTGTTGTTTGTGCCTGCGCGGAATTTGGAATCACTGGGGATGTTTCGGGCGGAGCCTGAGGTGCATTTGTATTGCCGCAAGGTGCTGATTGATCCGAAGGCTCAGGGTTTGCTGCCTGAGTGGTTGCGGTTTCTGCGTGGCGTGGTGGACAGCGAGGATCTGCCGCTGAATGTTGCGCGTGAGCGCATGCAGGACACGGGTTTGATGAAGAAGCTGAACCGGGTGTTGACCGGGAGGTTCATCAAGTTTCTGGAGGAGCAGTCGCAGAAGGACCCGGAGAAGTTCGCGAAGTTCCACAAGGAATATCACCGTTTCCTGAAGGAAGGGGTGCTGAACGATTTTGATCACCGGGCGTCGATCGGGAAGCTGCTGCGGTTCGGGAGCACGGGGGTTGAAGCGGAGCAGACGACCTCGCTTGCGGAGTACGTGAGCCGGATGCCTGAGGCGCAGAAGGAGATTTACTACTTGCCTGCCACGAGCCGTGAGGCGGTGGAGAGTAGTCCATATTACGAGGCCTGCAAGGCTCTGGGGTATGAGGTATTGATCTTGAGTGACCCGGTGGATGAGTTTGTGCTGGAGCGCATTGGGGAGCACGACGGCAAGCAGCTGGTTTCGGCGGAGAAGGCAGATCTCAAGGTGCCTGGTGACGACAGCAAGCCGGGGTTGAGTGAGGACGAGTCAAAGGCATTGGCCGAGTGGTTGAAGGAGCGGTTGATCGGCACCATTGAGGAAGTGAAGGTGTCCGAGCGTTTGACGGGTAGCCCGGCGATGATCATGGATCGGGATCCGCACATGACGGCCACGATGCGACGCACGCTGAAGGCGTTGCGTCAGGCTTCTGAGGTAGTGCCTCCGGATGGTGGCGGTCTGAACCTTGAGATCAACCCGAAGCATGAAGTCATTGTTCGATTGAACGGGTTGAGGGAGAAGGATGCTGATCTTGCGGGCCAGATTGCCGAGCAGTTATTGGACAATGCGCGGATGGCGGCGGGGTTGCTGGAGGATCCCCGCACGATGCTCCAGCGCATCAACGCGCTGCTGCAGAAGCTGCTGGAGAAGTGATATTGAGCTAAAGTCTGCCCCGTCGATTGCCGTCGAGCATCGATGGGGCTTTTTTTTGCCCCTATCTGTTTATGAGGATGAAAGACCCTTTGCCTGAGGTCAGGCTGAGTTACTGGTTTGGGGCGGTGCTGTCCATGGGCAGCTTTATGTCGATGTTGTTCGCCGCGAGTCCGGGCGGGGTGGATGTCTCATTTAATCCCGGGAGTGGCAATCGAGGAGGGTTTGACTCTGAGGTGACTTCGATGGCGGTGCAACCTGATGGGCAGATTGTGGTTGCTGGTGCCTTTACCAAAGTTGGGACGACGGTCCGCATGGGATTGGCGCGGCTGAACCCCGACGGTTCGCTGGATGCATCGCTGGATCCGGGTGGGGGGCTGGTGAGGTTAACCGAGACGGTGTTGCTGGAGCCGGATGGGGAGATTGTGATGGGGGGGTGGTCGGGTAGTTACGGCGGGTTGGCTCTGCCGTATTTGTCCCGGGCGACGGTTGACGGTTCCCCGGTTGCGTCATTTGTGCCGAACCCCGGAGATTATCTTACTGACTGTCTGCTACAGCCTGACGGGCGCATTTTGCTTTCCGGCTACTTTGGTGAAGTCGGTGGGGTTGGGCGTCCGTATTTGGCTCGGGTTATGCCGGGGGGTGCCTTGGACTTCAGTTTTGATCCCGGCGTGGGGCCGGACAGTTTTGTTTACACCATGGCATTGCAGCCGGACGGCAAGATCGTGATTGCAGGTGATTTTACTTCGGTGAACGGGGTGACGAGGAATCGGATTGCACGGCTGCATCCGGATGGATCACTGGATCTGAGTTTTGATCCAGGTGCGGGTGCCAACAAGATCGTCTACGACCTTGAGTTGCAGCCGGACGGCAAGGTGCTGGTGGGCGGCTGGTTTGACCAGTTTGGTGGCAGTGAGCAGTACTTTCTCGGGCGTTTGTTGGATGACGGAACGCCGGATGGCAGTTTCCTGCCTCACATTGACCCGGCGATAGGGCAAGTGTTGTCAGTCAAGGTGCAGCCTGATGGGAAGGTGCTGGCCGCCGGCCAATTCTGGACCGTGGAAGGAGTTTCGCGGCAATGCATCGCCCGATTCATGCCGGATGGAGTGTTGGATTTGGATTTTGATCCGGGCACGGGTCCTGTAGAGGATCCGAAATCAGGGTTATTGCCGATGATCCGGGAGATTGCGTTACAGCAAGATGGCTATGTTCTGGCAGGGGGACGGTTCATTGAGTTTGACGGTGTGAAGCTGAACCGGATGGTGCGGTTGGTGGGTGATCAGGGCGGAGCCGTGCAATGGGTGCAGAATTCGGCATCGATTGGCTCCGACGCTACCGAGGCGTGGATCGAGGTCAGTCGTAGTGGTTCTTCTGCAGGTCCCGTCTCGGTCGATATTGGTGTGCTCTCGACTTCGGGTGCGGTGCGGGGTGTGGACTTCGAGTTTGAGAGTCCGACGGTTGTATTTCAACAGGGCGAGATGACTACCAGTGCACGGGTGTACATTCCTCCTGGCGGCATGACGGGGAACGATGCGCAGGTAACGCTGGCACTCGGCAACCCGCTGGGTGGCATCCTGCTTGGAGCAGCGCAAACCCTGAATCTAAGTCTGACCGCCCGGAGTGTGGTCGAGGTCGTGCCGCCAGAATTCACTGATGTTCAATTCGATGCCGCAGGCGGTGGGCTGACGCTTAGTGTGGACACGACCTCTCCGGGTGATTACACCCTCCAGAGTTCAGTGGATTCTACTCAGTGGTCAGACCTGCAGACACTGAGCGGTCCCGGGCATCTGGTGTTTGAAGTAGCGCCGGAGCAGGGGGGTGGCGTGTGCTTCTACCGGGTACGGAGGTAGGGCTGGCGTGGTTCGATGAGACGGATCAGACCGATCGGACCGATTTGCCCACTAGCAGGAGAACACGGAGGTGGGGCGCACCTTTACGGGCGGAAGCTGAGTGCCGTCTCGAAGAGTGCCGTGATGTTCTGGGGCGGCACATTGGCTTGGATGTTGTGGATGGGGGCGAAGACGTAGCCGCTGTTGGGGGAGAGAGTTTCGATATTGCGCCTTGTTTCTTTGGCGACCTCCCGTGGTGTTCCGTGGGTGAGGGTGGTTTGCGGGTCACAGGAACCGCCCCAGAAGACGAGTTGGTTGCCGAATTCACGTTTGAGGACGGCGGGGTCCATGCCGGTGGCGCTGGTTTGGACGGGGTTCAGGCAATCGACGCCCATATGGATGATATCGGGGATGAGGGGGAGGATGGCGCCATCGGAGTGGAGGAGGACTTTCCAGTTGGTGTGGGCGTGGATCCAATCGAGGCCTTCCTTGTAGGCGGGTACGACGAGGTTGCGGAACATTCTTGGAGACAGGAAGGGGGCGTTCTGGGTGCCGAAGTCGTCACAGATTTGGAGGACGTGGATGTGGTCGCCGACAGCGCCATGAAACTGTTTGAGGTGGCTGAGCCAGGTGTCGACGAGCTTACGGTAGAGTTCTTTTACGTAATCCGGTTCTGAGGCGAAGGTGATCATCCAGTTCTCGAATCCGCCTGTGCCGAGTCCGTAGAACAGTTCGTAGGGTGGGCCGAAGGGAGCGACGATGGCTTTGTCGGTGTTGTTGAAGAGGGCGGTGGATTGAGTGTGATAAGGGTGGCGCCGGGATATTGTTCCAGCCGATCGAAGTAGAAACCGTTGTGAGGCATGCGGGCCACGGGGCGGTTGTTGCGAAAGAGGACGAGGTCGCCATCGGGTTCCCGCACGGGATGGTATCCGCCGGGGACCTCGACCGGGGTGCCATCGAAGAGTGCGGCGGTTTTCCAGTCTCGGTTGGGGATGCCGAAGGCGATGTCGGGGCGGTAGAGGCCGACGCAGTCGGCGCCAAAACGGTCGGCGACGTCCTGGTCGATTTCGGCGAGCATCTGGAAGAGGTCGAAGACGCGGGCGGGTTTGGTGGTGGGGAGGTTGAGGTGTTGGCGGAGGAGGTGGTAGGCGATGACAGCGATGCCGGACTGGCGGGTGCCGCCGAAGTCAATGGGGATCCGGTCGGTGGGTTGGTGGTTGAGGGCGGCGAGGATGCGTTCGCGGGAGGTCATGGTTTGGTGAATTCATCGCACGCGGGGCGCGGGGGTGCAAGGGGGGGCGCGAAGCGCTGTGCGCTTCGCGCGAGAGGGAGAGGGAGAGGGATATGGGATATCGTAGGTGGGATATGGGATATGGGAGATAGGATATGGGAGATGGGAGATGGGATATCGCAGATCGTAGATCGCAGATGGGATATCGGGGGGCGGACTGGTCCGGCTGATCTGGCGGATAGTACAGATGGGTCTGATGCGGGTGGGGAGCGGTGGGCAAACTGGCGCGGGGTTGGGACTGTTGGAGACATGGCCCGCGGCCAACTGTTTTTGCCTACAATCTTTTTGCCTTAACCCAGCGTTGGGGGTTGGATGGCGGGACCATGAGATCATTTTTGGCGGGCTTGCTGTGCGTGTTGTTGGTGCCGGGGGTGTTGGTTGGGGGTGTGGCTGACGAGCGGTTGAGCGCGGCGTTTCAGGAGTATTTGGACGGGTGGTTTCGGGAGCGGCCGCTGGCAGCGACGCAGCTGGGGGAGCACCGCTATGATGATCGCTTGGAGGATCTGAGTGCGGCAGGTCGGGAGCGTTTCACGGATTTTGTGCGATCGACCTTGGAGGCGTTGCCGAAGCGGGTGGATCGGGCCGGGTTATCGATGGACGGGGCCATTGACTACGCGATTTTTCAGCATGAGTTGGAGCGGGAGTTATGGTTGGAGGCAAACACCGATCCGTGGTCGGAGGACCCGCGGATTTACAGTGGTTTCATTGCGGACAGTGTTTATCTGCTTTTGGCGCAGAGCAGTCTCCCCCTCGAGACCAATGTGGCGAACGCAATTTCAAGGATGAAGCAAGTGCCGTCGGTATTGGCGGCGGCCCGGCGCAGCGTGGGGCGGCCGCCGCGGGTGCATACAGAAACGGCGATCCGGCAGAACCTTGGGGCGATTGGCTTTTATGAGGAGGGTTTGGGTGAGATGGCGGCGGGGAGTTCGCGGCGGACTGAGCTGGAGGCGGTGGGGCGGGAGCTGGCGGCCAAGCTGAAGGATTACCAGCGGTTTCTGGAGCAGGATGTGTTGCCGCGGGCGGATGGAGAATGGCGGTTGGGGAAGGAGAAGTTCGCAAAGAAGCTGGAGTTGTCGTTGGATGCCGGGCTGAGCGCTGCGGTGGTGTTGGAGGAGGCTGAGAGGGAGTATGATCGGGTTCGGAACGAGATGTATGTGATCTGTCGTCAGCTCTGGAGCCGGTATTATGCGGGCAGGCCGTTGCCGGTGGATGACGAGGCGGGGCGGCAGCAGACCATGGCCTGGGTTTTGACGGCGGTGGGTAAAGATCATGGTGAAGCGAAGGATTTGACCCGGGATGTGGAGCAGATTGTGGAGGGGTTGAAGTCTTTCATTCGGGAGCGGGACATCCTGCGGCTGCCTGAGCCGGACCAGTGTGCGATCATTGAGATGCCGGAGTTTCAGCGGGGCAATTCGACGGCGTATCTGAATCCTGCGCCGCCGCTGGATCCGATGGGGGGGAGTTTTTATGCCGTGAGTCCGCCGCCCTCCGACTGGTCGGAGGAGAGGGTGGCCAGTTATCTGGAGGAGTATAACCGGAACATGCTGCACATCCTGAGCATTCACGAGGCCTACCCGGGGCATTATGTGCAGTTGGAATATGCGAACCGCCACCCGTCCTTGATTCGTCGGGTGTTGGCGTCGGGACCCTTTGTGGAGGGGTGGGCTGTCTACACTGAGCAGACCATGCTGGACCAGGGCTATGGGGAGGGCGATCTGCCGTTGCGACTGACGCAGCTGAAGTTCTATTTGCGCGCGGTGATCAATGCCCTGCTGGACTACCGGATGCACTGCACAGAGATGACCGATGAGGAGGCGTTGGCGTTGCTGATGCACGGCGGCTTCCAGAGCGAGGGCGAGGCGCGACTGAAGGTGATCCGTTCGAAGCAGAGTTCCGGGCAGCTTTCGACCTATTTTGTAGGGCGAATGGCGTTGTATCGGCTCAGGCAGTTTGCGCAGCGTGAGCAGGGCGAGGCGTTTTCGCTGGGGCGGTTTCATGAGGCGATGCTGGCGCATGGCAACGTTCCGCCGAAGTATTTGCCTGAGCTTGTGCGACGTCGGTTGGCTGAACCGAGGTAACCGTTCTGGGCGGGAGGAGGCAATGTATGAAGCAGCAAACGAAGACCAAGCCGTCTGGTCCTGGGGGTCGGCGGCGCATGATGTGGGCGGCGCGGCTGCATGGTCTGGAGGATTTGAGGTTGGAGCGGGTGGAGCATCCGGGCGAGCCGGGGCCGGAGGAGGTGTTGTTGCGGGTGCGGTCCACGGGCATTTGCGGGAGCGACCTGCACAGCTATCTGGATGCCCGGATCGGGGATACGCCGGTGACCTCGCCTTTGGTTCTGGGTCACGAGTTTTCCGCTGTGGTCTCAGCCGTCGGGAGTGAGGCGCTGGATGGGCTCAACCAGCCGCTCAAGGTGGGGGCGCGCGTGGCGGTGGATCCCGCCCAGCCTTGCGGGCATTGCGAGCTCTGTGAGCAAGGGCATCCGAATTTGTGTCCGGAGGTGGCGTTTTGCGGGTGTCATCCTTATGGCGGGAGTTTGTGCGAATGGATGTTGATGCCGGCGCGTTGCTGCTTTCCATTGCCTGATCGAGTGACGGATGAGGAGGGGGCGTTGCTGGAGCCTCTTGGGGTAGCCTTGCATGCCGTGGATTTGGCGCATTTGCGGGTGGGGCAGAGTGTGGCGATTCTGGGAGCGGGGCCGATCGGTTTGTTGCTGCTGCAGTTGGCTTTGAGGGCCGGGGCAGATCGTGTGTTTATGGCGGACCGTCTGCCGTGGCGTCTTGATCGGGCGAAGAAGCTTGGGGGGGTGCCGTTGCGGATGCCTGAGGGTGAGCGCGTGGCAGAGGTGCATCGGCTCACGGGCAGGCGTGGAGTGGATGTGGTCTTTGAGGCGGCGTGGGGTGAGGATACGGTGGCTGAGGCCGCTGAGATGGCCCGGGCGGGGGGGCGGTTGGTGCTGGTGGGTATTCCGTCGGGGGATGGCTGCGGCATGAAGGCTTCCACTGCGAGGAGAAAGGGGCTGAGCGTAGTGTTTAGTCGTCGGATGAAGCATGTGTACCCGCGGTGCATCCGCCTGGCGGAATCCGGGGCGGTGGATTTGGCGGGGCTGGTTAGTCATCGGTTTCCCCTGCGAGAGGCTTCCGGAGCGTTTGCCATGAACGCAGCCTATCGGGAACGTGTGCTCAAGGCAGTGATCACGAGCTGATCCTGTGACGCGGCCCCCAGAAGGACCTCATCGGGGTCCGCTCTGGGTATGGTAGATGGTAGATGGTAGATGGGAGATGGTAGATGGTCAGGGGGATTGGAGGCATGGAGTGTTTTGAGGCCTGGCGGAGGCATTACCCCAAATAACACCCGTACAGGGTATGTTTCGTTTGGGGTGGCTTGTGTACGCTCACCGAAGGGCTGCGAATCCCGGCCTAGGTCACCTGTTGCGCGCCGTGTGGTTAGCGGGGCTAACATCAAGGTGTAGTGGATGTTATGAATGCAACTTTCAGTTTGCGGCTTTGCTCCGTTGTTTTCGTCGTGGGAGGCTTGTTGTGCTTCTCGGGTCTCAGTTCATTGCATGCTGCCGGGTTGACTCAGTCTCTGGACCTTCAGGTCGGCTGGAATGCCGTGTGGCTGGAGGTTGAGCCCCGGGATGCTGAGGGTTCGCTGATGACAGCCGGGGATGTGTTCGCTCATGCGGCCATTGACAAGGTGGCCATTCAGTCGTTGCCGGTGGGGACGGCCGAGTTCTCCACGGACCCCAAGCAATTGTCCAATCAACCGGGCTGGCTTGTATGGTCCAGAGACTCGAGCCTGGGGTCGGGGCAGTCAGATACGATCAACATCAGGGGGAACCAAGCGTATCTGGTGCATGCCAGCAGTCCGTTAACTCTGGCGGTTTCCGGGAACGTGAAGTTTTTTCGTCCGCGGCTTGAGCTGGGCAGTTACAATCTGCTGGGATTTAGCGTCAGCACGAACGGTGGCCCTACTTTTCAGTCGTTATTGGGGCCGGGGCGGTTCCGGTTTGATAGCCCGCTTGGGGGTGGTTCACCCATCAAAAGACTGGATGGTGGCGCAAACTGGGTGGACGTGCTGCAGACGGAGCAGGTGAAGGCCGGCGAAGCCTACTGGATCTACTTTCCCCTAGATTTCCATTCTGCTGATTACGCCAACCCAGTGGCGGTGAGTTTTGCTGGATGGCAGCAGGGTGGCTTGGATTTCGGATCCGCGCCTCCCAGCGTGATTGTGACCAATCCCGCTATTCCCTCTGCGGCAATCTGGCTCAGTCCGGCGGAGTTGACGTTTTCCAGTCTGGAACGTGAAGGGGGTGCGGATCGTAGGGTCACGTTGGCAAAGCTCGATTCCGCGGCAGACTTCGAAATCTACAGTGTTGTGCGTGTGCCGGACCAGTTGGCTTGGCAGACGAATCCTACCGTGGGTGTGTTGGGGAGCTGGACTTTGGATCCGCTGGATCCGGCCCAAAGCCGCACGATTACCCTCGGGTTGTATCGCGACTGGGATTCTGAGGGCTACTACCGCGAGCAGCTTTACCGGATCGAGGTTCAACTGGATGGCGGCTCTGCCTATTACTATCTGCCAGTTTCGGCGGTGAATTTTGAAGCCACGCCTCTGGATTCCTCGCCTGCCGATGGTTCCAAGTTCGCGGGTTTGTGGGTGGGGACGGTCACCGCGCAGGCCGTCACCGGCCTCACCGAGACGAATTCACCTGTCAACGTCACTGCTTCCCGCGCGCAGTTGCGGATGCTGATTCACGTGGATACCAACGGCGTGCCGGTTCTGCTGTCGCATGTGATGCGCATGCAGACCAAGACCGCTGATCCCTTGGTTTTGCCCGACGAGGTTTTAATTCTCGATGAGGCTCAGATCCCCTACTACGAGGGCATCCTGGAGCGGGGTGGCAAGAAGGTGGGTATCCGGTATGAGACCGTGGCCTTTGACATGCCGCGGGACAACAGTCGGGGGGCTCAATCTGATGAGTTCCTGCTGGCGGTTTACGATTCTGAAGGCGGGATTACTGACGGTGACGTCTGCGATTACCTTGCGCGGCAGGAAACCAGGCCGCCTTCTCTCAACGAGGTTTATCATGACAGCTGGGGGTTGAGCGGCGATTTCGGGCCGGGCAACGTCATTCGGACTGGCGAGAAACCGTTGCGTTTGGACGCCTTTCATCGCACCAATCCGTTCCGCCACGCCTATCATCCGCAGCATGGGGCTGGATATAGCATTACCCGGTCCCTGACGATTGCATTGGACGGGGAGTATCAGGCTGGCTCCGATCACTTGACCGGCACGTATCAGGAGACGACCACTGGTCTTTCCACCCATGATCTTGAGGCCCGTGGAACCATTGTGCTCCGGCGTGCCAGTTTTGTTGACCAGCTCCGGTGACGAGGAAACCGAGGCGACCTGAGATGAGAACCCCGCTTTTCCCCAACCTTTTTCGCATGAGTAATTCAATCTTCGCACTGCGTCGGGCCGTTTGCCTGGCAACGACAGCGCTGGTGATGTTTTCGCCATCGGTTGGCGCATGGGAATATGTCTATTCCCCGACGGCGACCCAGTTGGATTCAGTTTATTTTAATGGTTCAGCGAGCGTGGGAGAGGACTCCTTCCTGTTGACTCCCAACACCGCGAGCCAGCAGGGTTCCATCGTTATCGACAACCTTCCCAAGACACCGATCAAGGGATTTGCGGTTGAGTTTGGGTTGCGGATGTATAACCCAGCCGGGACGATGGCTGACGGCATCAGCTTCGGATTCGGGCCTGGCATTACCACGAGCTCGGTATCCAGCGAGAAGGGTATTTCGACCGGGCTGGCAGTGGCCTTTGACTCCTACGTGAACACAAGTCCAGCGGACCCGTCCTGGGTGCCGGGGGTTAGCATTCGATGGAATGGGGTGGACTTGGCGACCCAGAAGACCTCGTTTTTCAACGAAAACAAGGGCAGTGAGATTTTTCATAATGCAACCATTACGCTTGAGCCACCGAAGAATCCCGGGGGGCTTTCGGTTGTCACCGTGGAGTACGGGGATGTTGTATTATCAGCTCAGATCGAGTATGCGCCGAGCGCTGACGAGACGTGGCGGATGATCTTCTCCGGTCGCACGGGTAGTTCCACCTCTGAGCAATCGATTGATGAGATTCACATTGAGGCTGAGGCCGTGGAGTTGACTGTTTTGAGCCGTTACGGTCGAGGTCAGTCGATCCCGGCTGCGGGGGTTCAAGGGCGGACTCCTTTTGACTTCACGCTCGATCCTGCTGGGGACACTGCGGGGTTCCTTTTATTCAATGGATCGGCAACTCAGGAGCCTGACTCTTTTCTTCTCACTCCGGGGCAGTCCGATCAGGACGGTACCATACTTCTTCATGGGATGCCTGAGGGGCGGATGGAAGAGTTCACTGCCCGGTTCGGCCTGCGTCTGAATGATTCCTCCTCCAACCTGATTGCTGATGGTGTGAGTTTTAGTTTTGGGCCTGGCATTGAGCTGGACGCCCTGCTGGATGAGGCTGGCGTGACCAACGGCCTTGCGATCAGTTTCAACACGTACAACGACGGGGGAGAGCCCTCATGGGTTCCGGGGATGGCCATCCTGTGGAACGGGGAGGTGCTTGCCAGCACCAACATATCCAGCCTCTTTGAGAACGGCAGGAGCAGCGACATCTTTCATGATGTCGTAATTTCGCTCCAGCCGACCCCGGGGGGAGCTGAAGCATGCACTGTCACGCTGGATTACCAGGGGGTGGGTCTTGCTGCGCAGATTCCCTTTGCTCCGGCCACCAATGAGTTGTGGAGGGCTGCCTTTGGTGCGCGGACGGGTGGTTTATCCTCTGAACAAGCGATTGATCGCATTCAATTGAACGGCACTGTTTCCCGCCCGTTGGTCCCGGCTGAACCGGCAGGGGATCGGCTTACACCCGTGGTAGGCTTCCACGAGGTTACGCAGAAAACCCCGACCCTCTTTCAAGCGCCGGAATTTGTCTACTTGGACCAGTATCGTCGCGAGCTTGACCCTACACCGGATAACATCTCTTCACTGGCTCATTATCGAGCTCGTCTTGATAACCCCGCTGCAACGGTCACACCTTCCGGGGGTGCGGCCTATGGCATTGCCAATGGCACCAGCCTCAGCATCGATCGTGACACCACGGTTACCTGGCATTGGGTGGTAGACAATCTGGCAGAGGTTGATTCTGGAACCTCCACGGTTTCCGATCTTTCGGCCACGGACATTACTGATGCGGCACATGTAGATACCCTGGGGCGGCGGTTCCTGACTCCCGGAAGCACCGGATTTGATTCGCTGGTGTATCGTTCTGTGCAGGCTTCTGTTCAGGCCAATGCCCGTTTTGGTTCTCGCGGCTACGTCATGGAGAATGCGCCCAACTCTCCGGAGCATTTCCTGGTTTTGTCTGGTGAGGGAGACTACTTAAGGTCGCTCGAGTTGCCTTCAGGAACCAGGGAAGCGTACACCATTGAGTTTTGGGCCCGACGCAATGTGACTCCTGAGGCTTCCGATCAGGTGGTGTTCGGCCTGGGTTCTTCGGGTGGTCCCGGTCAGCGTTTGTTGGTTGGGTTTGGCAGCGACACCGGCTTCTACATTGAGGACGGCAGCCAACGTATTTCAGCCCTGCCCGGATGGACAGACGAGGAGTGGCATCATTGGGCTGTGGTTTATCGTGGTAATGGTGGTACCAACAGTCTGGCCGTTTACCGCGACAGTGTCCTGATCGAGAGCTCGACTGCATTACTGGAGCCATTCCGCGGTGATATGGTGGCCACCGTGGGTGCCAGGGCGGTGGGAGACGACGCCACGGCTTTCTTTTCGGGTGGTGTGAATAATGTTCGTGTTTGGAACAGCGCGCTCGATAGGAACAGCATCAGGACTGCGCTGGCCACGAGGGAATATGGTCCGACCCCCGGTTTGATACTCGAGCTGCCTTTCGACGAAGCCACCGTTGCTCCTTCCCCCGGTGTTCACGTAGAGCATTTCACCTTCCCGGCTGGAGCACTGGAGGGTCGCCTGACTTTTGAGATCTGGGAGGGTCTTTCCACCTCGGACAACAATCTTGATACCACTCTTTTGGCCGCCCCCGACTACCCGGATTCTCCCTCACTGTCGACGCACACGACAGCCTTCGACTCCCGTCCGATCTACCCGGATGATTCACATGATGGATATGGCGGTCGCATGTCAGGCTGGATCACCCCGACAGAGACCTCCGATTACACCTTCTTCCTGAGGAGCGACGATACTTCCCGCCTGTTTATTAGTCCGGATGACAATCCCCAAAACATGGTGCTCGAGGCCTATCTGGATAGTTGGACAGATGTGTTTTCAGAGCCCGGTGCTCCCAACACGACTCGTTTGATTCATCTCGAGGCGGGCAAACGATATGCCATAGAGGCGATTTGGAAGGAGGGTTTGGTTGGCGACTTTTGCCAGGTTGCCTGGCGCTTGGCGGGTGATACGACTCCTGCCAACGAGCTTCTTCCGATCTCGGGGGATTATCTCTTGGCGCCTACCTTTCAGCTTCCTCATCTCTCACAGCTGCAGAGCTCTTCCCTGGTCAATCAATACACGACCAATAATTTTCTGCTGCCCTCCACGAACGATGTTCCTTTGCAGGCTGAGGGCTACGGATCGGACGCCTGGTACCATCGCTCCGGGATTGTTACTCCCGCCAGCGGGCGTTACACCTTTTCTCTTTCGTCCAGTGGGCCAGCGCAGTTCCGGATTGATGGTCACCTTCTCATTGACATGCAGAGTCTCAACGGGATTGGGACAGGCAGTATCGCACTTTCTCCGGGCAGCCATGTTATTGAGACCTTGATGATGGACTATGGTGGCGAGCGATCGCTTTCCGTGAGCTATTCTTCGGATATCCAGGCAATACCGCTTACATCCATCCCGGACTCCAGTCTTCTGGTTGCGGCTTCGGATCTGCTGGCGCAGGGGCAGGTTACTTCGGTGTCGGCTGAGGGCAGTGGTCTGGTGTTTGTGGCGCATGGTTTCGAGGAGTTGTTTTCGCCGGATACCGCAGTTGGAACCATGCAGGGCGCGATTATGCCCGGATTCCGCTTGGGGTTGACCTCCATTGAGGGCGGGCAGAACACCGTCCAGATCGATCCCATCGGCAAGGCACCTTTGGATGACTGGCGGCGGGTGTTCTGGAATTGGAACAAGGAGTTCCTTTTTCAGGTGGGAGTGACCTGCTCGGACGAGAGCGGCATCGAATCCGTGAGTCAGTTGCCTTACTTCGCTGGTGAGGTGTCGGAGGCTAATGTGGATGGCAGCACCAGCGATGCTGCCGCGCCGCTGGGCGCCGGGGTGGTCAACGTGCTGGATCTTTGGTTGAGGGAGGGGGAGGTGCTTACGGTGGGGACAGTGAACCGCACCGTAGACCGCAGGTATACCCTGTCTGGCATCACCGGAAACCTGAACTTTTTCAGCAGCGTTGGTGTGAACAGTCTGGTCGATGGGTTGCGCAACGGACAGGTGACGAGGCAATACACTTTTCCCGGGGTGTTCGGTCCGGGCAACCTGAATTTCAGTTACGGCCGGACCATCCACCGGATCAATTTGGCTCTGGGCCAGGGGTTTGATGTTTCCTCGCTGGCTTCAGCCAATGCCGGTCTCTACCCGGAGTTGCCCGTCGGTTCAAGCAAACTGGCGGTCACTGTGGCCGGTCCTTCGGCGAACGATTCGAGCCCACAGGAGGACGGCCCTCCGCCGGGGGGCAGTCTTTCTGGCTGGGAATGGGACTACGTGAGCAAGACATGGTATCCCACCAAGCCAGGCATATTCACGCTGACCTGGCCTGATATCACGGGCTACACGAACACCATCAAGGTGACCGCTGGTTTTCCAGGTGATTCCGTGGTCCGGAGCGGATTCCTGGGGTTTGAGAACAAGGACGGGTCACGTCAGGGGATCACGGATGGGCAATTACTTTATCTTTCCACGAACACCTTTCCTGAAGTGATTGCCCCGTATCCCGGGGCGCCGAGGTCTCATTACACCTACAACCTGCCACCCAATGGCGCTGCTCCGGCTCCGGCCGATTTGGATCCGTTCGCCACGGATGACTGGTATTTCAAGGATTTGGCATTCGCCGAGAACAATACGGCCCAGCTGGTCGGTACCAAGGTTTTCACGGATACCCTGCCGGCGAACCGGTCGGTGGTGGTCTTTACCCGTCGGACGGATCCGCAGCAGGCGGCCACAGGGAACATGAGCATGGAGACTGTGACCGTGCGTGTGGTGAACGTGACTGAGGAATCGGATGAGGCGGATGCTCTAGTGGCTGAGCGGGTCCAGTCTGATGCGGATGGTGCCGGTTTTCTGTCCGGTGCGATTAGCCCGCTTTCGAAGAACTACAACCCGGCGATCTACAATTTTGGTGCGGCGGTGGGTGAGTGGGGACCGGTTTATCCTGTGAACGATTCCGAGGCATCCGAGCAGCCGTTGATCGTGGGCTGGTATCAGAACACCCAGTCAATCGGTGCGGCGGAACCTCCGACATATCAACCCATCATTCACACCGAATACACCGTAAGCTGGCCGGATGCTGGGAATTCCGAGACGCCGGTGATTTATCTTTCCAGTCAGATGGGTAGTGAAGGGGTCGGGCAGGGGGTGTCCGTCACCGATGAGCCGAATTACCAGATGATCTGGGATCCTGAGCTTTACGACAGCCTGGTAATCTATAATCAGCCGGATCGTGGTGCCATCGGCTACAATCCCAACGAGGAGCATGCATTTATAGCCTCCTCGAAGGCTTATCAGCTCACCGGTGATCCGCGGTTTGATCTCGGCCAGTCAGCGGCGTTTGCCCTGCAGAACGGACTGAACAGTTTCGGGGGCGGCACGGAATACACGTCGGAGCCTTTCGTGCTGGTTCAATACAGCACGCCTGGAGCGGCCACGGCCAGCGATGCCTACGGTATGCAGGCTTATGCGGTTCTGACTGTGCGCACGAACGAATCGTCTCAACCGTTTCCCCACACCGATCCCGAGACGCATACCATCTTTGACGTGGAGGGAGGCGTATTGCCGCAACCGTCCAACCCGACCTATGACTTTTCCTACGTGGCCTTTGCCGGTCAGCCGGTCGTGGCGCCTTACCCCCTGAGCCTCGCCATCGGCAACGTGGTGTTGACGAATACGCTTGGCGGTAACATCGCCTTCGTCCGTGAGGGAGTGACGAATATGCAGAGATCGCTCTGGGAGGATCGAACCGGTAATCGTTGGACGGTGTCGGGTGGCGGTCGCTTTTTCCAACGCTACTGGTATCCGTCACAACCCGGTTTCTGGGTAGGCGACGAAGCGGTGCCAACTGGTACTCCCGTGGCCTGGGCGCCTGAGAATGTCGAGCAGGGGGATTGGGAGGCGTTCACCGATCCAACCACCTTGGCTGCGGCGTCGCTTTATGAGACTTACTGGGGCAGCGGGTATCCGATACTGAAGAAGGGGGAGACGCTGACCTATGCCGGTGGCGAGTATGTGCAGGACCATCCCTCTAGCCCCGGTTTGCCTGCCGTGGTGGACATGGCTTCTGTCGAGGTCGTCTACGATGATCGTACGCCGTCCATGATGCTGCAGGAGGCTGCCGATGTGGCAGAGGGGCAGCCTTTCACGGAATCCTCCGTTCGAGTCACACGCCCGCTGGACCGCATCGCAGCGCATCTCGCGCAGGCTGAAATGCCGGATACTCTCCAGCCTTCGAACCCGGCCAAGGTTCTGGTTGCCGGGAGCCGGTGGTATTTCAAGGACCTGGATGCCTCACTGGGCAAGCGGTTCTACTATGATTCGCTGGCCGGCCAGTTGGTGTTTCGTGGCCTATTGAATAATCTCGAGAGTGGGGATCCTGACCTCACGCAGCAGCCGGTTCAACCGTATGTGCTCCAGCCGAATTTTCTCACCGAGGAGGATGTCGAGGTTCTCCTTGAGCTTCCGGGAGAGGACAACGAGGCCTGGACCGAAGCGGTGGAAAACCTTTATGAGGCCTCCATCACCGAGTTTACCACGGAGGAGGATTTCGGTTTGGGTGTGGTCGACCCGGGCTCCAGACCCGACCTCGTCAGTGTGCCGTTCTATGAAGAGGACGATCTCGTTGAAGTAGCGGCCAGCGGCGTGGGAGAGGTGGTTCCCTTAAGTAGCCTCGGGGTGGGGTCAGCCTTGGTGGCAACCCCGGAGTTCCTGACATCCCAGCCTGAGGGTCCGGAGTATGTGGTTCTGGCGGAGAATAACGATCCGGGGACCACGGGTGTGGTGGCCCTGCACATCATCCAGCTAACTGAGGAGCGCTATCGTGGTTCGGTGGAGGTGCTGACACCGCAGGATCCTTTCAGTGAGAACATCAACCTTCAGCATACGGGTGACTTTGGCGGCAACACTGCCGAGATCTACTACCAGTGGTGGATCCATGAGGTGACGCAGCTGAGCCAGATATCCTCCCCTGACGACTCAAGCTCGCCGACTGCCGCCGGGTGGCAGGTCTACCAGCAGGGGCTGGGGTTGAACTCCATTAACTTTGAGGGTGATCCGGTGACAGCGCTTGCGGACAAGTTTTTCTTTGTGCGCTATGGGGCTGAGGAGGAGTTAATGGAAGCGGCTGAGGGGAACGAGCCTGCGGCGGGGATCGTGGCGGATGCGAGTTGGCGGAATGTCCTGCCTGGCGATTCGAATCCGGATTGGGCTTCCGTACCGGAGGAACCTGTTCCGTTCCAGTGGGCGGGGGCGGCCAACTCGCCGCAGCTGCAAGCTGACGGCAGCAGGCGGTATTTGCCCCAACTCGTGATGGGCTGGGTGAAGCGCGTGCTCGACCAGGTTAATCTCTATGAGGCCCGCTACTCGGCCACCTTCAGCGGTGATGCTCCTGCCACTTATTCGAGCATGTTGATGGAGGCGGGCGGACCCTACATAGGTGATGTGGCCCTGAATGCAGACAAGAACAGCCTGGAGAACGTGGGATTGATCCAGCTTTACGAGACTGTCCTTGGACGGGCCAAAGAACTGAGTGCATTGCCGAGCGATCCTGACGTCGATTCCGGCGATCCGGGGACGGATCAAGCGATCCTGCTGGCGGCCACGCGCCTGGCGTTTCTGTATCAATTGCTCGGTAGTGAAGCGTTTGCTGATGCGCAGAACTTCGTGGTGCCCCAGCCTGCAGCTTCGTCTTTGGGACTTTCGATGGATGCGTTCGCCTTCAAGAACCAGGTGGCCAATCCTCAGGACGAAGAGTTGGCGCTGTTGCGCGGCACGGATTTCATCAAGGCCTATCCGGCGTTCAACCGGCTTTTCTGGAATTATTTCAAGGCCGATGGCGAAGCCTTCTACAATGCGACCTACAACATTCAAGATCTCAACGATGACGGCCTCATCGATGAGACGGATGCCGCATTGCAGTATCCGATGGGGCATGGGGATGCGTGGGGCCACTACCTCTCATCGATTGAGATGCACTATGAATTACTCCGGCGTCCCGGTTACGGGTGGCTGGCGCAGTCGGAGCTTTACTCACTGCTGGGGAATGTCCTGCCGGTGGATTATCTGGACGAAAAGACCTTTGCCACCATCGCGGCCGACAAGGTGCGTGCGGGTGAGGAGATCATCAAGGCTACCTACCGCGATGCGTATGTTTCTGATCCCGAGGGGCAATGGCAGGGGTATGAGGATACCGTCGAACCATCGCGTGCCTGGGGTGTATCTGAATGGTCCCGACGCGTAGGACAGGGGGCATGGTTCGACTGGATGGCGGCCAATGCGGTGACCCCGGCTACAGCTTCCGCCACGGCGGAGGGGCTGGATCGGATCGACCGTGCCACGACGCTGGCTGAGACCGCATCCGTGGCTGCCGGACTGAACGAGGTTCAGGACATTGTTGACCAGGTGAACCGCGGGCTCAACCCGCTGGGATTGGATAGCGAGGCGATGGCTTTTCAGGCGGACCCTTATTATGACGGGACCGATTGGGAACGCGTGCCGCCATTCAGGCAGAGTCTGGACAAGGCCATTGGAGCGGCCAGGAACGCGGTGGCAGCCTATGAGTTTGCCAGTCAGGCGGAGGAGCAGTTGAAACGCGTTGCCGATGACACGCGTGCTTTACAGGAGCAGGCCATTTTGCAGGACTTGGACTACAAGAACAGGCTGATCGAATTGTATGGCACGCCATATCAGGGTGCGATCGGGCCGGGGCAGGTGTTCGCCGAGGGCTATAGCGGTCCGGACACCCTGACTTACATGTATATCGATGCGGTTTCTCCGGACGGTATACTGCCTGAGGTTGTGGAGGGGCAGTTCGTTTGGGAATCCAATCTCGATGACATCAAGATCACCGCAGAAGCTTTGGATTTCGATGTGATCGGGTTCGATGCGCCTTCAAGCAGTGACCTTTTCGAGGGTTTTTACCTGCCGGATGGGGATTTCGGTGAGTTGATTTTGAACAATCCCAACCACATCGAGACTGGTGGGGACAACGACACGGTTTTGTATACTCCGCTTCCGATATCAGAGACCGCGGATTATGCATTTCAGGCTCCGTCGAGCTGGGGACGTCGTGCAGCGGTGGGAGAGGTTCAGCGCGCATTGAATGAGATGCTTGAGGCCCAGATCGAGCTGGACCTCGCCTTGGAAGGATACAACGACTACACGAAGGACATCCTTTTGCTGACCTACTTTACCAAGCAGAAGCTGGAGGCTGTTCAGGAGAAGCTCGGCTTCGTGGGGTATTACCAGGCACTTCTGATTAGTTTTGAGAGTGCCAAGGCTGCGCTCGAGAAGACGGCATCGATCGTTGATGGCACGGTGAAGCAGCGAGCTAAGTTAAACCAGAAGGGTGCAGGTGGTGCGATGGCTGATGCCGCAGAGGCCGTCCCTAAGTCGGTTGGTGCATTTAACGGAATGGACCTGTTCTCTACAGTCCGCGCCGCCCTTATTGAATCTGGCGATGTGATCAACGAAACGCGTGAACGTATCGCTTTAGGTCTGGATCTAGCGGCAGCTGTTGCCGAGCTCTCTGCCAAGATTGCGGAGATCAGTGAACATGCCGGGTCGGAGACCATTGAAGCCTACAACGAATTCCTGGAGTTATTGAAGGAGTTGTCGGCTGAGCTGAAGGATGAGGAGAGGCAGCGGGCGCAGTTGATGGCGCCGCTGTGGCGCTTAAAAATGGCTGAGGGACATGTCAGAAGCGTCGTTGCTGAGGGTGAGAGGCTGGTGGCTGAGCGGGCAGCATTGAACCGGCAGATCGCGGCGAAGGCACAGCGCAACCGCTATGCTGACCTCGTGACACGGCTGAATCGGACGGAGGCCATGCGCAAGTATGACCTGGCGCTGGACAACGCCCTGCGCCACGCCTGGCTCACGGTCAAGACCTACGATTACGAGACCAGCCTGTCCGATAGCCACCCGGCATCGGCCACGAAGTTGCTTGAGGAGATCGTCAAGACCCGGACCCTGGGCAACTGGGCCGATGGCGAGCCTCATGGAGGCAACGGCGGCCTGGCGGAGATCCTGGAGGAGCTGTCGGCAGATTACGATGCCCTCCAAGGCCAGATTGGGCTGAACAACTCGCAGGGCGAGGCCAACATTGTTTCCCTGCGGAGTGAGATGATGCGGATCAGCCCGTTGGCTGACAGCGACAATCGGTGGCGCGATGCCTTGGCAGCCTCGCTGGTGGCGGACCTGTGGCGCGTGCCTGAGTTTGCCCAGTATTGCCGGCCTTTTGCCCCGCCTTCCGATGGTGCCCAGCCGGGGTTGGTGGTCGAGTTTTCGACTCAGATCGCCTCGGGCAAGAACTTCTTTGGCCGGGCGCTAAGCGGGCTGGATCACGCGTTCAGTCCGGCGAACTATGCCACCAAGATTCGTGCTTTCACGGCCGTGTTCCAGGGCTACGACGTGGATGCGGTCGGTTCCAGTTCGCAGCTCTCGATCAGTCCGCGCTTCTACCTCGTGCCGGTGGGGTTGGACCTGCAGTATTGCTCTGATACGCAGGTGCCTACCGTGCGTAGCTGGGATGTGGTGAGCCAGCGGATCCCGGTGCCTTATGTGCTGAACGAGGAGAGTCTGGGCAGCTACGATTATCAACCCACGATGAATGGTTTGGACGGGGCCTACGCTGAGCGCATCCGGTTTGGGGATTCGCGGGCCTTTATTTCCGACTACGGTTTGACTGGTGCGGATGAGATGACCTTGGACCCGCTGCATCCCGGCTGGAACTCATCGAGCCGTCTGTATGGGCGGTCCGCTTGGAACACGCGCTGGCTGCTGATCATTCCTGGCGCCACGTTGAGCGCGGATAAGGACGCTGGTCTGGCTCGGTTCATCGAAACCGTGACCGACATCAAGTTGTATCTGGAGACGTATTCCAATCAGGGCATGTGACATGAGTGACGCGGGTTCCAACAGCTTACTCCATCTTCGATCTGCCGTGGCGGTGGGTGTAGTGGCCTGCCTGTGCCTGCTGGTCACGGGATGTGGGCGCAAGGCGCCTCAGTCCTCTGCGGCTGAGTTTGGCGACGACGTTCTCGCGTTTGTGCATGGCCGTGCGATTACGGCAGCGGACTTCCGGATCGCTTGGGAACGGGCGCGGAGGTCTGAGGATACGCCAGAGGCAAGGCAGGCGGTGCTGGACCAGTTGATGGAACGGGTGGCCTTGGCCGGGGCAGCCCGTGAGGTGGGTCTGGACCGGGATCCCGAGGTGGCGGCGGAGGTGGACCGCTTGTTGATTGGCCGGCTGCGTGCAACCCGTCTGCAGGAGCGGCTGGGTCTTATTACCATTTCCGAGGCCGAGCTGGCCGCGGAGTATGAGCAGAACCGGACGACCCGTTATGCCCGGCCCGAGCAGGTTCGGGCTGCGGTGCTGTGGTTTAATACCCGGGGACAGGCCCCCCTGGTGGAGCGCTATCGTCCGCGGCTGGAAGCGGCCCGGGCTGAGGTGTTGCAGGGTGGGGCGGCCTTTCCGGTGGAACAGGGTTTTGGCCGGCTGGCACTGACCCAGACCGAACACCGGGTCTCCCGTTACAAGGGCGGTGATATTGGGTGGCTCTCAGTCGCACCGGGTCAGGATTCCTGGAACGCCGAGATCCTGCGCCTGGCCTCCACGCTCCGTGAACCCGGCGATGTCAGCGAGGTGTCCACGACTCCGGACGGGATCTTCCTGGTGCGGCTGATGGAGCGACGCCCCGCCAGTGAGTCCACTTTTGAATCGGTGCGTGAAGAAATCCGCCGGTCGCTGCTGGCGAAGGCCCGCCGGCAGGCGGAGGAGGATTTCACGCGAGAGATTTTGGGAAGTGGCAGTATGGAGCGCCCAGAGGATGCCCCGGCCCGGCTGGCTTCCATGATTTTAAACCCATCCAGCAACAGTGCCGTCGCTGCCGCCCGGAGCGGGCCGATGCCGGCCCTCTCGACCCCATGAAACCGCTGCTTTCTTTTGTCATGAAGATGGAAAAGTCCGCCAAGTATCCTCACCGCGGCCTGCATCCGGTGCTGCTGCTCGTTTTGCTGTCAGGGTTGGCGCCGGTGCTGCGGGCCACGTCGTGGAGTGAGCCGCCGATCGTGCTCTACGGCAAGCTGCTCAACCTGGGACCCGGCGCGCCCCACCCGATGTACCAGGGCAGCCTGCAAGTCATACTCAGCGTTAACGCATCGGGCAACACGCCGTCTTCTGTTCACGTGTTCAGCACAGATGTGCGTCCGGTGGGGGATAACGGGCAGTATTCCTACCGACTGACGATTCCCACCTACTATAAAACTCCCAGCAGCGAGCAGAACGTGGGTGTAGCCTTGCCGATCATGGAGACCGGTTTCCACCTGATGGCTGCCTACTCGATGTCGAAGACCTCCCAGAGCGGCTCGGCGGTTGCCTTTGTGGATCCATCCCAGTTGAACGCTTTGGTGCTCAGTGCCGCCAATCGGTCGGCGGAGTACCGGGTCGACCTGGCTGTGAGTATCGAGGAGGCGGACACTGATGGCGACGGCATGGCGGACTGGTGGGAGCAGGTCCATGGCCTCAACCCCTACAGCGGCAGTGATTCCGGGTTGGATCCGGATCTGGACAGTTTTTCAAACTACCAGGAGTATGTGCAGTCGACGGACCCGATGGAGGCCAACACTGACCCCGAGCTTCTAACTGACCAGTTGTGGGTGCCTGCAGGCGGTCAGGCGGGCTTGGCCCTGACCGTGATTGATGCCGATAGTCATCCATCGCAGATCTTCCTGTCGTATCAGCGGGCGTTGCCTGGTCTGGACTGGTTGTGGCTGGGGGTTCCGATTGAAGTGGGAACCGAGTTTACCTATGAAGCGGTGCTTAACGGGGAGATTACACTGATGGCAGAGGCGGGTTTTGGTTCAGGCATCACACCCTTGCTCGTGCGGGATGCTGTCAGCCTGAGCTTGCCGGCTGAGCGACTGCTCAGCCTGACGATCAAGGGATTCTCGCCCGGGACTGGGATCGTGGAAAAGCCGACGATCTGGCTGGACCCGAGCACGATTACCACTGCGGCCGTTGCCGAGTGGCCCGACTCGACCGATGGTCGGCACGATGCCTACCAGCCGTCCGTTTCCCGGCAACCTGTGTTGGAAGAGGGCGCGGTGCAGTTTGAGGCGGGAAGCTACCTCTACCTTGATGACGGGGCTGTTCACTCGCCCTATTTCACGGCCATGGTGGCCTTCGAGCCAAATGGCGGATCTGCGACCAGCCAGACGGTGTTCCGCAACGCGGACCTGCAGGTGGACGTGTCTACCCAGGCGAGGACAACGTACCTGCAGGCGACCCAGAACGGACGGACGATGCTGGCCCCGCTGGCCCCGGTTGGTGCTGCGGGGCTCTACTCTTTGACGGGCGGCCCGGAAAGTACTCATCTGGACATCCCGGATCATGGCGTATGGCTGTCGGCGAATACTGCGACGACACTGCCGTTCGCGTATTCCACGATTGGTGCGCTCTATCCGCTGGGGGCGGCTGCGCCCAGCCAGCTGTTCTCGGGGCAGGTCCGTGAGCTCATCTATTACGATTACCCGGTCACCCCTCTCGCCCGGGCACTTGTAGAGGAATACCAACTGTCCCGGTGGGAAGGGGTGCTCTCTTGGAACCATCGACTGGACGTGATGCCCGTGACCCTGATCGGACGGCGTGATGTACGCAACTTCCTCACGGGTGGGTTTGCCGATGACGTCCTGGTGGGGGGCGATCTGGCGGATATCCTTCGTGCAGGACCGGGGGAGAACAGGGTTGCTGGTGGGGGAGGTGCTGACCGTTTCGTATTTGACCGCAGCGGCGGGGGGAATGTGGTCACCGATTTCAATGCCATGGAGGGGGACGTGTTGGACCTGACAGAGATCATGGTCCCGGTGGGGCAGGAGAGCGCTCCGGTGATGATGATCAATCCGGTGATTGCCCGCGCGGCCGATGGTCCCCGGGTGGATACCGTCATTAGCCTGGATTACATTGAGGGCGGTGTGGATGTGCATCAAACGATCACGCTGGAGAATGTGGACCAGTTGCCGGACAGCGCGATCCGCCTGCCCCGACCCGGGGGTGTGCCCGTGCCGCCCACCTTTGTCCTGGTGGCCAGCGCGGACCCGGTGGAAGCGGACGCGAACTGGCTGGCGGTCGTGCCGGACCTGGTGCGCAACAGCCGGGCCCACGATCAGGATGGCCAGCCGACCCTTCTATTTCAGCATCCTGCCGAGGGGAGTCTGGTCGGACCGGGCACCACCGAGATCATCCTGACCGCCCGCGATAACCAATGGAATATTGCGACCACGAGCATCCCGTTTGTAGTCACCAGTCCAGCCGTGGATCCGGTTATTAGCTGGAGCCAGTCTGATGCGGGCGGCCTTCAGTTTGACCTGCCGACCGGAACCATCCTTGAATCCGCCCCCACGCTTATGGGGCCTTGGACCTCCCTCTCCGTCTCCGGTCAGACCCATGTCACCCTCAATCCCGGGGAGGCGGGCCGTTACTTTCGGTTGCGAGCGGAGTAGCGCACCGAGCGCGCGGAGCTTTGATGCACGGGGAGACTGGAGAGGGGGGAGATCGTAGATCGTAGATGGGAGATGGGAGATGGGGGTTGGTCAGGGGGATTGGAGGCATGGAGTGTTTTGAGGCCCTGGCTGCGGCAGGGGTTTCGCGGAATTGAGCAAGCCTGGCGGGCCTTTGGGGGGCGTCCAACATTGCGCTTTCATTCAAACTGTTGATCTGATCATGATGCGTGCATTCCGCGAGTGCACCATGAAGGCGAGCTATACCATTGGTTTGGACTACGGCACGAACTCTGTACGCGCGCTGGTTGTGGATACCCGCAACGGGCGTGAGGTGGGGACAGCGGTTTGGGGGTATGAGTATGGTGAGCAGGGGGTGATTTTATCGCGCGACCCGAATTTGGCGCGGCAGCATCCGGACGACTATCTGAAGGGTGCGGAGGTTACGATTTGTGAGGCCTTGAAGCAGGCGAAGCAGAGCGTGAGGGGGTTTGATGCGGGACAGGTGGTGGGGATTGGGGTGGACACGACGGGCAGTACGCCGATTCCGGTGGATGCGGACGGGCAGCCGTTGGCGTTCCAAAAGCGGTTTGCGAAGAATCCGGCGGCGATGGCGTGGTTGTGGAAGGACCACACCGGGGTGGACGAAGCCTCGGAAATCACGGCCCTGGCGGCGAAGATTCGTCCTGAGTATTTGGCCAAGTGTGGAGGGACGTATTCCTCCGAGTGGTTTTTCAGCAAGGTCCTTCGGTGTTTGCGGACGAGTCCGCAGGTTTTCAAGGCAGCCCACACGTGGGTGGAGCTGGCGGATTATGTGCCGGCGGCGCTGACGGGGACTGAGGCGCCGGACAGACTTTCCGTGGGCATCTGTGCGGCGGGGCACAAGGCGATGTATCACGATTCGTGGGGGGGGTATCCGGACAAGCAGTTTCTGGCGAAGTTGGACCCGAAGCTGGCTGACTTGCGTGATCGGTTGCAGCCGAAGGCGAAGACCATTGAATCCGCGGCGGGTGGGTTGACCGAGGCGTGGGCGAAGAAGACCGGTTTGCGTGTGGGTGTGCCCGTTGCGGTGGGTGCATTCGATGCCCATCTGGGCGGAGTGGGTTCGGGTATTGGCCCGGGGACGTTGGTCAAGATCATTGGTACCAGCACGTGTGACATGATGGTGGTTCCGCAGAGCAAGGCGCTGGCAGACATCCCGGGATTATGCGGGATCGTGCCGGGGAGTATTCTGCCGGGGCATTATGGATTAGAAGCGGGGCAGTCGGCGGTGGGAGACATTTTCAATTGGTTCGTAAACGTGGTTCGGCCGGGGGGCGGGGCGGGCCATGAGGAATTGACTCAGGCGGCGGCGAAATTGAAGCCGGGTGAGTCGGGTTTGATGGCGTTGGACTGGAACAACGGGAACCGGACCATTCTGGTGGACCAGAGGCTGACGGGGTTGCTGTTGGGGCAGACACTTTACACTACGCCGGCGGAGATTTACCGGGCATTGATTGAGGCCACGGCATTCGGTGCGCTGACGATCATCAACCGATTTGAGGAATACGGAGTTAAGGTGAAGCAGGTGGTGAACTGCGGAGGGATTGCTGAGAAGAACCCGGTGGTGATGCAGATCTACGCTGATGTCACGGGGAGGCCGATGAAGATTTCCCGATCGGCCCAGACCTGTGCGCTGGGCTCGGCGATTGCAGGTGCGGTGGTGGGCGGAGTTTATCGGACTGTTGGCGCGGCGCAGGCGAAGATGACGGGGTTGAAACCGAGGGTCTTCAAGCCGAACGCAGCGAACCACAAGATTTATCACGAACTGTATGGGGTTTATCGGCAATTGCATGACGCCCTGGGCACCGTTTCCTGGCAGGGTAATCTTCAAGGCGTGATGAAGCGGCTGCTGGAGATCCGTGCGCAAGTTCGTCGTTGAGGCTGGTTCAAGGAGGCAAGTCATGTTGAAGCAACTGAAGCGGCAGGTGTGTGAGGCGAACCTGGACCTGGTGAAGGCCGGGCTGGTGCTGCATACGTGGGGCAATGTTAGCGGAGTCGACCGCGAGCGCGGCCTGATGGTGATCAAGCCCTCGGGTGTTGCGTATGAAGGGATGAAGCCCGCGCACATGGTGGTCGTTTCGCTGGAGACAGGGGAGGTGGTTCAGGGCGAGTTGAAGCCGAGCAGCGACACGCCGACCCATCGTTTGTTGTATCAGAAGTTCCAGGGCATTGGCGGGGTGGTCCACACGCACAGTCTGCATGCGACCGCCTGGGCGCAGGCGCAGCGTGAGTTGCCGGCGTTGGGGACCACGCACGCGGACGCGTTTTACGGGTCGGTGCCTTGCACGCGTTTGCTGAAGACCGCAGAGATTCGGAAGGACTACGAGCTGAACACCGGCAAGGTGATTGTGGAGCGGTTTAAAGGGTTGGATCCGCTGCATATTCCCGGGGTTCTGGTTGCGGGTCATGGTCCGTTTACGTGGGGAAAGACGGCGGCGGATGCGGTGCACAACGCTGAGGTCCTGGAGTTTGTGGCGCAGCTGGCGAGTGAGACCCTGCGGATCTCGCCCAGGGTTGGGGAGATTCCCAAGGCATTGTTGGATCAGCACTTTTTGCGTAAACACGGCCCGAAGGCCACCTACGGACAAGGCAACTGATTTGGAAATATGAATGCGACTTACTTCATGTTGGGAGCGGCTTCGCCCGGTTTCGGCGCGTTGGATTGGTTGATGATCCTGTTGTACTTCGGTGTGCTGTTTGCCATCACCTGGTGGGCGGTGTCGCGGAGGAAGGACACGGCCGAGGATTACTTCCTGGCCGGTCGCCACTTGGGATGGTGGATAGTAGGTGCATCCATCTTTGCGTCGAACATTGGTTCGGAGCACCTGGTGGGCTTGGCTGGATCCGGCGCGACCGACGGCGTGGCGATGGCGCATTATGAGTTGCACGCGTGGTGCCTGTTGGTGCTCGGGTGGGTGCTGGTGCCGTTTTATATGCGCTCGAAGGTCTACACCATGCCGGAGTTTCTGGAGCGTCGGTTTTCTCCGGCCTCGCGGACCGTGTTGTCGGTGATTTCGCTGGTGGCGTATGTGATCACGAAGATTGCGGTAGGCATTTTCGCTGGAGGTATTGTCTTTGGGACTTTGTTGCCTGAGATGCGATTGGATCTGGGTTTTGTGCAGCTGGACAGTTTCTGGCTGGGTTCGTTGCTGGTGCTGGCGGCCACCGGTTTATACACCGTGCTGGGTGGTATGCGGGCGGTGGCCTACACCGAGGCCGTGCAGACTTTGGTGCTGGTGCTGGGTTCATTTCTCGTGACGTTCTTTGGTTTGCGTTTGCTGGGAGGGTGGAGCGGGTTGCGGGAAGCGCTGCCGAGCGACATGTTTAACCTGTGGAAACCGCTGGTCCCGGCGGGGATGGAGGCGACCTGGGCGCCAGTGAAGGAGTCGGGTCGGATCGCCTGGTATTTCAACTCCCATTTCCCTTGGCTTTCCATGCTGATTTGCGCGCCGGTGATTGGTTTGTGGTACTGGTGTACTGACCAGTATATCGTGCAGCGTGCGTTGGGTGCCCCCAACGAGCGTGAGGCGCGTCGGGGTGCGATTTTTGCTTCTTACCTGAAGTTGTTGCCGGTGTTTATTTTCATCGTGCCGGGCATGATTTGCTTTGCGTTGGCCTTGAGCGGCAAGGTGCCTGAGCTGAAGCAGATCCTGGTGGATGGCGGAGCGGGGAACACGGTGGATACGAGTGCGGCCCAGGCGGCGTTCCCGTTGTTGGTCGCACACATCCTGCCTGTGGGCGTTCGGGGTATCGTAGTGGCCGGCCTGCTGGCGGCGCTGATGAGTTCTCTCGCCGGTGTGTTCAATGCCAGTTCGACCCTGTTCACGGTGGATTTGTATCAGAAATGGCGTCCGAAAGCGTCCCAGCACCAGATCGTGTCGGTGGGGCGTTTGATGACCGGTATCATGGTCCTGATTGGTTTGCTCTGGATTCCGGTGATTCGTGGGTCGGAGGGGTTGTATTCGTATTTGCAGTCGGTGCAGAGCTATCTGGCTCCCCCGATCTTCACCGTGTTTTTCCTGGGTGTGTTCATGAAGCGGCTGAACGGCAAGGGTTGTCTGGCGGCGTTGATCGTGGGCTTCCTGCTGGGCTTGTTCCGGTTGGCTGTGGACACGCCGGTGGCGCTGAAGATGGCAGGCTTTGAGGGCGGGTATACCGAGGGGTCATTCCTCTGGATCGTGAACAACATTTTCTTCCAGTATTTCAGCATCCTGATTCTTTTGGTCTGTGTGGTGGTGATGGTGGGTGTGAGTTACCTGACTGAGGAGCCTGATGAGAAGCAGCTGGAGGGTCTGACTTTTGCGACCGTGACTGGAGCCCAGAAGGCGGAGAGCCGGGCGAGCTGGGGTATGGGGGAGGTCATGGCTTCGGGCTTTGTCATGGTGTTGATCCTGGCGGCCTACCTGTACTTCCGTGGATAGCGCAGCGCCAGCGCCGGCTCCGCCGGCGCTGGGCGCAGGACCTAGGAGCTAGGAGCTGGGGGGGGGTGATCTGACGGATCAGGGTGATCCGACGGATTGGGAGGACTGCCGTGTAGAGTGCGGCAGGCGCGGCTCCGGGACCTGGCGGGGTGATGGGCTTTCTGGACTCCCGCCCCCTGACCTTTGGATTCGGGTGACGTTTTGGTGTTTGGCCATTTTTGCCGTGCAACCGGAGAGCTGGCTCCTTAGGGTCCGCGGCTTGTTCATATGGCGACGATTGAACCTTTTCGAGCATTGAGGCCGCTGCCTGCGCAGGCGGCGACGGTTTGTGAGCTTCCTTACGACGTGATGTCGAGTGAGGAGGCGCGGGAGATGGCGGATGGGAATCCGAACAGCTTTTTGCGGGTGAGCAAACCGGAGATTTGTTTTCCGCCGGGACAGGATGCAACTGCGCCAGAGGTTTACGTTCGGGGGCGTGAGGAGTTTGACCGTTTGCAGCGTGAGGGTTTGCTGTGCAAGGACGAGAAGCCGGGCTTGTATGTGTATCGGCTGACCATGGGGTCACACGTGCAGACGGGGTTGGTGGCGGTGGCCAGCTGTACCGAGTATCGGGAGGGCATTGTGCGGAAGCACGAGTTTACGCGTCCGGACAAGGAGAACGACCGCGTACGGCACATTGAGGTGGTGGACGCCCAGACGGGTCCGGTGTTTTTGACATATCGGGCGTCGTCGGTTGTGGACGGCATTGTGGCGGGCGTGGTGGCGGCGGCACCCGAGGTGTCCTTTGTGGCTTCTGACGGGGTGAAGCATGAGGGGTGGTCGATTTTTGACGAGGCCATGATCACTGCTTTGAAGCAGGAATTCGCTGGGATGAACCTGCTTTACATTGCGGACGGGCATCATCGGTCGGCGGCGGCTTCGCGGGTGGACGAGGCGCGTGGTGGGCGTGGAGATTCAGGTCGGTTTTTGGCGGTGATTTTCCCGGACAACCAGATGCAGGTGCTGCCTTACAACCGTGTGGTGGCGGATTTGAACGGGTTGAGTCAGGAGGAGTTTCTGGCCAAATTGGCGGAGTTGGGCAGCTGGGGTGAGGAGGGACGAGCGGTCCCTTCGGGGTTGCACGAGGTTTGCGTGTATCTTGGGGGGGTGTGGCGAGCGCTGCGGTTGAAGCCGGAGTTGTATGAAGGACAAGCGGCGGTGGATGCACTGGACGCGGCCTTGTTGCAGAGGCATGTTTTGGATCCGCTGTTGGGGATCGACAATCCTCGGACCAGCAACCGGATTCAGTTCATTGGAGGCATTCGTGGGACCGCAGAACTGGAGAAGCTGGTGAAGGCCGGAAAGGGGGAGGTGGCGTTTTCGCTGCATCCGACCTCGGTCGGTGAGTTGATGGCGGTGGCGGATGCGGATGGCATTATGCCGCCGAAGAGCACGTGGTTTGAACCGAAGTTGAGGGACGGGATGTTCACGCACCAATTGGAATCGGTGGAGTGAGCGCCAGAGTCCCCGCGCTGAGATGAGGGGATTATGGAATCTGCACGCTTGAGCAGGGGAGTTCGTGCGACTCTGCTGGGGATGGCGACGAATGCTGCCTTGGCCGGGGTGAAGCTGGTGGCGGGGGTGGCAGGTCATTCTCAGGCGCTGGTGGCGGACGCCGTGGAGTCGTTGGCGGACCTCTTGAGTTCGGCGATTGTCTGGCGCGGGCTGGTGGTGGCTGCGACGCCGGCGGACGCGGATCATCCGTATGGGCATGGTAAGGCGGAGCCGCTGGCCTCGGCTGCAGTAGCGATCATGCTACTGGTGGCAGCCCTTGGGATCGCCGTGGGTTCAGTTAGGAACTTCTTCCACCCGCATCCGGTTCCGGAGCTTTACACCTTGCCGGTGTTGCTGGTGGTGATTGTGGTGAAGGAGATGCTTTTCCGTCGTGTGATCCGGGAGGGGGAGGCAATCGAGAGTTCGGCTGTGCGCAGTGACGCGTGGCATCATCGTAGCGATGCCTTGACCTCGGTGGCGGCGAGTGTGGGGATTACGGTTGCCCTTGTGGGTGGGGCTGCTTGGGCGGTGGCCGATGATGTGGCTGCCTTTCTGGCATCCGGTGTAATTGCGTGGAACGGGTGGCGGCTGTTGCGGCCTGCACTGGATGAGTTGATGGATACGGAGGTTTCGAGTGAGTGGGTGCAGGGGCTGGTGAAGGAGGCACAGGACGTGGGTCCGGTGGTGGATGTGGAGAAGTGTCGGGTGCGCAAGAGCGGTTATCGGTATCTGGTGGAGATGCATTTGGAGGTGGACCCGGAGATGACTGTGGAGCGCGCGCATGCGGTTGCGCACGAGGTGAAGGATCGGGTGCGCGACAGGTTCCCGGAAGTGTTGGATGTATTGCTGCACGTGGAACCGGCGCGGAGGTGTCCTCTGGGTGCCGCAGGCCGAACGCCGGAGAACGGAGCCGGGAGCTAGTGGTTTGCAGTTGGGGGGTCAGGTGCTTCGCGCGAGGGGGGGCGAAGGAAGCTGGCGAGTCATCGGAGGCCTGAATTCAGTCTTTTGACCTTCGACTACTGATCCGCTTTGGGGATTCTCATGATTCTGCTTCCCAGCAGAAGCGCGATGGCTTTTAGTGCTGCTTTTGACAACGCATATGAAAACAGTTCTGGCATATTCGGGTGGATTGGACACGTCGGTGCTCTTGTCTTGGGTGCGGGACCATTATCAGACCGAGGTCATCGCGTTTTGTGCGGATGTGGGGCAGGGGGAGGAGTTGAAGGGGTTGAACCAGAAGGCCAAGCGCACTGGCGCGAGCAAGGTGTATATTGACGATTTGCGGGAGGAGTTTGCGCGCGACTTTATTTTCCCGATGATGCGTGCGGGCGCCATTTACGAGGGGCGTTATTTTCTGGGGACCAGCATTGCCCGGCCGCTGATTGCGAAGCGCATGGTGGAGATTGCGCGGGCTGAGGGGGCGCAAGCCATTGCTCACGGTGCGACGGGGAAGGGGAACGATCAGGTTCGCTTTGAGTTGACCACAGCCGCCCTCGCGCCGGAGCTGCAGATTATTGCGCCGTGGCGGGTGCAGGCGTTCCGGGATCAGTTTCCCGGGCGGGCGTCGATGATCCAATATTGTGAGGACAAGAAGATCCCGGTGCAGGCATCGGCCAAGAAGCCGTATTCGATGGATCGCAATCTTCTGCACATTTCCTTTGAGGCGGGGATTCTGGAAGATCCGTGGCTGGATGCGAGTGCTCCGGCTCACAAGGACATGTATAAGCTCAGCGTTTCGCCGGAGGACGCTCCGGATCGCAGTGAACTGGTGACGCTGGATTTTGAGCGTGGTGATTGTATTGCGGTGAATGGCAAGGCGATGTCGCCGTTGGGTGTGATGCAGACCCTGAATCGCCTTGGCGGCAAGCATGGTGTGGGTCGTGTGGACATGGTGGAGAACCGCTTTGTGGGCATGAAATCCCGTGGTGTGTATGAGACTCCGGGTGGTGCGATTCTTCACTTTGCCCATCGGCAGATGGAGAGTCTGACGATGGACCGGGAGGTGATGCATCTGCGTGATTCCCTGATTCCGAAGTATGCTGAGCTGGTTTATTACGGTTTCTGGTTTGCTCCGGAGCGTCTGGCTTTGCAGGCCCTGGTGGAGGAGAGTCAGAAGCACGTGACAGGTTCCGTTCGGGTGCGGCTCTACAAGGGGAATATCATTTCCGCGGGTACGCAGTCCCCGCTCAGCCTCTACAATCCGCACATCGCGACCATGGAGGAGGATCCTACCCAGGCATACAACCAGGATGACGCGACGGGCTTTATCCGGTTGAACGGGTTGCGGTTGAGCGTGGCGGCGGGTGTGCATGCGGCGAAGCCCGTCAAGCGCAAAGCGAAGGGCGGTAAGCGCAAAGCGGCAAGAGGCAAGCGGTAAGAGGTAAGCGGTAAGAGGTAAGCGG
>JBJOII010000043.1:0-30166 GCA_046047235.1 Verrucomicrobiota bacterium | reverse complement strand
GTTGGGTTTGGCGGCGCGGTTTGTGAGCGGGTATTTGATTCAGCTGAAGCCGGATGTGAGGGCCTTGGATGGGCCGGCGGGAGTGGCGGATGATTTCACGGATTTGCATGCGTGGTGTGAGGTGTATTTACCTGGGGCGGGGTGGGTGGGGTTGGATCCGACCTCGGGGTTATTGGCTGGGGAGGGGCATATACCTTTGGCGTGCACGCCGCATCCGGTTTCGGCGGCGCCGGTGGTGGGGCGGGTGGATCCGTGCGAGAGTGAGTTTAGCCATCGGATGAGGGTTGATCGGATTTACGAGGCTCCGCGAGTGACGAAGCCGTTTAGTGAGGAGGAGTGGGAGCGGGTTGATCTACTGGGTCAGCAGGTGGATCGGGAGTTGTTGGCGAGGGATGTGCGTTTGACGATGGGGGGTGAGCCGACCTTTGTTTCTGTGGAGGACATGGATGGTGAGGAATGGAATTTTTCGGCGGTAGGGGAGGGCAAGCGGGTGTTATCGGATCGGTTGTTACGTCGGTTGAGGCGGAGGTTTGGGGCGGGCGGGGTTTTGCATCATGGGCAGGGGAAGTGGTATCCGGGGGAGTCGTTACCGCGGTGGGCATACAGCTGCATATGGAGGCGGGATGGCGGGGTGATTTGGGGGCGCGAGGATTTATTGGCGGACGGGTCGGTGGATTACGGGCATGGCGTTGTGGAGGCGAAGTTATTGGTGGAGGAACTGGCGCGGGGTTTGGGGGTGGGGATGGGGCATGTGATGCCGGGTTATGAGGATGCGTTTTACTACATGTGGCGGGAGCGTCGGTTGCCGGGCAATGTGGATGTGATGGGGTCGAGGTTGGAGGATGTGGAGGAGCGGGAGCGGTTGGCACGGGTCTTTGACCAGGGGTTGAGGGAGGTTGTGGGGTATGTATTACCATTACGGCGTGGTGAGGTGGGCGAGACCGAGTGGGTAAGCGGGTCGTGGTTTTTGCGTCGGGAGCGGTGTTATTTGATTCCGGGGGATTCGCCGATGGGGTTGCGGCTACCGTTGGACGGGCTGCCGTGGGTGAGCGGATCGGATTATCCTTATGTGAACGCGCCGGATCCGATGAGTTATGGGGGGGAGCGTTTGGTTGGGGGTATGGGGAGGTTGCATGGGGAGCGGGTGATGCAGCGTGGGATGGTGGGTCGGGGGCGGGGTGGGGGTAGCGGGGTGGGTGCAATGGGTGTGCCTCGGAAGGGGGAGTCGGCGGATTGGATTGTGCGGACGGCGTTGTGTGTGGAGCCGAGGGGTGGGAGGTTGCATGTGTTTTTGCCTCCGTTAAGTCTGACTGAGGACTACTTGGAGTTGGTGGGGGTGGTGGAAAGGTCGGCGGCGGCCTTGGGTTTGCCGGTGGTGCTGGAGGGGTCGGCTCCGGGTTATGATCCGCGACTGGGAGTGATGCGGGTTACGCCGGATCCCGGGGTGATTGAGGTGAACGTGCCGGCGGTGGGGAGCTGGGGGGAGTTGGTGGTGAACACGGAGGCCTTGTATGAGGAGGCGAGGTTGTGTCGGTTAGGGACGGAGAAGTTCATGGTGGATGGTCGGCATGTGGGGACGGGCGGGGGCAATCACATGGTGTTGGGGGGAGAGACGCCGGGGGACAGTCCGTTTTTGCGGCGTCCGGATTTGCTGCGCAGCCTGGTCAATTACTGGCAGCATCATCCTTCGCTATCGTTTTTGTTTTCGGGTTTGTTTATTGGGCCGACGAGCCAGCATCCGCGGGTGGACGAGGCCCGGAACGATTCGCTGCATGAGTTGGAGGTGGCGTTTGCTGAGCTGGGTAGGCATTTGGATGCGGGGGGGGGGGAGTGTCCGTTGCCGTGGCTGGTGGACCGGATATTTCGGAATTTATTGGTGGATTCGACGGGTAACACGCATCGGGCGGAATTTTGCATCGACAAGTTATATGCGCCGGAGGGGGCTACGGGGCGTTTGGGTTTAGTGGAGATGCGGGCGTTTGAGATGCCGCCGCATGCGAGGATGGGCTTGGTGCAGGCGTTATTGGTGCGGGCGTTGGTATCGAGGTTTTGGGATGAGCCTTATCGTGGGGGACTGGTGCGATGGGGGAGTGAGTTGCATGATCGGTTTATGCTGCCGCATTTTGTGGAGGAGGATTTCAGGGATATTTTGGGGGAGATGAACGAGCGAGGTTATGGGTTTCGGGCGGAGTGGTTTGGTCCTCAGTTTGAGTTTCGGTTTCCGCGGTATGGGGAGATTACGGTGCGGGGGGTGAATCTGGAGGTGAGGCAAGCCTTGGAGCCGTGGCATGTTTTGGGGGAGCAGGGTATGGCGGGTGGGACTGTGCGGCATGTGGATTCATCGTTGGACAGGTTACAGGTGCGGGTGCGGGGGATGGTGGACAGTCGGCATGTGGTGACGTGCAATGGGTTGAGGGTGCCGTTACATCCGACGGGTGTGGAGGGGGAATACGTGGCTGGGGTGAGGTTTCGGGCGTGGCAACCGCCGGAGTGTTTACAGCCGACTATTGGGGTGCATTCGCCTTTGACCTTTGATGTGGTGGACACGTGGAACGGGCGGAGTATTGGGGGGTGTGTTTATCATGTTGCACATCCGGGTGGCAGGAACTACACGACGTTGCCTGTGAATGCATATGAGGCTGAGAGTCGGCGGTTGGCCCGGTATTTTAGGATGGGGCATACGCCATTGAGGGTGAGAGTGCCGGAGTTGGCATTGGACCGGGATTTTCCGTTTACGTTGGATTTACGGCGGGCGGGAGGGGTGGGGGTTGGGGCGTGAAGAGTGGTGGTGGTTCCATGGTGGAGGGGATGCTGCCTGGTTTTGGTGGGGGCTGGGTTGGGTCTTTGATGGAGGATGTGGGTGGGGTTTGGGGACGTCTTGGGGGTTTGGTGGCGGAGGTGGGTGCGGGCGACTGGGCGGGGCGAGTAGCGACCTTGCGTCGGTTGATGGTGGAGCAGGGTTTTGGTGGTCCTGCGGGCGGGCATCTTGAGGGGGGGACTTTGGAATTGTTGCCGTATGTGGTATCGGGGGAGGAGTGGGGTTATTTGGAGGCGGGTTTATTACAGCGGGTGGAGTTATTGAACGGGATATTGGGGGACATTTATGGGACGCAGCGGTTGGTGCGGGACGGGTGGTTGCCGGCGCCGTTAGTTTTTGCGAACCCACATTTTCTGAGGTCGTGTCAGGCTTTGGAGCCGACGGGTGGGGTGTATTTACAGATTTATGCGGCGGATGTGGCGCGCGGGGTAGATGGGGGGTGGTGGGTGTTGGCGGATCACACGCAGGCGCCTGCGGGGTTGGGATACATGATGGAGAATCGTTCGTTGTTATCGAGGGTGGTTCCGGAGCTTTTGGGAGGGTTTGCTCCGCGTTCTATTGCGGAGACCTTGTTGGTGCGCTTGGAGACCTTGCAACGGTTATCGCCGCGGCCGGGGGAGAAGCCGATGGTGGTATTGCTGGGGTGTGGGGGGCGCGGGGTGGAGTATTTTGAGCAGGCGTATTTGGCTCGGCGTCTGGGGGTGGTTTTAGCGGAGGGGGAAGATTTGACTGTGCGGGGTCGGCGGTTGTTTTTGAAGACGCTGGATGGCTTACGTCGGGTGGATGTGGTGATGCGGAGGCTAGAGGATGCGCAGTGTGATCCGCTGGAATTGGACGGTGCTTCTTTGGGGGGGGTGGCGGGTTTGGTGGAGGCGGCGCGGGCTGGGGAGGTGACGATTAGCAATGCGTTGGGGGCTGGGGTCGTGGAGGGGCTGGGACTGGGGCCGTTTTTACCGGGGTTGAGTCGGGCGTTACTGGGGGAGGAGTTGTTATTGCCGTCGCCGGCGACGTGGTGGTGTGGGCAGGCGCGGGAGGAGGCGTATGTTCGGGGTCAGTTGGGCAAGTTAGATTTGTGTTCGGCGTTTGATTCCAGGGGGGAGATTCTGGCGGGTTTGGACAGTGGGGAGGCGTTGGGGATGTTGCAGGCGGCGCCGCACTGGTATGTGGCGCGGGAGCGGCTGAAGGTTGCGGCTGTGCCGGCTTGGGAGGCGCGTGGGGTGGGGGAGGTGGAGTATGTATTACGGGTGTTTGTGTTGCATGACGGGGCGGGGTTTCGGGTGGTGCCGGGTGGTGTGGCACGTGGGGGTGTTGGGGGTGGGGCGATGCGAGATGTGTGGGTGGAGTCGGATGAGAGTGTAGTGACTGGCGGTGGGGTTAGAGTGCCGGAGTTATCGGCTGACCGGTTGGCTTCCGATTTGCCGAGTCGGGGTGCGGACAACATGTATTGGCTGGGGCGGTATACCGAGCGTTTGGAGCAGCTGGTGAGGATTTCGCGGTGTTTGCTGGGGTGTGCGGTTTGCGAGGATCGTGAGTTGGGGCGGGGGCGATTGGTGCCGATGAGCCGTGTATTGGGCTGGATGGGTTTTGCTGAGGGGTTGGAGGAGTATGTTGAGGGTGAGGGTGGTTTGGTGGGTGGGGTATTTCGCGGGGTGGTTTTGCCGGGTGTGGCTGGTTTGGTGGGGGAGATTCATCGGGTTGCGGATGCGGTTCGGGATCGTTTATCGGAGGACACGTGGAGGACGTTATTTCATTTGGGGCGTGGGGTGGGGGGGGTGGGTGAGGAGGTTGAGTTGGTGGAGATGGGAGTTGTGCTGGATGGATTGCTATTGGGGCTTTCAGCCTTTAGTGGTGTGGCGATGGAGAACATGACCCGGGGGTATGGCTGGGTATTTTTGGATGTGGGGCGTCGGGTAGAGCGGGGGGTTTTTGTGGCGCGGTTACTGGAGGGGTTGGTGATGGGGGTGGGCGACGTTGAGTTGCTTTTGGAACCGGCCTTGCAGGTGTGCGACAGCGTGATGACGCACCGGAGGCGGTTTTTTTCTGCGCCGCGGGTGGGGTCGACCCTTGAGGTGCTGGCGTGGGCTGAGGCGAATCCGAGGTCTTTGGCATTTCAGGTGCAGGCGTTGCGTCGGCATGCGTTGGTGTTGCCTTCGGGGGAGAATCCGGTTGGGTGGGAATCCGTGCGCAGGAGTGCGGATCAGTTGGCGGGGCGGCTTGATGGTGTGCGTGGGAGCTGGGTGGGAGGGGAGGAGGGAGATGCGGATGAGTTCGGGTTGGTGGCGGAGGGGTTACAGTCGTTTTCGGATTTATTGGCGCAGGTGTATTTCAGTCATGTGGTACCGAGAGTGACTTGAGATGAAGGGATTTTTGTATGAGTTGAGGCATGTGACGCGGACCGTTTATCCGTCGCCGGTGATGGTATCGCATCATTTGCTGCGGCTGGCTCCGAGGCGGATGAGGAGGCAGGTGGTGATGGAGCATAGGGTGGAGACGGAGCCGGGTGCGAGCGCGGCGAGTTGTCGGCAGGACTATTTTGGGAATGAAGTGCAGTATGTGACCTTTGAGGGGGCGCATGATGAGCTGACGATTACGGCGAGTAGCCGGTTGGTGGTGGGGGCGGCGTATATTCCGGATCCGGGTGAGACACCTTCGTGGGAGGTGGTGAGGCGGGTGTGTCGGACCGATCGGTCGCGGAGTGTATTGGAGGCGAACGAATTCACGTTCGCGTCGCCGATGGTGCCGGTGGGGTTGGAGTATGCGGCCTATGCGGCGGAGTCGTTTCAGGATGGGAGGTCCTTGCTGGAGTCGGCTTTGGAGTTAACGGGGAGGATACACAGGGAATTCGTGTTTGATCCGAGTGCGACGACGACGACGACTCCGTTGGAGGAGGTGATGCGGGAGCGTCGAGGGGTGTGTCAGGATTTTGCGCATATCGAGATAGCGTGTTTACGGTCGTTGGGTTTGGCGGCGCGGTATGTGAGCGGGTATTTGGAGACCATACCGCCGCCGGGTCAGGCGAGGTTAGTGGGGGGGGACATGTCGCATGCGTGGGTGTCGTTGTATTGTCCGGGGTTGGGCTGGATGGATTTGGATCCGACCAACGATTGTATGCCGTCTATGCGGTATGTGACGTTGGGGTGGGGTCGGGACTATGGGGATGTATGTCCTACGCGTGGTGTTTTGGTGGGGGCGGGTGAGCACAGTGTGAGTGTGGCGGTGGACGTGGTGCCGTTGGGGGAGGCCTGCGCGCCTGCGGCGCGGGGAGAACGTATGGAGGAGAGAGGGGAACTGGGACCTCTGGTCCGGGAGCCAGGAGCTGGGAGCTAGGAGCTGGGGGACAGGCGCTTCGCGCGAGAGGGGGGAGAGTGGGATATGGGATAGGGGATATCGGATATAGAATATGGGTTGTTGGTTGTTGGTTGGGCATTCGGGGGGGCTGGGTGGAGGTCTTCTTGGCCCCGGATCCCTGGCCTCTGGCCTTCCGCCTTCGCCAAGGCTACGGCGGACAGGTTGACCTCTGGATTTCGATCCGGATCCCGATAGCGATTTCGATTTCGAAGGGATGGGTTTGGAGCAATGACTTCAGGGCATACCGAACAGTGCGCCTCTACCTGAGGGAGGGACACGGACTAGCGGTTGGTTCCTGGTTCCTGACTCCTGACTCCTGACTCCTGACTCCTGACTCCTGACCTCTGGTGTATGGTGGAATAAGCTTGGCAGGTTGGGGGCATGGGTTGCATGGAGGTGGGGATGAATCCGGTGTTTTACGATACGCATTGTCATTTGGATTATGGGGATTTTGATGCTGACCGCGACGAGGTGGTTAGGCGGGCGGAGGAGTCCGGGGTTTCGCGGATGATTGTGGTGGGGACCGATTTGGCGAGCAGTAGGAAGGCGATTGGGATGGCGGAGCGGCATGCTTCGGTTTGGGCGGTGGTGGGGTGGCATCCGGGGCATGCGACTGAGGCGCCGTTGGACATTCGGGATGAGTTGAGGGAGTTGGGGCGGCATCCGCGGGTGGTGGGGATTGGGGAGACGGGGTTGGATTACTATCGTTTGCCGGAGGGTGAGGGGGAGGAGGCGGAGGCGAGGCGCGAGGAGATCCGGGAGCGGCAGCGGGCGTTGTTTCGTCAGCAGTTGGAGGTGGCGGCTGAGTTGGGTTTGAATTGTGTGGTGCATCAGCGGGCGTCCTTCGAGGATACCGTGCGGGTGTTTGCTCCGTATGCGGATCGGGTGAAGAGCGTGTTTCATTGTTTTGCGGGGACGGTGGGTGAGATGGAGCAGGTGATTGGGATGGGGTCGTTGGTGAGTTTTACGGGGATTGTGACCTTTAAGAATGCTGCTGGCATTCGGGAGGTGGCGAAGGTGGTGCCGGAGGGGAAGTTCATGGTGGAGACGGATTCGCCGTTTTTGGCTCCGGTGCCGTATCGGGGGAAGCGGTGTGAGCCGGCGTATGTGCGGCATACGGCGGAGGCGATTGCGGTGGAGCGGGGTTGTCCGGTGGAGGAGTTGAGTCGGGTGACGTGTGCGACGGCGGAGGGGTTTTTTAGGGGGCTGGGGGCGGAGCGGTAAGCGGTAAGCGGTAAGCGCAGAGCGGGAAGGGGTAAGCGGGAAGCGTAGAGGGCTGAGGGCTGAGGGCGGCCTGTCCTTCGAAGCTCAAAGAGCGAAGGAGGAAGGGCGGAGTTTCGGAACAGATGGGCGCCTCTGGTGAGGCGCGAGGGGGGGAGAGGGGAGGTGCACGGAAGGGCGCGGGTTGGTAAGGGAGGTTGGGTGATTTCCGGGGTGACAAAGCGTGGGTGAGGGGGGAGGGTTGCGGGGTCCCTGCTGAAACCGTTGTGCACTGGATTGAACTGCCATGAACACACCTGACTTGTCTTTTGGTTCTGCTCCTGAGTTTTCGTTGAATACGGGTGATGGTGGTGTGATGGGGAGGCGGGATTTTTTGAGGGGTGTGGGAGTGGGGATGGCGTGGTTGGCGGCGACGCCCTCGATGCGGGTGGTGGCGGGGCCATTTTCTGAGGGGGGTGGTGGTGATCATTTTATTCCGGCGGACAAGAAGTTGGCACCGGAGTGGTTGCGGGTGTTGCGGGAGCGTGGTGGGGCGACGTGGTATACGGGTTCCGATTTGCGGACCATTGGGATGCCGGTGGGAGGGGTGTGTGCGGGGCAGGTGTATTTGAGTGGGGAGGGGAGGTTGATTTACTGGGATATTTTGAATCGGAACCAGAACACGGGGTATGGGGCACTGAATTACAAGGAGGGTCGGTTACCGACGGAGACCGTGGAGGGGTCGGGTCGGTTTGAGCCGGCTTTGGAGGTGGATCAGGGTTTTGCCGTGCGGTTGGAGAGCGAGGGTGGAGCGCGGGTGCGGACGCTGGACGGGGCGGGTTTTGGGAGCGTGCGATTTTGTGGGGAGTATCCGATTGGGCGCGTGGAGTATCGGGATGGGGGTTGTGGTGTGGAGGTGGATTTGGAGGCGTTTTCGCCGTTTATTCCGTTGGACAGTGAGGCGTCGACGCTGCCTGCGACCGTGATGCGGTATACCGTGCGGAGCGTCTCGGGCAGGAAGATTCGGGGGCAACTGGCGGGGTGGTTGGAGAATCGGGTTTGTGCGGACAATGCGGCGGCGTTGGTGGGGCGGGCGGATTGGGAGAACCGGTCATTTCGGGGACGGGATATGCGGGGGGTGATGGGGGTGGTGCGGGTGTTGCCGGAGGGGGGGCAGCGGGAGGTGCGTGCGCCGCAGGTGTTGGCGGATTTTGAGGGTGAGGGTTACGGGGGGTGGACCGTGGAGGGGGAGGCGTTTGGTGTGGGGCCGGCGAAGGGGACATTGGCCAACCAGCAGCAGGTGAACGGGTATGCGGGTGAGAAGTTGGTGAACACTTACTTGGGGGGTGATGACCGGTTGCAGGGGCGGTTGATCTCGCCTGAGTTTACGGTGGATCGGCCGTGGATTGGTTTTCTGGTGGGGGGCGGTTCATTTAAGGAGTCGACTTGCATCAACCTGGTGGTGGGGGGGCAGGTGGTGCGGACCGCTTGTGGGCGGAACGAGGAGCGGTTGCGGGCGCAGAACTGGAATGTGGAGGATTTGGCGGGGAGGAAGGCGAGGCTGGAGATTGTGGATCGTGAGGGTGGGCCTTGGGGGCATATCAACGTGGATCAGATTGAGTTGCGGGATGAGCCGATGGGTGGAGGGGTAGCGGACGTGGCGGCTTTACCGGATTTCGGGTCGATGGCTTTGGTGTTAGTGGGGGAGGGAGAGGGGATGGTGAGTCGGGCTTTGCCGGAGGGGGCGGCGGGGGAGGTGTTGTTTGACGGGCGCGGTGGTTTGAGTGAGGCGGGTAGTGCGGTGAGTTCGGTGGGGCGTGGTTTGAGGAGTGCTGTGGGTGTGGGGTTTGAGTTGGAGCCGGGGGAGTGCCGGACCGTGAGCTTTGTGGTGAGCTGGTCTTTTCCGAACATGATGCGCGAGGGACGTCGGGTTGGGAACGCGTATGCGAAGCGGTTTGGATCGGCACAGGATGTAGCTGGGCATGTGGCCTTGAACCTGGACCGGTATGTGCGGGAGACGTGGTTGTGGCACGACAGCTATTATGATTCCACATTGCCGTGGTGGTTATTGGACCGGCTGCATTCGACCGTAGGGAACCTGGCGAGTGCGACGTGTCAGTGGTGGGAGAGCGGACGGTTTTGGGCGTGGGAGGGGTGTGGGTGTTGTCATGGGACGTGCGGGCATGTGTGGAATTACGAGCATGCGATGGCGCGTTTGTTTCCGGATTTGGAGCGATCGGTGCGGGAGATGCAGGATTTTGCGCCGGGGATTGGGTTTAATGCTGAGACGGGGTCGATTGGATTTCGGGGGGAGGGTTGGAGTTTATGGGCGGGGGATTCGCAGGGTGGTTATATTTTGAAGGCGTATCGGGAGCATTGTTGTTCTGTGGACGACAGTTTTCTGAGGCGCAACTGGGCGAACATTCGGAAGGCTGTGGAGTTTTTGATTGGGGAGGATGGGGATGGGGACGGGATGATTGAGGGGAGACAGCATCAGACGTATGACCAGGACTATTATGGGGCGAACACCTTTGTGGGTGCGTTGTATTTGGGGGCATTGAGGGCGGCGGCGGTGATGGCTCGTCACATGGGGGAGGGTGATTTTGCGGCGCGGTGTTTGCAGTTGGCGGAGTTGGGGAGTCGGGAGAGTGTGAAGCGGTTGTGGAATGGGGAGTATTTCATTCAGGACGTCGATTTGGAGCAACATCCGGAGTGGCAATATGCGGACGGTTGTTTGGCGGACCAGATGTTTGGTCAGGGTTGGGCGCATCAGGTGGGGTTGGGTTATCTGTATCCGCCCAACGAGGTGCGGATGACCTTGGAATCGATCTGGCGGTATTGCTGGACGCCGGACGTGGGGGCGCAGAATGCGGCGCACAAGCCGGAGCGATGGTTTGCGCGGCCGGGTGAGGGCGGGTTGTTTACGTGCACGTGGCCGAGGTCGGCGCATTTGGGGGCGAAATCGACGAGGTATCGGAACGAGGTTTGGACGGGGATTGAGTATCAGGTGGCGGGGCACATGGCGTGGGAGGGGATGGTGACGGAGTGTCTGGCGATGTGCCGGGCGATTCACGAGCGGTATCATCCGGCGAAGCGGAATCCTTGGAACGAGATTGAGTGTGGGGATCATTATGCGAGGGCGCTGGCGTCGTGGGGGGTATTGACGGGTTTGTCGGGTTTTGAGCTGGACGGGCCGGCGGGCCGGATGGGTTTTGCGCCGCGGATGACGCCGGAGGATTTCAGGGCGGTCTTTACGGCGGCTGAGGGTTGGGGGAATTATGCGCAGCGGCGCGGGGGTGCGGGGCAGGTATCGGTGTTGGAGGTGAAGTGGGGCGAGGTGTTTTTGAGGGAGTTGAAGCTGGCGTTGCCGGCTGAGGCGAGGCTGGCGGGGGGGCGGGTGTTTCTGGGGAGTGAGGAGTTGGAGGTGGGGGTTGAGCAGCGTGGGGGCGGGGCGTTTGCGTATGTGGATTTTGGTGCGGGGTTGAGGGTGAGTGCGGGGCAGGTGTTGCGGGTGGTTTTGGAGTGTTGAGGTTGGGCTAGCGGAGGTTATTGGGGATCGAGAAACGAAACATGAATCAGGAGAGCAGCGTGATGAAGTTATCGAGGACATTGGTTTTGGTGGTTGGGTTGGGCATGGGGGTGAGTTTTTTGCAGGCGGGTGAGCCGCGGGGGTTTGGTCGGCCCATTGTATTGAATGATGATGACAAGGCGGCGTTTCCGGAGCCGCCTGAGGGGATTGTGGCAGAGCGGGAAGGGGTGGCGCGGGGCAAGTTGGAGATGGTGGAGTATGATTCCAAGACCGTGGGTGTGGTGCGGAAGATGCAGGTATATACCCCGCCGGGGTATTCGGAGGACGTGAAGTATCCGGTGTTGTATTTGCTGCACGGGATTGGCGGGGACGAGACCGAGTGGGTGCGGTTTGCGACACCGGACCGGTTGTTTGACAACCTGATAGCGGATGGGAAGGCCGTGCCGATGATTGTGGTGATGCCGAATGGGCGGGCGCAGAAGAACGATCGGGCGGAGGGGAACGTGTTTGCGTCTGCGCCGGCGTTTGCGGTGTTTGAGCGGGATTTGCTGGACGACGTGATTCCGGCGATTGAGTCGCGGTATAGCACGCGGACGGACCGGGAGGGGCGGGCTTTGGCGGGGTTATCGATGGGTGGGGGGCAGTCGTTGAATTTCGGGTTGGGGCATCTGGATGTGTTTGCGTGGGTTGGCGGGTTTTCATCGGCCCCGAACACGAAGCCGGTGGCGGAGTTATTGCCCGATCCGGCGGCGGCGAAGGCGCAATTGAAGCTGCTTTGGCTTTCGTGTGGGAACCAGGATGGGTTGATCAATATCAGTCAGGGGGTGCATGCGTATTTGAAGGAGCATGGGGTGGAGCATGTGTGGCATGTGGATGGGCACGGGCATGATCCGGAGCATTGGCGGGCGGCGTTGTATTGGTTCGCGCAAAAGGCGTTTCGCTAAGCGGCTGGGGCCGCTTAGCGAGGAGAGAGGAGACAGGAGGGCTGAGGGCTGAGGGCTGAGGGCTGAGGGCTGAGGGCTGAGGGCTGAGGGCTGAGGGCTGAGGGCGGTGCGATGAGGAGATACCATGATGTGGGATGAGCGATATCGAGTGGATGAGTATGTGTATGGGACGGAGCCGAATGCATTTTTGGTTGCGGAGTGTGAGCGGATTCCGGTTGGGGGGCGGGTGTTATGTTTAGCGGAGGGGGAGGGTCGGAACGGGGTTTTTTTGGCTGGGCGGGGGTATCGGGTGACTGGGGTGGATCAATCGGCGGTGGGGCTGGCCAAGGCGGAGCGGTTGGCGTCGGAGCGAGGTGTTGATCTGGAGGTGCGGGCGGCGGATCTGGGGGCGTTTGACTTGGGGGTTGGTTGGTCGGGGATTGTGTCGGTATTTGCGCATATGGCACCGGAGGCACGGAAGCGGGTGCATGGGCAGGTGCGGGGGGCCTTGGTGGAGGGGGGTGTCTTTATATTGGAGGCGTATACCGTTCGGCAGTTGGGGATGCCTGGCAAGGGTGGGCCGCCGGCGGGGCAGGAGGCGTTATTTATGTCGTTGGAGGAGGTTCGGGCGGAGTTGGTGGGGATGGGTTTTGAGGTGGGGCGGGAGGTGGAGCGGGAAGTGAACGAGGGGGTGATGCACCGGGGGCTGAGTGCGGTGGTGCAGGTGGTGGCGGTGGCGCGGTAGGTGAGGGTGTTTAGCTGTGGTTGGGGGCGGGGGGTGGTTTTTGCCGTTGACAGTTGGGCGGGTGATCGTTGTCATTCGCGCCATTGCCGAAGCCGCATCCTGTTCACATATCGTGTACTTTTGTGGTGGGGGCCATCCTGGTGACCAAAGATGAGTAAAAAGATCAACGTAGCCATTGTTGGATTAGGGTTTGGGGCTGAGTTCATTCCGTTGTGGCAGAAGCATCCGCACACGGACTGTTATGCGATCTGCCAGCGGAACAAGAAGAAGCTGGATGCGGTGGGGGATTATTTCGGGGTGGAGACGCGGTATGACGATTTTGCGGCGTTGTTGAAGGATCCGAAGGTGGACGTGGTGCACATCAACTCGCCGATTCCGGATCATGCGTGGATGAGCATTGCGGCGTTGAAGGCGGGCAAGCATGTGGCTTGCACCGTGCCGATGGCGACGAACATTGCGGACTGCAAGAAGATCGTCGATTTGGTGAAGAAGACGGGGTTGAAGTACATGATGATGGAGACCGTGGTGTATAGCCGCGAGTATCTGTTCATGAAGGATTTGTTGGACAAGGGGGAGTTGGGCAAGCTGCAGTTTGTGCAGGCGAGTCATCAGCAGGACATGGATGGTTGGCCGAACTACTGGCCGGGTTTACCGCCGATGTGGTATGCGACGCACTGTGTGGGGCCGGTGGCGGGTTTGGTTGGGAAGCCGGCTGAGTATGTGAGTTGTTTTGGGTCGGGGACCATTCGCGAGGATTTGGTGAAGGTGTATGACAGTCCTTTTGCGGTGGAGACCGCGCACATCAAGTTTGCGGATTCGGATGTGAGTGCGCGGATTATCCGGAGCTTATTTGACACGGCGCGGCAGTATCGGGAGAGCATTGACGTTTACGGGACGAAGAAGGCGGTGGAGTGGCCTTTGATTGAGCATGAGCCGTTGGTGGTGCACACGGCGAAGAAGGCGGAGCCGAAGATTCCGAAACTGACCAAGTGCCCGGATTTTGCGAAGCGGTTACCGAGGAGCATTGCGAAGTATACGACCCAAGGGGTGTATGATTCGTCGAAGAAGACCCATTTGAGTTTCACGCAGGGGAGTGGTCATGGCGGGAGCCATCCGCATTTGGCGCATGAGTTTGCGATGGCTTTGGTGGAGAACCGTGATCCGTTTCCGAACGCGGTGCAGTCGGCCAACTGGACATGTGTGGGCTTGTGTGCGCACGAGTCGGCGCTGAACGGCGGGAAGATTGTGAAGCTGCCCAAATTTACCCTCTGAGCATTCTGTTTTACAGAGACCAAACAACAACCAACCTATCGACCTGATCAATTATGAGTAATGCATCAGCAAATGGCATCGCGCCAAACGCCAAGCGGCTGCTGTGGGCGGGCTTTTTAGCCATCCTAGCGGCCGGCATTGGATTTGGTGTTCGTGGAGGCATCCTGGCGAACTGGGGTGAGGACTTTGGATTTAACGCAAGCCAGCTAGGTATCATTGGCGGTGCTGGGTTTACGGGGTTCTGTTTCGGCATCATCATTGGTGGTGTGGTGGTGGACAAGATCGGGTATGGGAAGCTGGTTTTTGCGGCGTTCCTGTTCCATGTGTTGTCGGCGTTTATCACTTTTGCGGCGAGCAAGGGGCAGGCCCAGGATGTGGCGTTCAAGTTCTTGTATTGGGGCACCTTTGTGTTTGCCTTGGCGAACGGCACGTTGGAGGCGGTGGCTAACCCGCTGGTGGCGACGTTGTTCCCGAAGAACCGCACGCACTATTTGAACATTCTGCATGCTTCCTGGCCGGCAGGCTTGGTGGTGGGTGGCTTGATTGGCTGGACGCTGGGTGAGAATGGTGTGAGCTGGAAGGTTCAGCTCGGCCTGTTCCTGATTCCGACCGTGCTTTACGGTGTGGCATTCATGGGGCAGAAGTTCCCGAAATCCGAGGCGGCGGCCAAGGGGCTCAAAGTTGGCGAGATGCTCAGCGAAGTGGGTATTTTGGGTTCGGCTGTGGCGGTGTATCTGTTGGTTTTGTTCTTCAAGAACGACATTGGTTTGCCTTCGGCTGCGGCTTGGGTGATCGGCTTGGTCCTGTTGGGGGTTGCCGGTTATCTCACGAAGTTTTCCGTGGGATCGGTATTGTTGGCCGTGTTGTTCGTTACGCACGCCCTGGTGGGTGCAGTTGAGCTGGGCACCGACGGTTGGATTCAGAACATCACGGGTAACATCCTGACTCCTGCGCAGGGCAAGATCCTGTTCGTGTTCACCTCGCTGCTGATGTTCTCGCTGCGTTTCTGTGCTCATTGGATTGAGAAGACGCTGAAGTTGTCGCCGGTGGGTCTTTTGCTGGTGTGTGCTTTGCTGGCGGTGGTCGGTTTGAACCTGGTTAGCGGCATCAAGACCTTTGCGGGGGCGATGATGTGCCTGGCGGTTTACGCGCTGGGCAAAACCTTCTTCTGGCCGACGATGTTGGCGGTGGTGGGTGACCGGTTCCCGCGGACGGGTGCGATTGCGATGTCCATCATGGGTGGTATCGGGATGATGTCGGCTGGTTTGCTCGGTGGTCCTGGCTTGGGTTATGCGAAGGATCGTTTCACGGCTGAGCATTTGGAGACCAGCAATGCGGCTCTGTATCAGCAGTACAAGGGTGAGAGCACGAGCAAGTTCCTGGTTTTCAAGGAAGTGCAGGGCTTGGATGGAACCAAATTGGCGGCGGCCCAGAAGGCGGATCCTCGCACGGCGGATCAGCAGGCGGTGGCGGATGCGAGTATTGTGGGTGACCGCAAGACCTTGAAGGCGGATTCGTTTATTCCGCTGACGATGGCGGGCATTTACCTGCTCTTGTTGCTCTACTTCAAGGGCATTGGTGGTTACAAGACCGTGGCCATTGAGGCTCACAAGGACTGAGATTTAGGTTCAGCGACAGTCTGATTCGTTTCAAAAAGCGACCCCGGAGACGGGGTCGCTTTTTTTTGGGAGAGGGGAGAGGGAAGAGAGTGGGTGCACTGAGCGGTTGGCTGAGGGTTGCAGGCAAAGTGGAAAGCGCGGAGGGAAGGGGGTGGTGGGATGCTTCCTGACCTTGGTGACGGGCAAAACCACCTTTACAAGGGTTTGGCTGCGTGCAACGCTGGCTCCTTCTATGACGAGAGCAATTCGAGCTGTTTGCATGTTGATGGGGGTGGTGGTTTTTGTGGGGTGCGCCACGATGTCGGTGAACACGATTACGAACCTGACGCCGTCGCGTTTGCCGCGGCGGGACAACGGTCAGTATTTGATGTCGGTGGCGTTTGACACGAAGCAGCGGACGATTTTGAAGGAGACGATCCGGGTGGAGGTTTTGGTGGGGGAGCGGGTGTATCCGATGGTGCGGACGCCTTTGGTGGAGAGTCGTTGGGAGACGTATGTGCCGGTTCCGGCGGATCAGGATGTGGTGAACTACCGGTATCGGATTTCGTATGATTACAAGGCGATTCCCGAGGTGGATTCGATGGTGTCGGAGTCGCGGGATTACCAGCTGCAGTTTGATGCTCCCTGGTAGGAGATTTTTTGTGGAATGTTGAGCTGACCTCCGGGGGGCGAGTTCCTCCGGAGGTTGGTTTGTTTCAGGCTGGGAGATTTTGAAGTTATGAGTTCAGAGATACGAGTGAGGTTTGCGCCGAGTCCGACGGGTTTTCTACATATTGGCGGGGCGCGCACGGCGTTGTTCAACTGGTTATATGCGCGGCATCATGGGGGCAAGTTTGTGTTACGGATTGAGGATACGGATGCTTCGCGGAACACGGACGAGGCGGTGCAGGTGATATTGCGGGGGTTACGGTGGTTGGGGTTGGACTGGGATGAGGGGCCGGAGACGGGGGATGCGGACGGGGCGAGTCGGGGTGATTGCGGGCCGTATTTTCAGTCGCGGCGGCGGGAGATTTATCAGGCGAAGATAGAGCAGTTGTTGGCTGGCGGGCATGCGTATGAGCATGAGGGGGCGGTGAAATTTCGGATGCCGCGGGAGGCGGTGACCATCCCGGACTTGGTAGTGGGGGATGTGGTGCGGGAGTTGACGGATCGGGAGGCGGTGGATCCGGATTTTGTGATTGTGCGGTCGGATGGCCAGCCGGTGTTTCACCTGGTGAACGTGGTGGATGATTTGGAGATGGGGATTACGCATGTGATTCGTGGGGAGGATCATTTGAGCAACACGGCGAAGCATTTGGCTTTATTTCGGGCGTTGGGGGCGGAGCCGCCGAAGTATGCGCATATTCCGCTGATTTTGAACGGGGACGGCAGCAAGATGAGCAAGCGGGACACTGGGGCATCGTTGATGACGTATGTGGAGGAGGGGTATGTGTCGGGGGCGGTGGTGAACTACTTGTGTTTACTGGGGTGGTCACCGAAGGACAACCGGGAGAAGATGCCATTGGCTGAGGTGGTGGAGCGGTTTGATTTGCCGCAGATATTGCGGGCAAACGCTCGTTTTGACATGGCGAAGTTGCAGTGGTTGAACGGCGAGTATTTGCGGGAGGTGACGGGCGAGGCGTTTTGTGAGGCGGGTCGGGCGGCGTTGGTGAGGGGGGGGGTGGCGTTGGATGCTTGGCCGGCGGAGTATGTGGATCGGGCGTTGGCGACGTGTGAGGGGAAAGTGAAGTTGGTGAGCGAGTTGCCGGGCTATGCTGGGTTTTATTTTACCGATGACGTTGTTTTGCCGGCGGAGGACCTGGCGAAGGATTTTTCTGCGGAGAACCGTCCGCGGATTGAGAAGTTGCGGGAGGCCTTTGCGGGGGTGGAGGTTTTTGATGCTGCCGGTCTGGAGGGGGCATTGAAGGGGGTGGCGAAGGAGGTCGGGGTGAAGAACGGGGTGTTGGTGCATCCGACGCGGTTGGCGTGCACGGGGGCGAAGGCGGGTCCGAGCTTGTATCATCTGCTGGAAGTTCTGGGGCGGGAGCGGGTATTGGCGAGGATGGATACGGCCTTGGTGGCTGCGGCTGGAGCGTAGGGATGGCGGGTGCTGTGTCAGCGCGGGTGTTGTGTGTGGGGGACATGGTGGCCGACATATTGGCTCGGCCGGTGGGGAGGTTGCCCGGGCCGGGGGAGGTGGGAGTGACGGACGAGGTGGCGTTTGCGCCGGGTGGGAATGCGTTGAACACGGCGCTGGCGTTGAGCCGGTTAGGGCAGGGGGTTGGGTTTGTGGGGGCGGTGGGTGGGGATGCATTGGGGGATTTATTGGTGTCGAGTTTGGAGCGGGCAGGAGTTGGGGTGGAGGGGGTGAGCCGGTTGGAGGGCGTATCGACGCCGACGACATTGATTTATCGGCAGGAGGGGGAGGATCGGAGGTTTTTGCATGCGATGGGAGCGGCGGAGCATTTCACGGGCGAGGGGATAGAGGAGGGTTGGATTCCGGAGGGTGGGGTGTTGTATGTGGGCGGGTATTTGAAGTTGCGTCGGTGGGATGATGGGGCGTTGGTGGAGTTATTTCGGGCGGCGCGTCGGAGGGGGAGCCGGGTTGTATTGAACGTATGTATTCCCGGGGGCGGGCATGTGGATGTGCGGAGGTGTTTGGGGGTGTTATCCGAGGTGGATTTATTTTTGCCGAACGAGGATGAGGCGCGGGTGATTACGGGGGAGGTGGAGGTAGAGTTGCAGGCGCGGGTTTTGCGGGCGGCGGGTGCGAAGAGGGTGGTGATTACGCGTGGGGCGCGCGGGTTGTATGGGGTGGGGGATGGGCGGGTGGTGCGTATGGGGGTATTTGACGTGCCGGTGGTGGATCCATCGGGTTGCGGGGATTGTTTTACTGCGGGGCTGATTATGTCGTGGCTGGGTGGTGATGGTTTTGTGGAGGCGTTGCGGTTTGGGAGCGGGGTGGCGGCGATGGGGGCTATGGCGTTGGGTTGTACGGCTGGGGTGCCGGATGCGGTGGAGGTGGAGCGTTTTTTGGCGGGGCGGTCATTGGATGTTGTCGTTGAGGAGCGGGAAGGCTGAGGTATGCGAGTTTTGCTGATTGGAGGGACGGGGAATCTGTCGGCGGATTGCGCCGAGTTGTTGCATCGGCAGGGACATGAGGTGTGTGTGCTGACGCGGGGTGGCAGTGAGGTGCCGGAGGGGTATCGTCGGGTGTTGGCGGATCGCAAGGATGCGGGGGGATTTGCGGCGGCGTTGGAGGGGTGTTTTCCGGATGTGGTGATCAACTTTCTGGGTTTTGGGACGGGTGATGTGGAGTTGGACCACGGTTTGTTTGCGGGGAGGGTGAGGCAGTATGTGTTTATCAGTTCGGCGACCGTGTATGCGAAGCCGCATGGGCGATTGCCGCTGACGGAGGAGTCTCCGTTGGGGAATCCGTATTGGGAATACGCGCAGAAGAAGCAGGCGTGCGAGGCGTGGTTGATGCAGCGATTTTTGGGCGAGGGGTTTCCGGTGACTATTGTGCGGCCTTCGCACACGTATTCGCATCGATGGGTACCGAATCCGGTTTCGAGCGCGAGTTTTACCTATGCTTTGCGCATTGAGCGGGGGTTGGAAGTGATTGTGCCGGACGAGGGTTTGACGCCGTGGACATTAACGTCGACACGTGATTTTGCAGTGGGGTTGGCTGGGTTGGTGGGGAATGAGGAAGCGGTGGGCGAGGCGTTTCACATTACGAGCGAGGAGGCGATGGGATGGAAGGCGGTGATGGATGAGGTGGCGAGCGCATTTGGGGTGGAGTCGGCCCGGGTGGTGGGAGTGCCGACGGACTGGGTGCAGAAGGCGGCGCCGGAGCTTTACGGGCCATGGAAGGGGGACAAGGCGAACCCGGCGATTTTTGACAACAGCAAGATCAAGCGGTTTGTGCCGGAGTTTGAGTGCAGGGTTTCGTTTCGCGAGGGGGTGCGTGAATCGATTGCGTGGCTGAGGGCGCATCCGGAGCAGCAGAATTTGAAGCCGGAGATTGATGTGTTGTGCGAGCGGCTGGCTGGGGCTCAGGGGAGGAGATCGTAGATGGGAGATGGGAGACGGGAGATGGGATATGGGAGATGGCGGAGTTGCGGGGGAGGTTATGTATCGGGCGGGGGTTTTCAGCTGCGGAGGAGGCGTTGGAACCAGCGGAGAGCGCGCTTCAGCGGGGGTAGGTTGCGGGATGTGGTTTGCTGGGCGTAGAGAGGGGTGCAAGGCTGGGAACAATGGGGGCAGAAGAGTCGTTTCTGGCGGCCCTGTAAACCGACGGGGCGGACGCAATCGCTGCAATAGGTACGTTCGCAGGCGGTGCAGTAGACGGTGGCTGCGACGTGAGGGTGTTTGCGACAGGCGAGCGTGCCGTCTTCGAGTGTGGGGCGATCGGTATGGACAGCGACCGCGGGGACGATGATTTCGACATCGTCAGATGCTGAGGTGGTGGGGGGAGAGCCGGCCAATAGCGTGAGGTCGATTTGGCCGAGGCGGAAGGTGGTGCCGGGGGTGAGAGTGGCGGCATCGGTGAGTTGTTCGTTGATTTGGATGCCGTGGTTGGTTTCGAGGCTGCGTATGTTGATGCGGTTGTTTTTGTAGATTAGGACCGCGTGGAAATCGTCGACCGAGGGGTGATTGAGGCAGATATCGTTACTTGAATCGCTGCCGAGGTTGGTGACGCCTTCGGCTAGGTTCCAGGTTTGGTTGAGGGTGTGGCTATGCAGGGCGGTCATGCGCTTTGGGAGGACGGGCTTTTGATAGCGCAGTGGGGTGACGTGTGGCAACCGCGAATGGACGCGGATCGGCGGGGACCGGGATGCCTGCTTTTTGGGACCGCGAATGGCCGCGAATGGACGCGAATGGATGCCTGCTTCTTTGGGGCCGCGAATGGACGCGAATGGACAAGAATGGATGCCTGCTTCTTTGGGGCCGCGAATGGACGCGAAAGGACAAGAATGGAGGCGGATCGCTGAGGGAGTGGGCGTGGGCTTTTGGGCTTTGGCGGGGGCGGGCTGTGTTCCTGGGTGGTGGCCACCGATTCAGGGAAATTGGGGTTTTGGTGTGCTGTTGGCTATCTCGGGCAAAACGATGACCAAGGCAGAAGAATTGGGGGGGTTAGTCTTTGGCGGGTTTAAAGACGAGTGAGGCGGAGTTGAGGCAGTAGCGGAGTCCGGTGGGTTTGGGGCCGTCAGGGAATACATGGCCGAGGTGGGCGTCGCAGCGGGTGCAGAGGATTTCGGTGCGGCGCATGCCGTGGCTGAGGTCGGATTGGGTGCTGACGTTTTCCTTGGCAAAGGGTTGGAAGAAGCTGGGCCAGCCGGTGCCGGAATCGAATTTGGAATCAGCGGAGAAGAGGGGGAGGTCGCAGCAGATGCAGGTGTAAATGCCGGCTTTTTTGTGGTCGTAGAAAGCGCCGCAGAAGGGGCGTTCCGTGCCTTTGCCGCGGGCGATGACGTATTGTTCGGCAGTGAGTTGCTTGCGCCATTCGGCGTCGGTTTTGACGATTTTGTCCTGCACTTGGAGGTCGGTGGGGCGTCCGTCTTCACTGGCGAGCCGGACTTTAACGGATTCTGATTTCATAGGGGATTTAGAGGGGTTGGGAGTGGTTCGGTCGGCGGCCAAGGCGGGTGAGCTGGCGAGGGCCAGAGCGACTAGGATGATCCATGCCGTTTTCATGTCGGGCTAATGTAGCAGTTAAATGGAATTTGTGAAGAGGGTGGTGCGGCCTGCGGGGGGAGAGGAGGTTAGGGGTCGGGGGTCGGGAGTCGGGGGTCGGGGGTCGGGGGGGGGCAGGCGCTTCGCGCGAGAGCGGGGTTCCTGGTTGCTGTCCTTTGCGTTGGCTTTCCTCCTTCGCTCCGAGAGCTGCGGCGGACTGGCTGGCTTCTGGGGGATTAGATTTGGATGGGGCGGACGCGGGACTGGTTTTTGACGCGTTCGCCGGGGTAGAGGATGACCGTATCGCCTGGGGAGAGTCCGGAGGTGATTTCGGTTTCTTTGCCGTTGGAGTGTCCGGTTTCGACGGGGCGGAGGGTGGCGCGGCCGTTTTTGATGGTGAAGACGGACCATTGTTGGCCGCGGCGGAAGAGGGCGCCGGCGGGGATTTTGAGAATGTCGTTGGATTCCCAGGTGACGATACGGGCTTCGACGCGGAAGTTATCGCCGACGCCGGGGCGGTCTTGGGGAGGGGTGAGGATATCGACGATGACGTTGACGCGTTGTTCTTCGACGCCGAGGGCGGAGATTTTGGTAAAGGCGGCGGGTTCGACGTGGCGGAGTTGGCCTTGGAGGGGGGAGCCGCCGCCCCAGCGTTCGAGGTCGACTGTCATGCCGGGGGTCATGGTGGCGGCGTCGCGAGAGAGGCATTCGATGACGGCTTCGAGGTTGGAGGGGTCACCGATTTCGAGGATGGGGGTTCCGGCGGGGACGATGCGGGAGCTTTCCTCGAAGACCCGGAGGATTGTACCGGAGACGGGGGCGGTGATGAGAGTGGGTTGGGTATTGGTGATTGGGGGTGTGTTGTAGTTGGCGAGTTCGGCTTGGGCTTGTTGGACTGAGGCGAGGGCGGCTTGGACGGACTGGCTGGCATCGCGTTCGCGCCAGGTTGCGGCGTCGAGTTCCTGTTCGGGCAGGGTATTTTGGGAGACGAGTTGGGAGATGCGTTTGAGTTCGCGTTGGGCGTAGTCGTGGGCGGCCCGGGCTTTTTCGAGATTGGCTTGGGCGAGGTTGAGGTTGGCTTCGCTGATGGCGCGGGAGCGGGGGTCGAGGCTGGTGGAGGGTGTGGGTTGGAGTGTGGCGAGGATGGTGTGATTGGCTTCGACGGGGGCGCCGGGTTTAAAGGGGACGCGTTGGAGGAATCCGGTGACTGGGGCGGAGACCACGTAACGTTGTTGGATACGGGTTTTGCCTTCTTCATCGACCGTGGAGCGGAGGGGGCCGCGGGTGGCGGTGCCGGTTTCGACGGGGGTAGGTTTGGGCCAGAGGCCGGCGGTGACGAGGGCGGTGAGGAGGATGGCGCCGGTGTAGGGGATCCAACGTCGGGCGTGGCGTCGGTTTTTGTGGTTGTTGCGTGGGGATGGTTTGGGTGTGGTACTCATGCTGAGAGGTTATTCCGGGGCTTTGAGAGCGCCGACGAGGTCGAGTTGGTTGAGTTTACGCAGCACGAAGATGGCTGAGAGTGTAGAGGCTGCGGCGACCACGAGCACGGCGAAAGCGTAATTGGAGGTGGTGAGGACGAGGGGTAGGCGGACCGTTTCCGTATTGACGGCGGTGAGGATTGCGGCGGCGAAGCCGGTGCCGATGAGGAGGCCGATGGGGACGGCGAGGAGGGCTAGGATGACGAGTTCCGTGACGAGGACGCCGCCGACTTCGCGTTGGGAGAAGCCGATGACCCGGAGCGTGGCGAGTTCGCGGGCGCGTTCGGCGAGGGAGATGCGGGCGTTGTTGTAGACCACGCCGAAGGCGACCACTGTGGCGAAGGCCATGTAGATTTTTTGGATGAGGCCGATGCTTGCGGCGGTGGTTTGGCGGAAATTGGCTCGGAGCGAGTCCTTGATGGCGACCCAGCTGATGCGGGGGATGTCCTTGAGAGCGCGGAGGAATTCCTTGCGGTGGGCGGAATCGATGGTGAAGGTGGCGCCGGTGATGACATCGCCATCGCCGAGGAGGCGGTTCAGGGCGTAGAGGTCCATATAGGCGGCCATACCGGCGAAGTCTTCGGCGAGGCCGACGAGCGGGACTGAGCGTTTGAGGCGTCGGCCTTCGAGGAATTCGACCGTGAGTTCATCGCCGATTTTTGCATTGAGGACCTGGGCGAGTTTGGAGGAGACGACGATACCTTGGGGGGGCAGGGGGATTTCGTGGTATTGGGCATTGATGACTCGGCTATGGAGCGTATTGGGGGGGAGGCCTTGGATGCCGAGTTGTCGGTTGAGGTGGCCATTGCGGAGGCGGACGAAGGCGTGGCGGGAGGGTTCGACGGAGACGACGCCGGGGAGTTGGCGCAGTTCGTATTGGATGCGGGAGGAGCCGGGTTCCACGAGGCCGACGCTGAGGTCCTGGCGTTGGACGACGTCCCATTGGAAGTCGAGGACTTCATCGACGGCGTCCCGGAAGCTATTGGGGACGATGAGGATTCCTGTGGCGAGGGCGAGGCCGGCTACCGTGAAGAGGGCTTGGATGGGTTTCCGTTCGAGGTTTCTGACGGCGATCCTGAACGTATTGGAGAGGAGGTGGGCGATGCCGGTGCGTTCGACGAAGGCGGGTCGGTAATTGGCCGGGGGTTCGGGGCGCATGGCTTCGGCGGGTGGGAGTTGGGCGGCGCGGCGGACGGCGCTGAAGACGCCGATGGTGGCGGCGCCGGTGCAGGCGAGGAGGGCGAGGGGGAGGGCGGTTTGGTCGAGCATGAAGTGGAGTTCGGGGAAGCGGAAGAAGCGGTGGTAGAGGTTGACGAGTTGGTGGCCGAGGAAGATACCGCCGATGGTTCCGAAGACCGTGCCGGCGGCGACCATGGCGAGGGCGAACTTGAGGTAATGGCTGACGATGTGGCGGTTCGTGTAGCCGAAGGCCTTGAGGATGGCGATTTGTTCGCGTTGGAGGGCGAGGAGGCGGGAGAGCACGGCATTGGTCATGAAGGCGGCGACGCTGAGGAAGACGACGGGGAAGCCGATGGCGAGAGTGGAGAGGACCTGGATTTCGTCGGAGACGCGGATATGGGAGGGGTGGTCTTTACGTCCGTAGGCGCCACGTCCGCCGTAGGGGGTGAGGAGTTGGTCGAGTTCGGCGATGACGGCGCGTTCTGAGCTATCGGGGGCGAGCGTGAGCGTGACGTAATTGAAGGCGCCGTAGAGGTTGAAGGCGTAGGCGAGTTCGCGGTAGGGCATCCAGAAGACCCCGTAGGTACGGTTATCGGGGAGGGCTGCGCCGGGTCTGGATTCGAAGATGAATTCGGGTGAGAGGACGATGCCGGCGATATTGAATGTTTGGCGTCGGCCATTGAGGAGCATGGCGATGGAGTCGCCGGGGCGGAGCTGGTTGGCATCGGCGAAGGCTTCACCGACGAGGATTTGTCCGGGTTGGCCCGGGGCGAGCCATTGGCCGGCGCGGAGGTAGAGGCGGTTGAGCGTGGGGGAGTCGAAGTCGGGGAGGGAGCGGACCATGCCGCTGGCGGGTTCATCGAGGTCGGGGATATCGAGCGTGACCTGGACGGAGATACCGGTTTGGACCGTGGCGACCCCTGGGATGGTAGAGATACGGGAGGCGATGGAGTTGGGGGCGCGTTTGAGGTGGGTGAAGATTTGGGCGAAGCGGTTGGAATTATAGTAGGCTTGTCGGGTGGATTCGAGCGAGTGGATGAGGCTACGGGCCATGATCATCATGGCGAGGCCGCAGCCCATGACGAGGGCGACGGCGAGGGCCTGGCCTTTGATGCGGCGGAGGTCGCGCCAGAGTTTACGATTGAGGGGGTCCATGGCTACCAGTTGAGGCTGCTGGCGGGGGCGGGGGTGGAGTTGGTGTGGAGGCTTTGGACCTGGCCATCGGAGAAGTGGATTACGCGGTCGGCCATATCGGCCATGATGGCGTTATGAGTGATGATGACTGTCAGTGTGCCGAGTTCGCGGTTGACGCGTTGGATGGCTTCGAGGACGACGATACCGGTGCGGACGTCGAGGGCGCCGGTGGGTTCATCGCAGAGGAGGACTTCGGGGCGTTTAGCGATGGCGCGGGCGATGGCGACGCGTTGTTGTTCACCGCCGGAGAGTTGGGCGGGGAAGTGGTTGAGCCGGGCGCCGAGGTTGACCATGTCGAGGGCGTCTTCAGGGGCGAGCGGATGGTCGGCGATTTCGGTGATCAGGCTGACATTTTCGCGGGCGGTGAGGCTGGGGATGAGGTTATAGAACTGGAACACAAAGCCGACCGTATCGCGTCGGAAGCGGGTGAGTGTGTCTTCGTCGGCTTGTGAGAGGTCGGTGTTGCCGTAGGAGAGCTGGCCGGAGGTGGGGAGGTCCAGGCCGCCGAGGTTATTGAGGAGCGTGGTTTTGCCGCTACCGGAGGGGCCGAGGAGGACGACTAGTTCACCGGGGTAGAGGTCGAGATTGACGCCGGCGAGAGCATGGACTTGGGCTTCGCCCATACCGTAGACCTTGGTGAGGTTACGGACGCTGTAGGCGGGGGTGCGATGGGGTGCGGTGGGGGAGGGCATTGAGGGCCGAGGTGGGGGTGAGCTACGTTGCGGTTGGGCAGCTCATGGCCCGGGGAGTGTGATGTTTGCGGGACCGATTTGGCACGGGGTGGAAGTTGTACCCGTTCCATGGATTGGTCGAGGGGGAAGTAAGCGCCACGGGGCATGGCGCTGGATATCCTGGATGGGAGATGTATTTCCGACCTTTGGTGCCTGGCTTCTGGTTTACTGGGTGACGGCGCGCATGAAGTAGGAGGAGCGGGTTGTGGTGGTTGTATAGGGGCTGGATGCGCGGGAGTTGGCCCAGGGACCTTCGGGTGAGGGAGCGGTTTGTAGAGTGCCCTCGAAGGTGACCGTGATATTGTTGGCGTTGCGTTCCACCTGAAGCCTGCTGGCATTGATGATGCGTTGTTCGATGATGATGACATCGTCGAGTGCGGCCCATCCCCAGCCACCGTTGTGGGAATCGATGAAATCGAGCGTGTAGGTTTCCTGGGGGTCAACGAGGCCTGTGAGGTCGTTGCCGCCGATGGTTATATTTTCCCAGAACTGGCTGCCGTCGCTACTGCGGGATCGGAACAGGAGGTATTGATTATCGCTTACGCGGCGGAGGGCGACTCCTATGGCTCCGGTGGGGGATGAATCCGCGGGGAGTCCGTTGGTATTGACTTCATTGAGATTGAGTGCGGGGTGTGAGCCGCCTATGAGGGCGAAGCTGATCTGGCCTTGGGGTGTGATGGTGAATTCGGGGGAGCGGAGCAGTAGTGTTTGGTGGGCTTGGTCGCGGGTATTGGTTCCGTCCTCGGCTTCGAAAGGCAAGGGGGCGACGAAGCCTGGGGGACTCATGGCGAGTGGGGGCAAGGAGTCGCCGACAGGCGGGTCGGTGTCATTGATGATGCCGAGTTCGTTGGGGCCTCCGATGGTGGTTGAGGTCATGATCTGGGACCAGCCTTGGAGGGTCCCGTCGTTAAAGTCGTACGTGGTGATCTTTCCCCCTTCCGTGGGGAGTTCGGCGACGAGGGTTAGAGTGGGGCCGTTTTCGCCGTCGGGATAATCTTTACCGATGATGTAATTGTCATAGGGGGACTGGCCGCGCATGGCTACCGTGAAGACTGGGGGGGTATTGTTTGTAAGGGTGGCATTGAGGAAATCGACGAATTGTGAATCGGTGTAGGGGGGGTGACTTTGGAAAGCGCGGGTGGAGCCGATGGTGGCTTCGCCGGGGGCGTCGAGGTTATCCATGGTGGCGGTGCCCAACCAGATGAGTTTATCGGGTGCGAAGGCACTGATGTCGTAGCCCACCGAGGTATCGGCGATGATGGCTGCGCCGTAGGCGGCCATCGCGGAGTTGAAGGAGAGCGATTCGGGTTCCCAGTCGTTGGGGATATTGAGGAGTGCGAGTTCGTTGACATCCTGCCATTGGGGTTCGGCATCGAAGACATTGACCGTGGCTTCCTTGATGGTGGATCCGGTGGGGACGGAGCTGAGGTCGAAGGCGATGTAGCTGATACTTTGGTTATGGCCGGGCAACATATAGGCAACCGGCGGGGCTAGATTTGTGGTTGCTGGGGTTGCGACATCGACGATGGCGGTTTTGAAAGTTTCCATGGACAGGGTGATATCTGCCGCCTGGGTTACGTCGGTGAGGGGGAAGGCTAGGCCGAGGGAGAGAGAGAGGAGTTGGAGTTCGAATGTTCTCATGGCACGAGGGGATTATAGGGTGGATACGTGTCGGATGCCGCAGTTTTCTTTTAGCTTCTGTTAAAAGTTGGTTACGGTGGCGGGTGGGTCGCGGGGCGGTTGGTAGCTGGGGTAAGGCGGCCATTACCTATTGCGGGGCTGAATGATATTGGTGCTTTTGGAGCAGTGGCATGAGCGCTTGGCGGCGGGCTTTTGGCGGGTATCGATCCGGGGGCAGTAGTGATTTGGCGCGTTGGGTAAGGAGGGATTGTTCGTTTTGGGTTTGGAGGATAGGGAGGGATGTGGCGAGCGCTTTGAGGAGGGCGGGGGTGAGGCGATCGAGTTTGGGTCGGATATCATTTTGTAGGCTGGGAGGGTTTTTGAATGGGGGGTGGTTTTCGGTTGTCCACTGGGAGTGGAGTTTCTTTTGGATGGTTTTACTGGCGTTGAACTGGGCGGAGAAGAACGCGGCGGCTTGGCTGGGGTGGAGGCCATAATCGGGGGCTTGGGATTGGATGGTTTGGAGGAGTTGTGCTTCGCGCTGGATGTCTTCGATGGGGCCTTTGGAGTTCCATTTGGACTCGGCTACGGCGGTGGCGATATCGAGGCGTTCGGCGATCAGGCGCAGAAGCGTGTCGAGTGTTTGGGTTTCTGTGGTTGCTGGCGGGGGGGTGTTGGGTTGTGCGAGCGAGGTATGGAGGAGTGTGAGCAGAGCGAGCAGGGCGATGGCGGGTCTGATTTGTTGCATGAGCGGGGGATTTTGTGTGAGTGCGTGGTTGAAAGCTAAGCTGGCTTTGGGTTTGTGGAGGTTCTATTCATGGCGAATGCACTCCGCGGGTGTTGGTTGATCCTTCCGTCCGGCTTATGTCATTTCAAGCTATTGATCTCTGGGGTTTTGTTGGTTTTTTCGTGTTGGTGATGGGGGTGAGTTTATGGAAGAGCCGGCATTTACGGGGGCATCGGAATGACAGTGCGGACTATTTTTTAGCGGGGCGAGGGTTGGCGTGGCCGTTGATTGGGGTATCGATAGTGGCGGCGAACATTTCGACGGAGCAGATGGTAGGGATGGCGGGTCAGGCGGCGGGGTCGGTGGGGTTGGCGGTGAGTTCGTGGCAGCTGATGGGGTCGGTGGGGATCGTGGTGATTGCGGTGACCTTGTTACCGCGGTTTTTGCGGGCGGGGATCTACACCATGCCGGAGTTTTTGGAGTATCGGTATGATGTGCGGGCGCGGTTATTGATGGCTGTGTTGACCGTGGTGATTTACGCCGTCGTGATGTTACCGGCGGTGTTGTATTCGGGCGGGGTGACCTTGCGGGCCTTGACGGGGATGGGCTTGGGGAGGGCGGTTTGGATGATTGGGTTGATTGGTGCGGTGTATGCGGCCTTGGGAGGGTTGAAAGCGATTGCGTGGGCGGATCTGGTGCAGGGGCTGGCCTTATTGGGGGCGGGCGGGGTGGTATTTTTTCAGGGGCTGGGAGCTGTTGGGGGGTGGGAGGTGTTTGCGACGGCGAATGCGGATCGGTTGCACATGGTTTTGCCGTCGGGGAATCCGGATTTACCGTGGACGGGGGTATTGGGTGGGATGTGGATCGTGCTGATTTACTACTGTGGGCTGAACCAGTTCATTGTTCAGCGGAATCTGGCGGCGAAGACCTTGCGGGATGGTCAGCTGGGGATGGTGTTTGCGGGAGGTTTATGGTTGCTGGTGCCGTTTGTGATTGTGATGCCTGGGTTGATGGCGGTGCAGTTATATGCGGATGAATTGGGGGCGACCTCGGATTCGGCGTTTCCGACTTTGGTGAAGAACCTGGTGCATCCGGGGTTGCGGGGGTTGGTGTGCGCGGCGATTGCGGGTGCGGTGACCAGCACGTTGGCGTCGTTACTGAACTCGGCGTCGACGATTGCGACGATGGACGTGTATCGGCGGGTGCGGGGGGCTGAGGTGGGGCAGGGTGAGCTGGTCTGGCTGGGGCGGGGATTGACCGTATTGTTTGTGATGGCGGGTTGTGTGTTGGCGCCGCAGCTGGATGATCCGAAGTTCGGGGGTGTGTTTCAGTTCATTCAGCAATTTCAGGGTTATATCTGGCCTGGGGTGGTGGCGGCGTTCCTGCATGCGTTCCTGATGCCGCGGGCGCCGGCGGCTGCGGGTTCCGTGGCATTGGTTTTGGGGCCGATGTTGTATGGGGTATTCCAGTTCACCACGAAGGTGGAGGGGCGGCCTTGGGGACATGAGATCCACTTCCTGCTGCAGGTGTTACTGACCTTTGTGATCGTGAGTGTGGTGATGGGGGTGATGGCGTGGCTGAGGCCGTTGCGGGAGCCGCGGGTGTTGCCTGAGCGGGAGGGGGTGGCGCTGCAAACCGAGCCGGTGGTGTATTGGGCCGGGGGCGGGGTGATTGCGGCGGTGGTGGTCTTTGTGTTGGTATTTTGGTGAGCGCGGAGGCGGGCGTCCCTCGGAAGGGACGCGGGAAGCGGGAAGCGCATAGCGCTGAGCGCTGAGCGCTGAGGGCAAAGCGGTAAGCGGGAAGGGGTAAGCGGTAAGCGCATAGCGCATAGCGCATGGGGCTGAGGGTAGAGCGTTGGGGTGTGGTGGTGGAGGGGGGGGAAGGAAACGCATTGACGGCTTTTGGCAAAGCGCGTCTGCTTGTTACCACTTGTTCCAGTTGCGGCGCTCTTTAGCTGGCGGCTTGTCCCATTCGTTTGAGTTAAGATCTATACCATGAAAACTATTTCTACGGCTGTGTGTGACTTGCGTGTTGGTTTTGCCCGCCGAACCCGGAGGGGCCGCCGGCCTCCGGCACTCCGACAGCGGAGACGACGCAATCCGCTCGAATCACTCGATCTAGGCGGTCG
>JBJOII010000042.1:0-30522 GCA_046047235.1 Verrucomicrobiota bacterium | reverse complement strand
GCGTGCATGTGCCGGCTGCCCATGGGGACATCGATTGAGTAAGGGATATGGCGGAGGTCGGGGAAGCGCTCCTTGATGCCCTGGTAGAGGGGCGTGACCATGACCACATCGGCTCCTGCGCGTGCGAGGGATTTGGCGAGGGCTCCGGTCATGTCGGCGAGGCCTCCCGTTTTGGAGTAGGGATGCACTTCGCTACTGGCTAGGAGCACTTTCATTCCGTTTGGAGCGCTGGTGGAGCGGTAGGTGGGCTAGAGTTGGCGGGTTAGGTGGCAGGTGGGGTGATGCGATCCGTGCCCAGGTAACTCTGGAGTGGTTCCGGGATGAGGATGCTACCGTCGGGTTGTTGCCAGGTTTCGATAAGGGCGACGAAGAGGCGTGCCAGGGCGGTGCCGCTGCCGTTGAGGATGTGGGGGAGGAGCTTGGGGCCGTCGGAAGTTTTGACTCGGCACTGCATACGGCGGGCCTGAAAGTCTTCGCAATTGGAGCAACTGGAGACTTCGAGGTAGCTCCCCTGCCCTGGCGCCCAGACCTCGATGTCGTAGGTTTTGGCGCTGGCGAAGCCCATATCACCGGTGCAGAGGAGGACGACGCGGTAGTGGAGGCCGAGCAGTTGCAGGACTTTTTCGGCGTGTCCCACGAGTATTTCGAGGGTGTTGTATCCCTGGTTGGGGTGGACGAGCTGGATGAGTTCGACCTTATCGAACTGGTGGACGCGGATCATGCCGCGGGTACCGACGCCGGAGGCGCCGGCTTCGGCACGGAAGCAGGGGCTATAGGCGACGTAGCGGATGGGGAGTTGTTCTTCGGCGAGGATTTCTTCGCGATGGATATTGGCGACGGGAGCTTCTGCGGTGGGGAGCAGGTAGGATTGGCCGAGCGTGGAATCATCGAGTCCTTCACGGACGGCGTAGGCTTGGTCGACGAATTTGGGGAATTGGCCGACCCCGAGCATGCATTTTTCGGCGATGATGAAGGGGGGTGCGACTTCCGTGTAGTTGTGTTCCTGGGTATGGAGATTGAGGAGGAACTGGATGAGTGCACGTTCGAGGCGCGCGCCCCACCCGGTGTAGAGGAGGAAGCCGCTACCGGACAATTTTGTTCCGCGCTCGAAGTCGACGAGCTTGAGGCTGGTGCAGAGGTCGGTGTGAGGTTTGGGGGTGAAGGAGTGGGTGGGCTTTTCGCCCCAGGTGCGGAGGACGGGGTTATCCTCGGCGGAGCGTCCATGTGGGACGGAGGGATGGGGAAGATTGGGCAGGCGCAGGAGGAGGTTTTCGAGTTTTGAGGCGGCGTCGGCGGCTTCCTGGTCGAGTTGGGAGATTTGGTCGCCGATGTTGCGGGTTTCGGTTTTGCGGGCCTCGGCCTCCTCTTTCTTGCCCTGGCCCATGAGGGCCCCGATTTCCTTGGAGACACGGTTGCGCTGGGCTTTGAGGGTTTCGACTTCGCCGAGCAATTTGCGTCGGGACTCGTCCAGTTGGAGGAGTGTATCGACGTGTGCTTCGTCTCCGGCGCCGCGGGAGGCGAGGCGTTGACGGACTACATCGGGCTGTTCGCGGATAAATTTAATGTCCAGCACGCGCGGGATTATAGGTGGGCCGTTCTTTGGGGCAAGGACGCGTGCGTTTGGTTTTTGGGGTGCTGGTGGACGGAATCCTGCTTGAAACCTTGGGCACGCGCCCTCAATTATCTTGCTTATGCAGAGCGTTATTAGCGGCCCGGTTTTCGTGGTGGGCGACAATATTGACACGGACCAGATTATTCCTGCGCAGTATCTCAATCTGGTGCCGACCTTGCCGGACGAGTATGAGAAGTTGGGCAGTTATGCACTTTGTGGGCTGCCCGAGCCGCAGAATCCGGTTCGGTATGTTGAGGAGGGGCAGCTGGACAGCAAATATCCGATTGTGGTTGGGGGGCGGAACTTTGGGTGTGGGAGTTCCCGGGAGCATGCGCCGATAGCGTTAGGGTCGGCGGGGTGTCGTGTGGTTTTGGCTGAGAGTTTTGCCCGCATCTTTTTCCGGAATTCGGTGGCGACCGGGGAGCTTTATCCGGTTGAGTCACCGGAGCGACTGATTGATGTGCTGAAGACGGGGGATGAGGTGACGGTGGATTTGGAGGCGGGGACAGTGACAGTGCACTCGACGGGCAAGGTTTTTACCACCAAGCCGCTGGGTGATGTGAAGCCGGTGATTGATGCGGGCGGGTTATTTAACTATGCCCGGAGCACGGGGATGATGCCGACGAGCTGAAGGGGCGAGTTTACCTCTGGATCATTCGCGAACTCTCTTACTTGTCAGATTTGGGGACTTTACGATCATGAAGCTAACGAGTTTGCATATTCATCAGCAGGTGAGGCATCCGCAGTATGGGGTTGGGGAGGTGAAGGCGATGAACGAGCACACGGTGGAGGTTCAATTTGCGGATGGTCGGCGGACGGTGGCGCCGGAGGCGAGCGGTTTGGAGCCGGCGGAGGCGCAGGCGGTGTTGACGGGGATGGTGAAGCCGTTGGAGCAGTTGATCCAGGAGACGGTGCAGGAGGTTGTGGGGGCGTTGGGATTGGAGCGAGGGGGGGAGGAGATTCGGCAGTTGGGGGTGAAGTGGAACGGGGGCAAGCTGGTGTTACGTCCGGGGGATCCGACGTTACAGCCGAAGGACATGCCGTTGGAGACTTTCTTCCACAAGATTGTGGGGATACGGAATCAGCTACGTGTATTGGAGCAGAAGCTGAATGCCCATGAGGGTTTGAATGACGGGGAGAAGGTGGAGTTGCAGCAGTATATTTCGCGTTGTTACGGGTCGTTGACGAGCTTCAACGTTTTATTCCGGGACAAGGACGACCAGTTTTCGTCGAAGTGAGGATGGGGGGGCAGGTTCCCCTGCCCTGTTTTTTTGGATACTTGGCGGGTGAGGTTTTACTCGGTGGGGTTGATGGTCTCGTTCTCGGCGGGTGGTTCCTCGCCTTCCCACTGGAGGTCATCCATGAACTTGTTGACCTTCTCCTGGTCGAAGGCTTTGGGGGCAAGTTGGAGGGATTGGGCCTCTCGTCTGGAGAGGGCGCCCATTTCCTTGGGGTTATTGACGATTTCGGGTGTGAGAAAGATGAGGAGTTCTTTCTTTTCTTCTTCCGTGGTGGTGCGGCGGAAGGCGGCTCCGAGGAGCGGGATGTCACCGAGGAGCGGGACTTTTTTAACCACTTCGGTTTTTTGGTTTTCCATGAGGCCACCTATGACGACCGTTTGGCCATCGGCGGTGACTACGACCGTTTCGGCGGATCGTTTTGCGATGACGGGTGAGCCGACCGAGCCATTTTCCGTGACCGAGATGGGGATGGTTTGGTCGGTGAGCGTGGAGATTTCCGGGGCGACGATCATTTCGACCATGCCTTCCGAGGTGATGAAGGGGGTAACGCGGAGGATAATGCCGATTTCGGAGTATTGGACTGTGTTGATGGTGGAGTTTTGGTCGGTGATACGGCTATCGGTGATGAGGGGGATTTCCTGTCCGACGACGATCACGGCTTCCTGATTATTTCGGGCGAGGATGGAGGGGCGGGACAGGACCTCGAGTTTGCCGTTTTCGGCGAGGGCCTTGAGAGTGACTTCCCAGTCATCCGAGGCGATGGTCCAGAATCCACCGGTGGTCAGGTCGGAGAGGCCCAGCGCGCTGCCGATGGAGCCGCTATTGATACCTTCGTGGGTGTAGGTGTAGTTGCCTTGGACGCCGACATCGAGACTTTTGCGGTGGGTCACCTCGAGGAAGAGCACCTTGATGAGGACCTGGGGTTTGGGGCGGTCGAGGTTTTTGATGATCTTGCTGATTTCCATTTCCGTGGCTTCGTCGGTGATGATGACGAGCGAGCGGGTTTCGGGGTCGGTTTGGATGATGGCATCGCCGAGCAGTGTATTGCTGCGGTATTGGCGTTGTTCGAGGTTAGCGGAGGAGGAGCGGCCGCCGCCTGCGCCGCCGAAGCCCTGGGCGAGTATGGCGTTGGCTGGCAGGAGGGCAGCTACAAGGGAGGCGGTTAGCGCGAGAGTTTTGAGGTTTGGGGTGCGGCTCATGGTGTAGGGGTAGTTGGCGTGGGACGTTGGGGTCAGGACAGGGTATGGTTTAGCGGCCGCCGGATCCGCCGGATCCGCGGGAGTTATTCAGGGTGGTATTGGCGGTGCTGGCGCCGGTGTTGACGCGCTGGCTGAGGCGGCTGGTTCCGGTGGTGGAGGAGCCGGTGCGCGAGGTGCTTCTGGAGCCGCCGGTGGTTCCGTTGTCGAACATGCCGCGGAGGACTTCGGCGACGTTATCGACGTCGGCGTGTTCCAGGGGGACGACGAAGACCTTTTGTTTTTTATCGGAGCTGGCGTCGAGGCGGCCGATCATTTCGGAGATTGTGAGCAGTGTTTCACGGGCGGCGCTGACGATGAGGGAATTGGTTCTGGGGTCGCCGACGGCCATGACGCGTGACTGCATGAGGGAGCGTTGGCTACGTTGAGTATTACTGGAGCCGCCGCGGCCGAAGAAGGCAGGTGCGCCACCGCGCATGCCACCGCGGGAGGAGGAGGACGTATTGGACTGATCGTAGTAGAGGTCATTGATGAGCTGGGCGAGTTCGGCGGCGTCGGCATGTTCGAGTCGGAAGACCCGGACTTCGGTGACATCGGCGATGTTGGTATCGAGTTGTTGAACGATTTGCTCGATAGTGGGGAGCAGTTCATCGGGGGCGCTGACGACGAGGGCGTTGGTGTATTCGTCGGCGACGGCGACGACGCGAGATGCGGCGTTACGGGCTTCGCTACTGGCACTGGAGTTTCCTCCGGGCGGGCCTCCCCTGCCCCCCATGTTGAAGCGTTGCTGCATCATGCGCTGGAAGTTGTTTCGGCTGGAGGAGGAAGAGGTATCTGATGCGAAGACTTCCTTGATGACATCGGCGACCTCGGTGGCGTCGGCGTATTCGAGGGCGAAGACGCGGATAGCGGAGATACTAGAGATGGAGGTATCGAGGGCCTGGATGATTTCGGCCATGCGCCGGATGTTGGTTAGCGTATCGGTGATGACGATGGCGTTACTGCTTTCATTGGCGCTGAGAGTGACGTCTTCCTCGAGGAGAGGGCGGATATTCTCGATGAGTTTAGTGGCATCGGCGTAGCGGACCGGGATGATTTGGGTGACGAGTTCGTCTTTTTTGGGGATTTCCTGCGGGTTAGCGCCTGAGCGGACAGGGAGGTCCATTGTGAGGGCTTGGGAGCGGCTGACGATTTTGAGGATGCGGCCGTTACGGACGGCGGCGTAGCCTTTTTCGACGAGGACGGCATTGAGGAGGTCGACGGCTTCTTCCTGGGAGATGCCCTGGTGGCTGGTGATACTGACGGTACCGGAGACTTCCTTTTCCTGGACGATGACGAAGCCTGCGGCTTCGCTGAGGTAATTGAGCACTTGGGACACGGGTGCGTCCTTGAAGTTGAGGCGGATATCTCCGGTGGGGCTGGGTGTCATGCTGGATGGGGACAGGGTTGAGGGCTGCGGGTTGCCTGACTGGAAGCTATTTAGCTGCTGGCTGTTCTGGGAGGCGGCGAGGCGCTGGCGGAGGCGGTTCAGGTTACCGCTGTTGCCCTGCTGTGGGGTGCTGGGTTGGTTGCCTTCGGACTGGCGCTGGAAGAATGCGCGGGGGTCGAATTCGCCTTGGGGAGCGCCCCTGTTATCCTGGTTGCCGGGAGGGGGGACAGCGCCTGGTGGCAGTTCGATAACGACCGCCTGGCCCGGTTCCGGTTCTATGCCGGGAGGTGGGTCGATACTGAAGGCTTCGATGACCACGTCAGCTTCTGGCGGCGGGCCTTCCTGTGCCAGGAGCTGGCTGTTGGAGCCGAGGGTAGAGGCGAGTCCTGCTGTGACGAGTAGGAGTGGGAGGTAATGTTTCATTGAGATTCTTCCTGGCGCCGTCTTTCGAGCATGCGCTTTAAGATGTCATTTTCTTCACCGCCGGCTGGGGAGGTGGTTTCGGGGTTGTTACCGGGAGAGTTGTTTGTTGCTATGGTTTCCGTTGTGGTTGGGCTGGTGGATCGGAAGGGGGTGGATGATGTTTCCCAGGGGGTGTCCCCTACCCTTTCCATGCCGGTTCCAACGGCAATTTCGATCTGATTGGTATCCTGTTCAAGTTGGACTGACGTGGTGGTGATGGCGGTGACTTTGAATCCGGCGATGAGATCGCCGACATTGATGACGCGGCGGAAGTCGGGGTTTGAGCCATCGAAGAAGGCGAGTTGTTGTTCGGGGGTGGTGAGGGCGCCGATGAGTTGGAAGGATTCGCGTTGCGGTTCGGGTTCGCGGTTAGGTTCGCGCTCTTCGCGGACGGGTCCTCTACGGTTGGGGTTGAAGATATTGCGTTCCCGGAGGAGTTGGAGGAGGGATTCGCGGCGGTTTTCTGTGGTATCTGGCGGGTCGGCGGGCTGGACTGTGGTGATGAGTGCAGACATGGCGAGCAGCGCGGCGGTCAGCGTTGCTTTGGACTGGATGAGGGTGGCGCGGGTTAGGTTCATGGGTTGGGTTGAGCGCCGGGTTGGAGGATGCGCACTGCGGTGAAGCGGAGGGCGAGGCTGATTTTGTCGCCGTTTTTGTCGGTGCTGAGCAGTTCCGCGGTTTCGATGCGGGCGGGTTGGTTGTCGGACTCGAGTTCGTAGAGGAAGCGGGCTATGCCGGCCTGGTCACCGGTTGCGGTGGCGCGGCATTCGAGGGTGGCGTAGCCTTCGAGGTCATAGGTCCGCCATTGGGGATTGAGGGAGGTGAATGTGATGCGGCCTTCGCGGGCCCATTGGCCAACGGCCTTGAAGAGTTCGTTTTCGGCTTCGGCGGTATTTTCGACGAGGTCGGTGGAGGTCATGGTATTCCAGCGTTGGCGGAGGGAGGATTCCCGTTCGAGCAACTGGTGACCGAGAGAGACTTGTTTTTTGAGTTTGGCGAGTCGGTCGCTTTGGTCTTTCCAGGCTGCCAGTGCGGGTTCGATGAGGATGGCATTGAGGACGAGGAGTCCGATGGAAGCGACGGCGCCGATTTTGAGGAGTTTGGTGCGTTGTTCGACGTTCATGGTTGGGGGTTCCAGTTGAAGTTGAAGTCGACTTGGAGGGGTTGTTCACCGCGGACCGAGCGGACTTGGAGGTTAGCGATCCCCTGTTGTTTGCCGAGGCGTTCGAGGAAATCGAGCCAGGCGAGTTGGTCGCGGGCGAAGCCGGTGCAGGCGATCTGGTTATCGTCTTTGATATCGATACGGGTGGCCCAGACATCGCCGGTATCGGGGTAACCGCTGACGAGGGCATGGAGGAGTTGGACTGTTGGGGTATTGGGGTCGAACCAGGGGCGGAAGAGGCGGATTTTGGTCTGGAGGTCTTCGAGTTCGCGGACGGTGGGCTGGATGGAGTTCCATTCTCGGGTGAGCGATTTCTCGGCATGGGAGCGGAGGAGCACGCTGACAAGAGGGAGCAGGATAGCGGCGAGCATGGCTGCGGCGATCCAGCGATTTTTGCGGGTATCGTAGCGGCGGAGGAAGAGCTGGATCCTGTTGGTTTCTGGGGCTACGAACTCGAACAGCAGGGGTAGGCCATGCAGGTGGTGGCGGGCTGCGGCGATGGCTACGGGCGAGTGTTCGAGTGGTGTTGTGGCGGCGGATTCGTGCGTGGGGCTGGGTATGATGCCTTGGAGGCCGAGTTTATTGAGTGTTTCGCGGGCGGATTCGAACAGGGCTGAGGCGGAGGCGGGTTCGCCGAGGAACCTGGCTTTATTCAGTTGGGATCGGACTTCCTGGGGTAGTCGGCCGAGAGTGATTCTGAGTTCACGGTTGAGGTGGTCGGGGCGGAGGGAGCCGTTTTGGACGGGGATGGAGCGGAGGGCGGCGATGCCGCCGCCGAGGAGGACGACGAGGTCGATATGCTTGTCATTGACGAGGACATTGATGCCTGAGTGATCGACTTGGCTGGATTCGATCCAATCCGGGTTGAGGGCGAGTGAGATGGAGGTGGCGCGCCGGTTAGCGGTGGCGAGCATTTGGCGGACGGCATCGGCTTTACGTTTGGGGAGGCCGGCGATGGTGGTTTGTTTGGGGTGGCCGGGGGTGGACCAGGGGGAGTGGGCGATGAGGAGATCGGAGGCGCTGAGGGGGAATTCTCCTTCTGCCTTGAGTTCTATGAAGCCTGGGAGGTCTTCCGGGGCGACGTCTGGGAGGTCGCTTGAGGTGGTGAAGGCCCAGTGATTGGGGACGCAGACGATGCAGCGGGTTTCGCGGAGGCCCTGTTTAGAGAGGGCTTCGGCGAGTTGTTTGCCGCAGAGGTCTGGGTTTTCGAGGATGGCGTCGGCGGTGATGGGGAGCTGGAGTGACTGCAGGAGCTGGATGCCGCCGTTATTGCGGCGGACGTGGGCTATTGCGACATGGTCCCATTCGACAGTCAGGGCGAGGACTGCTGGGATGCTCCAACGGGAGCGGAGGTCTGAGGTCTTAAGATTCATCGTTGGCTGAATTCCCGGTCGAGGTCCTGGAGAGTTTGGGTGCCGAGTGCCCAGCCGAGTCCGCCTAATCGGCGTCTATGGAGGATGGCGGCTGGGGTTTGGGTGGCATCGAGAACGACTTGTTCGCGCCGGTAACCGCGGCCGTAACGGCCTACGGCTGCGACGTCGGCGGTGATTTGCCAGGATTGGGCGGTGATGAAGGGGCCGGCTTGCGCGGCGTTTTCTTCGCCGATGATGTCTACGATCCAGTAGACGCTTTTGTGGGGGGAATTTTGGCGTTCGCGGGTGGAGACGATTTGGGCGGCGGTTTGTTCATCGATGCCTGGGATACAGGCGAGGACATATTCGCTGGCGGTATTGACGTTGACGAGGCCTTCTCTTTCTTCGTTGCTGGTGGTGAGGTCGGAGGCGAGCAGGTCGCATTGGTCGGCGGAGAGCTGGCTGCGGATGAAGTATTGCATGAGGCTCTGGTATTGGGTTCCGCTGGTGCGTGCGGCGACCTGGTCAGCGGTTTCTTCGCCGAGGGTTTCCTGGAGGAAGGAGGTTAATTCTTCTGAGGGTTGGTTGACATTGAGTTTAGCGGAGCCGTCTTCGCGGGTATTGGATTCTTTGGAATAGACCGTAAAGAGTTCGAGCAGGCCGGGGTTGAGGCGGCCGTCGGCGTTATCATTTGGCGGGGTTGTGCTGCCGTCATTTTCATTGGGATCGAGGACGCCATTCCGGTTGAGATCTTCTCCGAAGAGGATCTCCCAGGTGGCTCCATTGACTAGTGCGAGCTCTTCCACGGTTTCGAATCTGGCATTCTTGCAGACAGTAGACGGCTTTCGGAGCTGATAGGTTTCAGTTTCTGCGCCTCCTTCGGTGATTTCATCGTCTTCGTCCCGCCAATCGATGATACTGGCGGCGAGTTCGGCGGTCATGCCTGGCAGGGTTTCGAGCATGGGTTGGGTGACCGTATTGAGGTTGAGTTTGGAGGCTTCGTCGGTGAGGCCATAGATGGGGGATCGGTTATTGCTGGAGGAAGCCGGGCGTCCGACGAACCAGAAGGCGGCTTCGCCGACGGGGACCTTTTCTCGTCTATAGTTACCTGGCAGGGGCAATTGTCCGGGTTCTTCGAGGTTAGCGAGGATGTATTGGGCGTAGCGGACGGCGCCTTCGATGGCTTGGTCGGCCTGGTAGCCGGCGAGATTTTGGTCACTGCCGCGGAAGGCCATGAGCATGGACTGGCCGAAGACGAGAGTGAGGGAGACGAGGCCGAGGCAGACCCAGAGGACTACGATGAGCACCGTAGCCTTGCGGGCTTTTTTTGTGTGGGGGTGGGACCTCATCTGGGGGTGGTTTGGCTGGGGGGTTGAGGTTGGCCCCCTCCCCCGCCGCCGCCTGGGGGGTTATTTTGCTGGGGAGGGTTATTATCGGAGTCGGCGGTGCTGGACTCGGAGTTGGTGGAGGTGGCGAGTGTTTGGACGGACCAGAGTTCGAGGATTTGGATAGCTGGGGGAGTTTGGTTTGGGTTGGTGCGGTAGCCGGCGGGCTGGACGGTGATTTCGACGGCTAGGGGGAGGGAGCTTTCGTTATCGACGAAATTCCATGAATCGAGCCAGTTGTTACCGTCGTAGAATTGGACTTCGAGGGCTTCGACGTTATGGAGGAGGACATCCTGGCGGGAGATTTCGCGGACTTGGGCGAGGAGGTTTTGGTCGATGGATCGTATGAGGGCTCCGGCGTTTTGGTTGGTGGACCAGGGGTCATTGGTGATGAAGTATTCGACTTCCTGGAGGTCGCCGTAGGCGTTGTTGGGGGAGTTGGGGCCGGTGGTGGTGGTGATTTTGAGGTAGCCGGGGAAGCGTGAGTTTTCGGACTGGGGTGAGCCTTCGAGAGTGGCGGCGAGGCGGGCGCCGGTGACGAGTCCGTGGCGGAGATCATCGCGGAGGATACGGGCGGCTTGTTGGCGGTTGCGCAGGGTTTCGATGCGGGAGGTGGCGTTATCGCGGAGTCGGATACTGCGGGAGAAGACGCCGTAGAGGGAGACGATGAGGATTGCGCTGGCGAGGGAGGCGAACATGACTTCGATCAGCGTGAAGCCGGAGGCGGTCCGCTTTGGGTGGCGGAGTTGGCGGGCGTTACGGCTGGTACGTGTCCGGTTCATTCCTCGGTGGCGGTTTCGTCGATGAGGGTGGTGAGGGAGATTTCTTTTTGGCGACCTTGGACGGTGAAGGCGACCCGGAGCGTGAGTTGGGTCATGGAGTCCTCGCGCCAAGTTGAGCGGTCGAGTTTCCAGGAGTAGAGGGGGTAAGCGTTGCCGAAGTCGCCTTGGGAGCCGGAGGAGAGCGGGTTTTCATCGAGGAGCAGCTGGTTGAGTTTATGTTCACCGAGTTGGAGGGCGACGGACTGGCGTTCGGCGGTGATGGCTGCGCGGTTGGCGAGGCTTATTCCTTCGACTACGGCGGGTATGAGGATAGCGAGGAAGAGCATGGCGGCGAGCACTTCGGCGAAAGTGAATCCGGACGGTTTATTGCGGGAGCTGGCGCAATCGAAGTTCATAGTCCTGTTCCGTGAGGGTTTCGTAGCCCCATCCGTTGGTTTTGAGTGTCACGAACGCGGTGGATCCGGATTTGTCCTGGAGCAGAATAGTTTGGGCGCTTTGGAGTTCGACATTTCCTTCGGGTGAGAACTCCATGAGCGTGAGCAGTTGGGATGGGGATGACTGGAAGTTTCCGGGGCGTGTTCCCACTTGGATTTGGAGGTCATCGGGGAGCTGGAATTCCAAGTTGGGGGTATTGTTGGTGGGGAAGCCGGGTTTGGGTTGGAGTCCGATCCAGGAGGTTTCCTGGTCCATCCAGACGATCATGGGTGCGCCTCGGGCGATGGCCTGGTCGCGGCCATATTCTGAGAGAGCGACGAGGCGGGCGGCTTCCTGTTGGAGGTTTCTTCGGCGCATGGAGCCGGCGAGGCGTGGTGCGACGACGGCCATGAGCGTTGCGAGCAGGGCCAGCACTGCGATCAGCTCTATCAGCGTGAAGGCTGGGGTGAGCGGGTCACGGTTGGCTGGTTGGCTGCGGGTCATGCGTGGGGGTGCCTGGGGCGATTAGCGCCGTTCGTTGTCCCAATTGGTGATATCGTCTTCGGTTCCGTTTCTGCCGTCTGGACCCATGGACATGATATCGAAGCCATTGAGGTTGCGTCGGCCGGGGAATTCATAGACATAGGCATTACCCCAGGGGTCGAGGGGGACACCTTTTTCGAGGTAGGGGCCCTGCCATTGGGTGGCGGTGGTGCCTGAGGGCATTTCGAAGAGGGCATTGAGGTCACGCGGGTAGAAGCCGTTATCGACCTCGAAGGTATCGAGGGCGAGTTTGAAGCTTCCGATTTGGGAGATGGCCTGGGTGACTTTGGCTTGTTGGCTACGGCCGGCGAACTTGGGGATGACGATTGCGGCGAGCGTGGCGAGGATCACGAGGACCAAGAGCATTTCGATGAGAGTGAAGCCATGGCGGGGTGATTTCCGTCGGTTTGATGTGGGGTTTGTTTGCATCGTGTTGACCTTATTTGTGCTTATTTTATGTAGTCTTGAATTGTGAAGATGGGGATGACCATGCCGATAAAAATGATGCCGATGAAGCCTGCGATGAGGAAGAGCATGAGGGGTTCGGTGAGGGCGACGGCGGTTTTGAGTTGGCGGTCGAGGGCGGTTTCAGTGACGCCGGAGAGGCGGAGCAGTTCCTGGTCGAGTCGGCCGCTTTCTTCGGCGACGGCGATCATTTCGAGGGTGGAGCCGGAGAACAGGGATTTACAGTCGGCGAGGCTGGCGGCGAGGGCTTCGCCTTTTTTCACGCGTTCGGAGGAATCGGTGATGAGGTCGATGAGGACTTGGTAGCCGAGGGAGCGGCGGGCGACGGAGAGGCCATTGATGAGGGGGACGCCGGCGCCGAGGAGAGTTCCGAGCATACGGCAGAAGCGGGCCATGGCGATTTTGGATGCGAGGGGGCCGACGATGGGGGTCCGGAGCATCCAGCCTTCCCAGATGCGGCGATTTTGTTCCCGGGTGATCCAGGATCGGCTGAGGATGATGGCGACTGTGGCGGCGATGGCGAGGTAGAGTCCGTAGCCGCGGACGAGATCGCTTATGGCGACGATGATTTGGGTGAGGGCTGGGAGGGCGGCTTGGAAGCCGGCGAAGAGGGTTTGGAATCTGGGGATAAAGAAGACGAGGAGGTAGATGAGGACGACGATGGCGAGGGACATGAGGACGCCGGGGTAGAGCATGGCGGAGAGGACCTTGGCTTTGAGTTCGCGGTCTCGGGCTTGGAAGTCGGCTATTTGAGAGAGGACGACATCGAGGAATCCGCCGGTTTCGCCGGCTTGGACCATGGCGACGTAGACCCGTGGGAAGACTTCGGGGGATTTGGCCATGGCATCGGCGAGGGAGATACCATCGATGACGAGGTCATGGAGTTCGCGCCATTTTTCTGCGGCTACGGGGACGGAGGATTCCTTGTAGAGGATGGTGAGGGCGCGGCTGAGGGGGACATTGGCGGCGAGGAGGCTGGAGAGCGAGCGGGTGAAGTCTTCGAGGGCGGCGAAGGGGACGCGTTTTTTTTCCCAGGGGAGCTGGAGGCTGGAGGATTTGCCCGGGTTTTGGCTGGAGGACTCCGTGAGTTTGAGAGGGGTGAGGCCTTGGGATTTGAGGGTGCGGAGGGCTTCCTGCCGGCCGCCGGCTTCGAGGGTTCCGTTGACCGTGGCTTTATCGGCTCGCAGGGCTTTGTAGGCGAAGGTGGGCATGGAGAGCTGGGCGTGGAGTGTGGTGGTTAGGCCACCATATTGGAGTCCTCGTATTTGGCGACGCGGAGGACTTCATCGGGTGAGGTGAGCCCTGCCCGGACGAGTCGCCAGCCATCTTCAGTGAGCGTTTTCATTTCTTCCTTGCGGGCGACCTCTTTTATTTCGCCGCTGGAGGCGCTACGGAGGAGGAGACGGCGGATTTCGGGGGAGAGACGCATGACTTCGAACACTGCCTGGCGTCCGCGGAAGCCGGTTTGGCGGCAGTTCTTGCAGCCATTGGCGGCGAAGATCTCGGCACCTGTGAGAGCTTCCACGCGGTCTTTGAGGGTGGTGGCGCGGACGCTGTTGTCCGGTTGTTTGCAATCGGGACAAAGGACGCGTACGAGGCGTTGGGCGACCACGGTTTCGAGGGAGGAAGCGACGAGGTAGGGTTCGACGCCCATATCGACGAGTCGGGTTAGCGCACCTGGGGCATCGTTGGTATGGAGGGTGGAGAAGACTAGGTGGCCGGTGAGCGAGGCTTGGACGGCGATTTGGGCGGTTTCCTGGTCGCGTATTTCGCCGACGAGGACGACGTCCGGGTCGTGGCGGAGGATGGATCGAAGGCCTCGTGCGAAGGTGAGTCCGGCTTTTTCGGCGACTTGGATTTGGTTCACGCCCCTGAGCTGGTATTCGACGGGGTCTTCGATAGTGATGATTTTGCGGACGGCGTCGTTGATTTCGTTGAGGGCGCTGTAGAGGGTGGTGGTTTTGCCGCTGCCGGTGGGGCCGGTGACGAGGGCGATGCCGTGGGGCATGGAGAGGACTTCGCGGAAGAGTTCCATTTCCCGGGAGCCCATGCCGAGGTCCTGGAGGCGCATGAGTCCGGCGTCCTGACGGAGTAGTCGCATGACGACAGCTTCGCCGTGGATCATGGGGATGATGGAGATACGGACATCGACCTCACTGCCTTTGAGGCGGATTTTGATACGGCCGTCCTGGGGGACACGTTTTTCGGCGATATTGAGGGAGCTGAGTATCTTGATACGGGAGACGATGGCGGGTTGGAAGCGTTTGATACTTGCGGGTACCGGGACATCCTGGAGCATGCCATCGATGCGGTAGCGGATGCGGAGTTCGTCCTCGAAGGGTTCGACGTGGATGTCGGTAGTGCGGAGGGAGACGGCATCGCCGAGGACCTGGTTGACGAAGCGGATGATGGAGGCGTCTTCGGCGGCTTTATCGAGGTCGGCGTTCGTATCCTGGTCTTCAGTGAGGACCTGGAATCCCTCTTCTTGTTCGAGGAGGTTGAGCGTATCGGCGCCGACGCCGAGGTGTTTTTTGATTTCGCGTTGGAGGGCTTCGGAGGGGGCGAGGACGGGCAGGAGTTCGAGGTTGGAGAGGGAGCGGAGGCTATCGATTCCCGGGGAGGCGAAGAGTCGGCTACAGGCGACCTGCACCGTATTTCCTTCCTGTGAGAGGGGCAGGAGTTCTTCCTTGAGCAGGAGGCGTGCGGGGAAGCGGCTGAGGAGTTGGCGTTCGGGTTGGACGTTATCGAGAGGGGTGAATGCGAGGTCGTATTCAGCGGCGAGCCATTTGAGGACGGCTTCTTCAGTATCGAACTCCCCTGCCCTGTTTTGTTGGAGGGACTGCAGTTGGTCAGCGTCGGGTGGTGAAAGCTGATGACCGGCGAGCATGCGACCGATGAGCCCCGTGATGGGCTGGGGTTGGGGGGAGGATGTGGGGTCGGCGGTTTGCTGCATGGGGGTGAGTTTGGGTGGTTACGTGGAGGTGGCGCGGGCAATGGCCCGCCCCACGCTCTACGGTGGGTTGTAATTAGTCGAGGAGTCCCATCATGACGCAGGCGGCTTCCTGGCGGGTGGTCAGCACCTGGCGCAGTTCTTCGCGGGCGGTTTTGAGTTCGGCATCGGCCTTTTTACGGGCTTCGCGGACGGCCTGCATTTTGGCTTTCAGTTCGCTGGCGGGGGTTTTCTCGTTTTCGAGGGCATCGCGGAGGGCCTGCATGGCGTCATCGCCGGGGCGGTCGGCGCGTTGTCCGCCGCGTTGGGGGCGATCGGCCTGTTGGTCGCCGCCGCGGCCGCCTCGTCCTCCCCACATACCCATGCCGCCGAAGCGGCCGCCCATATTGTTCCGTTGGGCTTCCTGGACCTTTTCGAGGCGGGGTTGGATGATTTTCCATTCCTCATCGGAGACGCTGAGGCGTTCTTTCATCATCTGGGTCATGCGTTCACGCATTTGGGCGGGGTCGAAGTTGCCGCCGGGGCCACCGGGGCGGCCTTGAGCGAGGGTGGCGGGGCTGGTGAGCGTGACGGTGGCGACGACAGTGGCGAGGCCGAGCAGGTGTTTGAGTTTCATAGGGTGAGAGATTTGTTGGTTTTGATTGTGTCGGGGCGAATCCAACTTGCGTTGTGGTTTTCGCCCCGGTGTTCGGGGTGGTAGACGGAGGAGGATACGGGCACGTTACACTTTTTAGTGGAGACGTTTGGGGGTTGAGGCGGCTTGGGGGGAGGAATGGCGACCCTACGGGGATTCGAACCCCGGCCGCCGCCGTGAAAGGGCGGTGTCCTAACCGCTAGACGATAGGGTCGCTAGCGCGAAGGGGGAAAATATAGGTGTGGTACGGGGCATGTCACGTGGAAAATGACTGAGTTTGGATCAAAGTTTTAATGGCGCGGTTTCCGCGGGCCATGGAGGCGAGGAGGGCGGGCAGATCTTCGAGGTTGCAGGAGCCATTAACGAAGTCGCGGGCTTGGATGACGCCGGATTCGATGTATTGGAGGGCTTGGCGGATGGTTTTGGGGGTATGGTGGAAGCTGGCGAGGAGGGTGAGGTTGGAGTAGTGAATGAGGCTGGTATCGAGTTGGACTGAGGTTTGTGCGGGGCAGCCGCCGAAGAAGTTGATTTTCCCGCCTTTACGGACGAGTTGGGTTGCGGCTTCCCAGACATCGGGGCGGCCGACCGCTTCGATGACGACATCGGCTGGGGGCAGTCCGGTTTGTTGGATGATATCGGAGGTATTTGTGCCGGGGGGGATTTCGATGATTTTGGAGGCGCCGAGGCGTTGGGCGGCCTCGAGGCGTTCCTTTCCGCGGCCGGCGGCCCAGACTTGGGCGCCGGCGTGACTGGCGAGGCGAACGAACATGAGTCCGATGGGGCCGGTCCCGAGGACCAGGACTGACTGGCCGTCGCGGAGGTTGCAATCCTGGAGGCCTTGGACCACGCAGGCCAGGGGTTCGGTGAGGGCGGCTTCGGTGAAGGAGGTATGGGGTTGGAGTTTGAGGAGGTTTTTTTGGACCAGTCGTTCGGGGATGACGATGGACTGGGCGTAGGCGCCATTGAGGAAGAGGAGGTTTTCGCAGAGGTTTTGTTGGTTTTCGCGGCAGAAGAAGCAGTGGTCACAGGGGGCTGAGTTAGCGACGACGACGCGGTCACCGGGTAACCATTCGGGAGTATTTGGGGTGGTTTCAAGGAGTGTTCCGGCCATTTCATGGCCGAAGACGGCGGGTGGGACGATCATGCGGGCGTGGTAGCCGCGTCGGAAGACTTTCAAGTCGGTGCCACAGGTTAGGGCGGCTTGGATGGCGAGTCGGACTTCGCCGGGTTGGAGGGGTTGGAGGGGGATGGATTCTATGCGGACATCTTCCTGGCCGTGGAGGACGGCGGCGCGCTGGTTGGTGGCGGGTTGCATGCTGGGTGAGGTTGCAGGGGATGGGCGTGGGTGGGCAAATCTAAATCGGGAGAGAGGAGAGGGTGAGTTGGGGGGGGTGACTATCGTGCCTTGACTGTGGAGGATTCCTTCACTAGGACGTGGCGCACTGTGACTGAAGCGATGGCGAGTGGAGAAGGGAAAGCGAAGCGTCCGCATTTGGTGAGGCGGTTGTATGACTGGACGATTGGCTGGGCGGATCATCCTGCGGGGGCGTGGGCGTTGTTTGCTATTGCGGTGGCGGAGTCGTCCTTTTTTCCGGTGCCGCCGGATGTGTTACTGATTGCGTTGTGTGTGGGGGCGTCGAGGAAGTCGTTCAAGTTTGCGTTCATTGCGTCGGTGGGTTCCGTTTTGGGAGGGGTGATTGGGTATGGGATTGGGTATTGGGGTTATGATTTGATTGGTGAGCCGATTGTGAGGGCGTATCACGGGGAGGCGGTGATGGCGAAGATCAAGGGGTGGTATGACGAGTATGGTTTTTGGGGGAATCTGGCGGCGGCGCTAACGCCTATTCCGTATAAAGTATTCACCATAGCGAGCGGGATGTTTCAGTTTAGTTTCGGGGCATTTTTGGCGGCTTCAGTGATTGGACGGTCGCTGCGTTTTTTTGTGGTGGGCGGGTTGATTTACGTCGTGGGGCCGCAAGTGAAGACCTTTATTGAGAAGTATTTCGACTGGCTGGCGATTGGAGGTATGGCCTTGCTGATAGGGGGATTTGTGGCCTTGAAGTATTTGCGCTGAGGTCCCCTGCCCTATTCAGCTGGCACGGGCACCGCGGTAGATGCGTGGGACGCGGTAGGAGATATTGGTGAGGATTTCCCAAGGGATGGTATTGCACCAAGTGGCGAGCGTAGTGGCGGAGATGCTTTCCTCTTCCTGTGAGCCGATGACGACCGCGGTGTCGCCGGGCTGCGTTTGGGGCAGGTTTGTGACGTCGACGACTGTTTGGTCCATGGTGATGCGGCCGAGTATTGGGCACTGTTTGCCGTGGAGGAGGATGTGGGCATTGGGGCTGGCGGATCGGGGGAGGCCGTCGGCGTAGCCGATGGCGAGCGTGGCGAGCCGTGTTGGGCGAGAGGTGACGAACTGTTGGCCGTAGCTGACGGGGGTATTTGGGGGGGCGAGGCGGACGCGGGTGACGCGGGTTTTGAAGGAGAGCACGGGTTGGAGGGAGAGAGTAAGCGTGGATGGGATGGGGCGTTTGCCTTGGGGGGTGATGCCGTAGACGAGGAGGCCGGGGCGGACGAGGTTGAACCGGGCGGCGGATTCGTGGAGGAGTGCGGCGCTGTTGCAGGCGTGGATGGCGGGCAATTGGGTTGTGGAGGTGGAGAGGTGTTGGATTACGTTTTCGAAGCTGCGCAGCTGTTTTTGGGTGAAGGGTGTGTCTTCTTCTGCGGAGGAGAAGTGGGTGAAGATACCGGCCCATTTGAGGTTGGGCAGTTGATGGAGTTTGTGGACGAGGTCCGGCAGTTCTTCGGGGGCGGCACCGAGGCGGCCCATGCCGGTATCGACTTTCAGGTGGATTTGGGCGGTTGTGTTCAGTTTGCGGGCTTGTTGGGAGATCCACTTGAGTTCTTCCTGACTGGATACCGTGAGCATGATGCCGTCCCGCACGGCGGGGTGGACTTCATCGGGGAGGCAGGCGCTGAGGAGGAGAGTGGGCCAGCCACGACCGACGGAGCGGATGGTTTGAGCTTCCGTGAGGTTGGCGACGCCGAAGACATCCGTGCCGCAGCGCATGAGGTGGCCGGCGATGGCTTTGAGGCCATGGCCGTAGGCATCGGCTTTGACCACGGTGAGGATACGGACATTGGGTCCGATGTGTTGTCGGATGGAGGTGAGGTTATGGCGGAGGGCGTCGAGGTCGATTTCGGCCCAGCAGCGGGGCGTTGGGGTGGGCGCGGGGGTCATTGTCAGGGCGAGGGGGCTTGGGACTTGCCTGCTGCGGGGATGGTGCGTGGGGGTGGGGCTTTGACGAACTGGGTTTCCCTGAGGTAGACGGGTTGGAGTTGGCAGCCGGGTAGGAAGTGGGTCTGGTCGCTGGCGAGTACACCGAGCATACCGGCGTCGGCTCGTTTGGGGTGGACGGGCCAAGGCGGGTTGGGGAGGTCGGAGCCGATGAGGGTGGTCCCCTGCTCTACCCATTCTGCGATGGTTTTTGGGGGGTAGATGGCGAGGGGATCTGCGGGGTGGACGCCATCGTGGTTGATATGGAATTTTGCGGCGTAGAATTCGCCGCGTTGGGCATCGACGAGCGTGGCGATTGTGCCGTGGGGGCCTTCGAGCCAGCTACTCCAGGCGAGGCAATCGACACTGCGGACGGGCAGGAGTTTCGTGTTATGGGCGAGTTCCCAGCCTTGGGCGATGGCGATGGCGACGCGGATTCCTGTGTAGGAGCCGGGGCCGATTCCGACGGCGATGGCTTGGATATCGGCGGGTTGGGCCTTGGCCTGATTGAGGAGCTGGAGGATCAGGTTATTGGGGCCGGGGGAATTGGGGTGTTCTTCTTCCCTGCACATGACGCGGCCGTCTTCCACGAGGGCGACGGAGCGGTGTGGTGTGGAGAATTCAAGTGCCAGAATCCTCATAGGAGATCTCGCGGGTGGTGGGGTTGGGGATTTCGAAGTGGACGGAGCGGAGGTGGAGGATTCCGTTTCGGTTTGGGCTATCTTTGGGGCCGAGCCAGTTTTCGGCCCATTCGACGACGGCGACAGCGTTGCGTGGGTAGAGGTAATCTTCGAGTCCGGCATGGAAAACCTGATTGGGATCGGAGAGGCGGTAGAGGTCGAGGTGATGGAGGGGGCAGCGGCCGCCCTCGTAGGTGGTGAGGATGGCGAACGTGGGTGAATGGACGCGGGCGGGGCTGCCGAGACCGCGGGCGATTCCGCGGACGAGGTGGGTTTTGCCGGCGCCGAGGTCGCCGGAGAGAGCGAACACCCAGCCGGGCTGGGCTTCCCTGCCCCACTGTTCACCGAGTGTGAGAGTCTCTTCAGGGCTTCGTGAAATGCTGGTAACCATGCAACTTGAGGGGGATGAGGCCGTGGCGGGTTCGCATTCGCAGTTGTGTATCCTGCAGGACTCGTCCGATGCAACTCAACCGGATTTCGGGGAACTGTTTGCGCCAGGCATCGGCGAGGGGGACGGCGTGGCTGGGGGGGAGCGTGAAGAGGAGTTCGAAGTCTTCGCCATCGGTGAGTGCGGCGCGGAGGGCTGCTTCGGGTTTGCCGGGGTGGAGCAGTTTGGCGGCGCGGCTGATGGGGATGGCTTTGGCGAGCAGTTCGGCGCCGCAGTGGCTGGCGTTGAGGAGGTGGGGGGCATCGCCTGCGAGACCGTCGCTGATATCGATCATGGCGGTGACTGGGAAGTGTTGGGCGAGCCAGCGGGCTTCGGTCAGGCGGGGTGTAAAGTGGAGGTGGTGGAGGGACTGGAGTGAGCCGCCGAGTGTGCCGGTGACGAAGATGGCATCGCCGGGTTGAGCGCCGCTGCGGAGGATGCATTGGTCTTTGGGGCACCAGCCGAGGAGGGAGACCGAGACGAAGGAGTGCTGGGGGCTGGTGGTGGTTTCGCCTCCGGCGATGGTGACATGGTAGGTGGCGGCGAGTTCCTTGATGCCGGAGTAGAGGGCTTCCGTGTAGGCGAGGTTGGGTTTTTGGGGGAGGCCGAGAGTGATAAGGGCGTGGGTGGGAGTGCCGGCCATGGCGGCGATATCGCTGAGGCAGCGAGCCAGGGCTTTGCGGCCGACGAGCTGGGGTTCCGTGTCGGGGGTGAAGTGGATGCCTTCGACGACGGCGTCTGTTTTGAGGAGGAAGGACTTATCCGTTACTCCGAGGTTGAGGACAGCGCAGTCGTCGCCTGGGCCGACGAGGGTGGAGGGGTCGCCGGGCAGGTTTTGGAGGAGCCTGGCGAGGAGCTCGAACTCATTCATCAGCTTTGGGCTTTGCGGTGGCGGAGCCGGTCGAGGGCGACGGCGGCGATGATGATGATGCCGGTGATGATTTCCTGGACCCAATTGGGGAGGCCCATTTGGGAGCAACCGGCGCGAATGATGGACATGATGAGGGCGCCGACGAGGCTACCGAGCACGGAGCCTTCTCCGCCGGAGAGGCTGCCGCCGCCGATGACGACTGCGGCGATGACATCGAGTTCGAGGCCGACGGCTACGGTGGGGTCACCGACCGTGAGGCGGGAGAACTGCATGGTTCCGGCGAGGCCTGCGAAGATGCCGCCGAGCGAGTAGATGGCGACCTTGACCCTTTCTACGGGGACGCCGCAGAGGCGGGCGGTGAGTTCATTCGAGCCGACGGCGAAGACGTAGCGTCCGAAGCGGGTATAGCGGAGGGTGACGCCGATCGTGATGGCGGCGAGGATGAGGAGCCAGACGCCGACGGGGACGAGCATCCATCGCTGGCCTGGGCTGAGTGAGGCGAGGAGACCGTTGAGCCAGGTTTCCGGGGCGTCGACACGTTGTTCATGGGAGATGCCTTTAGCGACGCCGCGGGCGAGGAGCATCATGCCGAGGGTGACGATGAAGGGGACGACGCGGAGGCGGGTGATGAGGAAGCCGTTGAGGTAGCCGAAGGCACCGCAGAGCAGTATGGCTACCATTGCTGCGGCGGGTGGCATCCACAGGCCTTGGGCGAGGTTGAGGAACCAGGCGATGAGGACGGTACCGAGGGCGACGAGCGAACCGACTGAGAGGTCGATGCCGCCGGAGATGATGATGAGAGTCATGCCGAGGGCGCCGAAGCCGACGATAGTGGTTTGGCGGGCGAGCGTTTCGAGGTTACGGAGGCCGAGGAAGCGTTGGGCGGCGGAGGTGGCGGCGGCTTGGGGGTTGACCCAGCCGGGTTGGGTGGCCCATTGGGTTTCCGGGATGCCGGCTTTGGCGAGTTTGGGGGCGAGTTCGGTGTTGGCGTTGCGGGCGCGGAGGGCGCCGTCGAGGGCAACGGCGGCGACGAAGAAGGCGAAGACGCCGATGAGCGCGAGGAGGAGTTTGGCGCTATCGGTTTTCCAGGCTTTGGCGAGGAGCTGGGCGGGTTGAGGCATAGGGGGGTGTATTAGGTGTCGCTACCGACGGCTTCGAGCATGAGGCTATGTTCGGTGATTTCGGAGACGGGGCGTGCGGGGCCGAGTTTGCCGCGGCACATGACGGCTACGCGGTCGCAGATTCCGAGTAATTCGGGCAGGTAACTGCTGACGACCAGGACGGCGCGGGGGTGTTGTGGATCGCTGGCGAGCTGGTCGATGAGTTCGTAGATAGTGGCTTTAGCGGCGACGTCGATACCGCGGGTGGGTTCATCGAGGAGGAGGACTTTAGCTTCGCATTCCAGGAGGCGGGCGAGCGCGATTTTTTGCTGGTTACCGCCGGAGAGGGCGGTGGTTTTCTGGGTGGGGCCCTGGCAGCGGATTCCGAGACGTTCGATCCATTTTCTGGTGGAGCTGGCGAGTTTGGTTGGGGAGATCCAGCCCCAGCCGCCGGAGGTGCCGAGTCTGGCGAGGGTGACGTTATCGGCGAGCGAGAGGTTTAGGGCGAGGCCTTCCTGTTTACGGTCTTCGCTGAGTAGGCCGACCCCTTGGATCCAGCGTTGGAGGGGGGATGTGGGGCCGGTGGCGACACCGACCTGGAGGCTGCCGGACTGGACTGATTGGAGTCCGAAGATACAGCGGAGCAATTCGGTGCGGCCGGCGCCGAGGAGACCGGCGATACCGACCACCTCCCCTGCCCTGAGTGTGAGGCTGGCGTCGAGCGGTTTGGGATGGCTGCGGAGGTTGTCGATTGAGAGGACGGTTTTGCCTGGGGTGCGTTGGTGTTTGGGGTAGAGGTCTTTGACTTCGCGTCCGACCATGAGTTCGACGATCCGATTGACGGGGAGTTCATCGACGGGGCCGCCTCCGACCGTTTGTCCGTCGCGGAGGACCGTGATGCGGTCGGCGATGCGGGTTACTTCTTCAAGGAAGTGGGAGATATAGATGATGGCGATGCCTTGGGATTTGAGGTCTTCGATGAGGTTGAAGAGGTTTTCGACGTCGCTACGGGTGAGGCTACTGGTGGGTTCATCGAGGACGAGGATGCGGCATCCGGTGGCGAGGGCCCGGCCGATTTCTACGAGTTGTTGGGCGGCGACCGAGAGTTTGGAGACGGGCTGATCGGGTTGGATATCGGCGTGTTGGAGTCGGGTGAGGGCTTGGGTGGTGCGGGAGCGGACTTCGGTTTGGTGGATCCAGCCCCAGCGTGAGGGTTCGACGCCGAGGAGGAGGTTTTCTTCGACGGTGAGGTGTGGGGCGAGGGAGAGTTCCTGGTAGATCATGGCGACGCCGAGTTGGCGTGCCTGGAGGGGGTTTTGGGGTTGGAAGGGTTGGCCTTCGAGGCGCATGGCGCCTTCATCGGGGGCATGGGCACCGGACAGCACCTTCATGAGAGTGCTTTTTCCGGCGCCATTTTCGCCGACGAGGGCGAGCACCTCCCCTGCCCTGACCTGGAGGCTGACGCCGCCCAGTGCGGTGGTGGCACCGAAGCGTTTCATGATCCCCTGCATTTCGAGCAGGGGTGTGGGGTGTGGCGGGTCGGACACCCTCATGGGCGTGAGTGGGAGTCGTGGTGGTGGGGTGTTGAGTTATTCCTCCCCGAGCCAGCGGGCGACATCGGGTTCGAGCAGTGCGCGGATGGCGGGCTCGTTCATATTTTCCGGGGTGACGGCATTGGAGCCGGTATCGATGCGTTTTTCGACCGTTTCGCCACGGAGGTGGGAGACCATGGTTTTGACGCCGAGGTAGCCCATATTCATGGGGTCTTGGAGGATGAGGCCGTGGAGTTCTTTATTTTCGAGGGCTTTGACGAGGGCGCTGGAGCTATCGAAGCCGACGAATTTGACTTTGCCGGCGCGGCCGCTGTCCTGGAGGGCGCGGAGCATGCCGAAGGTGGTGGATTCATTGGGGGTGAAGATGCCGTCTACGGCGAGAGAACCGTCGGCCTGGGTATAGGGGGAAAGGAGGTTCTCGCTATTTTTGTAGGCTTCTTCGACTGTGGCGCCGCCGTAGCGATTGGCGGAGAGGAGTTCGATGTCGGGGTGTTTTTCCATGGCGCTGAGGAACCCGTTTTCCCGGGCGATGGTGCTGGCGGAGCCTTCCATGTAGCGGAGCATGACGACTTTGCCTTTGCCATTGAGGAGTGAGGCGAGGAGTTCGCCGGCCTTGACGCCGCCCTGGAAGTTATCTGTGGCGACGAAGGAGGTGTATTGGTCGGACTTGAGGTCGGAGTCGATGATGACCGTGGGGATGCCTGCGCGGATGGCGTCGTGGACTGGGGGGCGGAGAGCGCTATCGTCGAGGGGGGCCAGGACGAGGCCATCGACGTGGCGGATTACCATATCCTCGACGACCTTGATTTGGGAGTCACGGTCATCTTCCTTGAGGCCGCTTTTCCAGATTACGTCGACGTTGCCGAGTTCCTTGGCGGCTTTGAGGGCGCCGGCGTGGATGGATTTCCAGAAGATGTGGGTGGCGCCTTTGGGGACGACGCCGATGACGAGGTGTTTATCGGCGGGTGCGGTGGTCTCGGTGGTGCCGGTGGTTGGGGCGTTTTGCTGTCCGCAGGAGACGGCGGCGAGGCACAAAGCCAGTGCTAAGAACCATGAAGTGCGCATGGGGGCGGAGTTTGCAGAGAAAACTCTCGCTTGGGAAGTCTTCCCTTTTGGTGGTGGGGTGTGGGGTTGCGGCTTTTGACAGAGTTGGTTTGAGCTGTGCAGGATGTTCGGCATGCGAATGACTTGCTGGGCCCGCGTTTGCGGGGCTTTGGTTTTGGCTGGATTGGTTTCGGGAGTTCTGGGGGCGGGGTTGGGTGTGGTGAGGCCGGTGGTTTTAGGGGGCATTCACAATGCCTATCAATTGTCGGAGCGGGTGTATTCCGGGAGTCAGCCTGAGGGGGATGCGGATTTCGAAGCGTTGCGGGAGCTTGGAGTGCGTACGATTTTATCGGTGGACGGGTCTATTCCTGACGCAGAGGCGGCGCGTCGGCATGGGTTGCGGTATGTGCATTTGCCGGTCGGGTATGATGGTGCTCAGACCAACGTTGTATTGCAGGTGGTGAAGATGGCCCGGGTGCTTGAGGGGCGGGTTTTTGTGCATTGCCATCATGGTCGGCATCGGGGCCCTGCGATGGCGGCCTTGGTGTGTCGGGCCACTGAGGGTTGGAGGCAGGAGGATGCCTTGGGTTGGTTGCGGAGGGCGGGTACTTCGGTTCAGTATCCGGGGCTTTACCGGATGGTGCGGGAGTTTGAGGTGCCGTCGACGGAGGTTTTGGAGGGTGTATCTTCGGATTTTCCCTCTGTGTCTCGGGTATCGGGGTTGGTTGAAGCCATGGTGAAGTTGGATCAGGTGCTGGAGAGGTTGCGGGAGGCCAAGGGGGCGGGTTGGAGAGTTCCGGTGACGCATCCGGATTTGGTGTTATCGGCGGAGGCATTATTGATGGAGGAGCAGTATCGGGAGCTGCGGCGTGTGGCTGAGGTGCGGCAGCGGGGTGAGGATTTTTTGGAGGCGTTGAGGCGGGCCGAGTTGGGGGCAGCTGGTTTGAGGGAGCGTTTGGGAGGGGAGGAGGATGGGGAGGCGTGGCGGCGGGGTTTGGACGCGGTATTTCTGGGGGTGGAGGGTGAGTGTTCTGCTTGTCACAAGGTTTATCGGAACCGGGAGTGAAGTGAAGGGTGGGGTCAGTTGTTGCGTTGCTGCTCTTGAAATGCGATTGCAACGCATTCGGTGGAGATGGTGGGTTTCGCGTGGCGGTTTTGCTGGGGATCGCGGATGTGCATGGAATGTGCTACAGTTTAGGCACTTGCACGTTTGGTATCAGTTAAGCGCATGAGACTGTCATTTCACATAGGTCGAGGAACTACGAAAGGAGGATTATCCGGCAGGGACACTCAGCCGCTGCGTCATGGGCAGCGGGGTTCTGTGCTTTTGTGTGTGGTCTTGTGGTCGTTGCTGAGCACGGTTTTGGCGCATCGTTTTGCGTATTCGAGTTTTCGGGTGGTGGGGGCGAGCATGCAGCCGACATTACGGGAGGGGGATTGGAGGTTGGTGAACCGTTGGAAGCATCGTTTATTTGGGGTTCAGCATGGGGATGTTGTATTGGTGCGGGATCCGGAGACTGGCGGTGGGGTGGTGAAGCGGTTGATTGGTTTACCTGGGGATGTGCTGCAATTTCGGGTGGACGGGGTTTATTTGAACTATCGGAAGATTCAGGAGTATTACCTTCCCGCTGGGGCATACACGTGGTCGAGGCGGCATCAGGGGCGGTTGATCATGTTGGACAAGGGGGAGTATTTCGTATTGGGGGACAATCGGTTGAACAGTGTTGACAGTCGTTCGTATGGGCCGGTTTACGATGCGGACATCTTGGGGGTGGTCACCTACTGATTTACACTCAGCTTACGGGTGATTAAGGTTTGGTCTTTACGCATGGAAGCCGAGCCTACGGATCAGCAACTTGTTCAGCGCGCCAAATTAGGGGAGTTGGAGGCTTTTGAGCTTTTGACGACCCGGTATGAACGTCAGATTTACGGTTTAGCGCGGCGTATCGTAGGGAGCACGCATGATGCGGAGGATGTGACGCAGGTGACCTTTATCAGTGTGTTGGAGCATCTGGATGGTTTTCGGGAGGAGGCTAGTTTTTCCACGTGGTTGCATCGGATCGCGACGTTTGCGGCGTTGAAGGTGCTTCGCAAGCGGCGCGGGTTGGAGACTGTTCCTTTTGAGGTGCCGGTGGACGATGGTTCCGCCAGTGGGGAGAGTTTACCGCGGCCGGATTACATTGCGGACTGGAGCACTAATCCGGAGGAGTTGGCGTCGCGGAACGAGGTGCGGGGGTTGATTGAGGGTGCGTTGGAGCGACTGGACGAGAAGCATCGGTTAGTTTTCGTGTTACGGGACATTGAGGGGTTCTCGGTTCGGGAGACATCGGAGACGTTAGGGATCAGCGAGGGGAACGTTAAAGTCAGGCTGCTACGGGCGAGGTTACAATTGCGGGAGCAACTGACGCGGGTGTTCGGGGATCCGGAGCGGGTGTTGCGTCGGGGGCATCACGAGCATTCGGGGGCGGGGGTGGCGGTGGTTGAGTCTGGTGAGGGCGCTGAGGCGAGAGGACTGTAACTTTTAATTCCATGGAGGATCGAAAGGTGAAAAAGGCGACCGTGATGAAGTGCGAAGAGCTTCTTGCCCTTTTAAGCGATTACGTGGATGGGGCGATTGACCCGTCCTTGTGCCGTGAGTTTGAGGAGCACATGCACGGGTGCAATCCGTGTCAGGTGGTGGTGGACAACATTCGCAAGACCATCACCCTGTATAAGGCTGGGGAGCCGTATCGCTTACCGGTGACGTTCCGGGATCAGCTGCACGATGTGTTGCGGAAGCGGTGGAGTGAGACCCGTGATGTTGCGGGCGCGGGTGGGAAGGAGAATTCATGAGGATACTGATTGTTGGAGGTGTGGCTGGGGGTGCGAGTGCGGCTGCGAGGGCGAGGCGGCTTTCGGAGTTGGCGGAGATTGTGGTTTTTGAGCGTGGTCCGCATGTTTCCTTTGCGAACTGTGGGTTGCCGTATCATGTGGGTGGGGAGATATCGGAGCGGGAGGAGTTGCTTTTGCAGACCCCGGAGAGTTTGCGGGCGCGGTTTAATCTCGATGTGCGGGTGGAGACCGAGGTGATAGAGGTTGATCCGGGTGGCAAGTCTATACGGGTGAGGGATTTGCGAACCGGGGAAGAATCCGTTGAGGCGTATGATGCGTTGATTTTATCGACTGGGGCTGAGCCGTTGCGGCCGCCGATTCCGGGGATTGAACGTGAGGGGCATTTTAGCGTGAGGAATGTGCCGGATGTGGATCGGGTTCAGGCCTGGCTGAGTGGGCGATCGGTGAAGAATGCTGTGGTGGTTGGCGGGGGGTATATCGGGTTGGAGATGGCGGAGCAGTTACGGAGGCGGGGTTTGGGGGTGACGGTGGTGGAGGCGTTGCCGCAGGTGATGGCGCCGTTGGATGCGGACATGGCGGCCTGGTTGCATCAGGAGTTGAAGGCGAACGAGGTGGGGTTGGTTTTGGGGGATGCGGTAGCGGGTTTTGAATCGCCTGCCGAGGGGGAGGCCGCTTTGGCTTCGACGGTGGTGTTGAGGAGTGGGCGTCGGCTGCCGGCGGATGTGGTGATTTTGGGTTTGGGCGTGAAGCCGGAGGTGGGCTTGGCGCGGGCTGCGGGGTTGGAGTTAGGGCAGTTGGGGGGGATTCGTGTGAACGCGCGGATGCAGACGAGTGATGCTTCGATCTACGCTGTAGGGGATGCGGTGGAGGTGAAGGATGCGGTGACTGGGGGGTGGAGTTTGGTTCCATTGGCGGGGCCGGCGAATCGTCAGGGTCGCATAGCGGCGGGCAACATTCTGGGTCATTCGGGTGAGTATAGTCACACTTGGGGGACGGCGGTGATCCGTTTATTTCGGCTGACGGCGGCGTGTGTGGGGGCGAGTGAGAAGGTGTTGAAGCGTGTGGGGAGGGAGTATCGGGTGGTGCATTTGCATCCGCCTTCCCATGCGGGCTACTATCCTGGGGCGAGTCCGATTGCGATGAAAGTGATCTATGATCCTACTGATGAGCGGTTATTGGGGGTGCAGGTGGTGGGTCAGGATGGTGTGGACAAGCGGATTGATGTGATGGCGACTGCGATGCAGGCGGGGTTGACTTTGGGACAGATTGCGCAGTTGGAGTTGGCTTACGCTCCGCCTTTTGGTTCGGCGAAGGACCCGGTTAATCTGGCGGGGATGGTGGGAGAGAACGTGCAGCGGGGTTTGGTTGAAGTGGCTCAGTGGTCGGACGTGGCGTCGATGGATTCGGCGAAGAGCTTCTTATTGGACGTTCGAAGTCAGGAGGAGTGGGATGCGGGCAACATACCCGGGGCGCACCACATTCCCCTGCCCCAGTTGAGGAAGCGGGTTGGGGAGGTACCGAAGGAGAAGGAGGTTCTGGTTCATTGCCAGAGTGGTCAGCGGTCTTATTTTGCCTGTCGGTTTTTGGTGCAGCAGGGTTATCGGGTGAAGAACCTCACCGGATCGTATCGGACCTGGAAGATGGCGACGTCGAGTTAGGTTGGCTCTTCGAGCGGGTGCGGCTGCATGCCTGGCTGTTGTGATGACCTCGTGGATTGGGTGCATGGCGGGCTTTAGTTGGGGGGAATGATCTTCGTTATTGGCTCTTTCGGGGAGGGGTGTTATGGAACCGGTTCACCATGAGCACCGTGAGAACACTCTTTGCTGCAGCTGTGGCTGCTATTCTGATTTCGCATCTACCGGTTCTGGCCGGGGAGACGTTGGTTTTTGATGGCGGGGATGGTCCGGGTAAGGGCAAGCACATCGTGCTGCTGGCGGGTGACGAGGAGTATCGCTCTGAGGAGGCGTTGCCGATGCTGGGGCGGATTTTATCGGTCCGGCATGGTTTCAAGTGCACTGTGTTGTTTTCATTGGATCCGGGGACGGGGGTGATTGATCCGGTGAACCAGACGAACATACCGGGGATGTCGGTTCTGGGGAGTGCGGACATGGTGGTGATGTTGTGGCGTTTCCGGGAGCTACCGGACTCGGACATGCGTCATTTCGTTAACTTTCTGAAGGAGGGTAAGCCGGTGTTGGGGTTACGGACCTCGACGCATGCCTTTAGTTATGAGCGGAACAAGCAGAGTGTTTATGCGGATTATGATTGGCGGAGCAAATCCTGGCCGGGTGGGTTTGGTCAGCAGGTATTGGGGGATACGTGGATTACCCACCATGGGGATCATGGTCAGGAGAGCACGGGTGGCGTTATTGAATCCGGGAAGGTGGGGCATCCTATTTTGCGTGGCGTGAGTGACATTTGGGGGCCGACCGATGTGTATGGGCTGGCGCATTTGCCTGCCGACGCTGAGGTTCTCGTCCGGGGGGCGGTTTTGGCTGGAATGACGCCGGAAGCGAAGCCGGTGGAGGGTCGCAAGAACGATCCGATGGTACCGATCGTCTGGGTGAAGGACTATCAGGTTTCAGGGGGGAAGCAGGGTAAGGCGATTTGTTCGACCTTTGGGTCGGCGGTTGATTTCCAGTGCGAGGATGCGCGTCGGATGGTGGTGAACGCTTGTTATTGGGCAAACGGATTGGAGGACGAGCTGCCCGGGGAGGCGAACGTGGATTACGTTGGGGATTACGAGCCGACCTTCTTTGGGTTTGGGAAGCACAGGCCGGGGGTGAAGCCCTTGGACTGGCGTCTGCCCTAGGTCAGTCGACCCCAACGCGATGGAGGACGGCATTGATGCTTTGAAAGATGCGGTCCTCGACGGTTGAGGTGAAGGGGCCGGGTTGTCCGTAATAGATCATGCTGGAGTCGGCTTCGTAGCCACCCTCCTGCAGGACTTTTTCTGTGGGGATGTAGCAGGCGACGTCATGGCAATAGCCTGCGATCATAAAATTGTGCTGCGGGTGTTCTGATTTCACGCGGAGGCTATAGCCGACGACGACTTCTCCGCCGAGGGCGAGGAAGGTGAGTTCTGAGCCGAGTTGGGTGGCTTGGATG
>JBJOII010000041.1:0-30605 GCA_046047235.1 Verrucomicrobiota bacterium | reverse complement strand
ATCCGGACGATGGTTGAAGGACAGCGGTCGAGCTGTCGTGGGTGGAGAGTTGGAACCGCTTTGGGCTTGGACTTCGGGAACTGAAGGGGTATTGGTTTTCATTAACCAAAAGCCTTAGCCCCACCAGACCGGGGAGACATGTCCAATTACCTCCAGGACACCCATCCAATCACCCGCCGCGATAGCGGCTTAGTTCAACCAGACGGTCCAGCGAACGGGAGCCAGCCGTTCAGCTCAGAGACAAATCGAATGTCATCGGCGGCTGGCTCCCGTCGCTGACCTTGTCGTTATCCATGAAAAATTCCTCGACGAACCCAACCACTCGAATGAAGAAGTTGTTATCAATTCCTATTCTGCTGTTCGCTGTGTTCTTAGCTTTCGTGGCGTATGTAGCGGATCATCTGTTCGGAGTCGTTGCCTTTACTTACGGCTACCTCATGTTTTGCATCCTAACAGCGTTGGCGTTTGGTGGTGTTTGGCATGTGTGTTTCAGAACGTCCGGCGCAGCGTTCGGTGTGGTTGTCTTCGGAATTCTTGCAGTCAACCTCTTCTTGGCGCCCCCATCGGAACGCCTTTTGCGCTCCGCGATGTTGGCGACACCTCCAGGCACAGAGGCCTCAGCAATTGTTGATATCGTGATGCAGCAGTATGAAAACAGCCCCTATGCCATGCCGTGGATTCATGAAGACCGCGCCGGCGGCTTTGACCGGATCCATGTTTCCCTTCTGTCTCAAAAGGCCAAGAGTTGCACCTCGGTCATCTTCCTCGTCGAAAATGGACGGGTATCGCGAAGCATTTTTTCACCAGACTGAGAATCGCTGGGGATAACAATCCGCTTCACCAGAACCGCCGCCCCGCGCTTCCGTTTCGGATGCCCCTGAGGATCGGACGCTGGATTCGCTGCCAGCACCCGGTTCCAGCGGCAGTCGCTCAGCTTTTCGTTGGGCCGCACCACACGCATGACCAGTTCACAGCGTATCTTCACTTGGACAGCACCCATCGTGGTGTTTGTGATTGGCGCACTTGTTGGCATGTGGTTATTCCGCAACCTGCTCCTGCAGCTCCTCGAATTTCTCTTTTCGGTTATTCCACATGACCAGACTGCCACTGATGCGCAGCGCCTGTGGTTCTTTGCCGGAGCATGGGTCTTTTGGGCTGTGGTGATTGTCGTTCCCTGCTGGGCTAGTTGGCGGTGCAGCCGGCGAGTTCGGCAGATACTTGTCTCACGTTATGCGGCCTAACAACTTCACTGGACCGAACGCGGGCGGGCCGCGTCAGTTTCCAATTCCAACACCACTGGCCGCCCGCGTCGGTGAGCCGGGACGTTCGGCGTAAGAGACTCGCATCATGCCCTCGGTCACCCTTACAGCCATCCGTGAGGTTTCCCTGTGGCTGAAACCTCGACTAGCAGATTTCGAGTGGCGGCGAAAGAGCCCGCATTTCATTCGGGAGCGAGGCACTCTGGTTCACGGCATCCATTTTCAGGCCAGCCAGTTTGGTTCAGCGGACTCTGGCAGGTTCACGATCAATCTCGTGGTGACTGAGCCACGAGTGTATCGGGCATGGTGCGGTCGTCCTCTGCCCGCCAATCCGGCGACAGCATTGTACCCTGTGCAGGAACGCATCGGCCGGTTGGATTCGAAGCGACGAGACCATTGGTGGGATATTACGGCGAGCACGAATATTTCCGATGTGGAGATCGAGGTGTTCGGGTTGCTCCAGAAAGCGGAAGAGCTTTTCTTCCCACAGTTCATGAGCCTTGAAGCGATGCTCGACAGGCTTCGCACCACGGGCGCCTTGCCTGGTCTACATGGTGGGCAGCGCGCTGTAGTTCAAGGGGTGCTGGCAGCCGTTTTGGGACACACCAAAGAAGCAGAGCGCGTCTTGAGGGATTTGGCGGCGAGTTCCACAGTTCCCGGCTTCACCCGCAACGTCACAGAGGCAGCTAAGAATGTCGGCATCACGATTTAGCAACAGCCAAGGGCCGAACAAGGCGCTTGAGGCGAACTGCCGCCCCGCCTCTCCGCTCGACGCACGGCGGCAACTTGGACGTGCCGTTCACGCTCAACCTTGCGTTCCCCGCGGCAGTCGCTCAGCTTTGCGTTCGACTGACTGTGTCCCATGCCGCGCTCATTCCACATAGCGGTTGCGATATTCGGAGTTCTGGTGACGATGACTGGACTCGGCGGTGTCTACTACCAGGGTCACTTCTGGGCTTCGGGGGTTGTCGCTGCGATGAACCCAGGAGAAGATGCGCTTGCGCTTGGTCTGCCCACTCTTTTCACCGCTGGAGGTTCTTTCATTGTTTCCTATGTGATCCTTGCAAGTCCTCTCACAGCATCTTGGGACCGAGACAGGCGCTTGCAGGTGTTCGCCGCTTTTGCCGTGGTCGTGCTGGGCAGTTGCGTGATCCTCAGCCGCCTCGCCGGGACGGTAGCCGCGAAAGTATTGCAGACGACGTGAAGACCCGGTCGAAACAGTCGAGCCGGCCGCATTTCGACCGCGCTTGCCTGTTTAGTTGCGGCGGTCTATCGTTCCATCATGCATGGAGAGTTCACAGCAGTGATTGAGCGTGCTCAGGAAGGCGGCTATTGGGCCGTCTGCCCGGAGGTGCCGGGCGCGAATGGACAAGGAGACACCGTTGAAGAGGCCAAACGAGATCTCGCAGACGCAATTCGTTTGATACTGGAGGATCGCCGTGAGGACGGTCTCCGCGGCCTGCCGCAAGATGCAATCCAGGACGTGGTGTCGGTATCGTGAAGCGCTCCAGTCTTCTCCAGCACCTGCGGCGGCAGGGGTGCTACCTGAAGCGAGAGGGAGCCGCTCATTCGTTGTGGACGAACCCTGCGAATGGTGTTGTAGAAGCCGTTCCGAGACATGCGGAGATCAAGAATGGTCTGGCCCGCAAGATTTGTCGCCGTCTCGGCTTGCCCGAGGCGTCCTAGGGTCGATCCAGTCGCTCCACACGCACCGCCGTCCCGCGCCTCCGTTTCGGAGGTCTCTGATGATCGCACGCTGGATTTGCTGCCAGCACCCGGTGCCAGCGGCGGTCGCTCAGCCCCGCGTTGGCTACGACAGCAGGCTTGCCGGTGTAGCCGATTTGTCCCACGTTGGGCTCATGCAGGAAGCAGTTGTCCGTGCGAGGATTGAATCGCGGCTTAAGCAGGATGCCGAGGTGGTGTTCGCCAAGCCGGGCATCAGCACGACGGAAGCAATTCGTATGTTTTTGAGCCAGGTGTGCTTGCGCCGTGGTCTGCCATTCGCCCTCTCTCTGCCTGAGAAGGACGATCTGTGACTTCCTGCCGAGATGCGGCAGCAAGCACTGGACACTCTCAATGACGACTAAACCCGGAGAGGTCTACCGTGTTGACCTCGGCGTGAGCGGCAAGGTTCATCTCATGATGGTTGTATCGAGGGAGGATTCCGGCGCAGCCAGGGCGTTGAGCCTGTGTGTTCCGATGACCACTGCGTTCCGCGGGTCAGCCTACGAGTTCGAGCTTCCGGGCGCTGCGTTTCTGACGCGGAAGAGCACAGCGAATGTGCAGGGGCTACAGGCAATCCAGCATCACGAATTGAGAGGAACTGTGGGCACGATTTACGGGGCCCCACTGGAGAAGATTCGTGGCGCGTTGCGTTATGCCCTGGACCTGTGAATGAAGCGAACAAATCAGCCCAGCCAATGGTGGGAGGGTGTCTCGGTCCATCTTGATCGCCCTTGGCCCGGTGTGGGCGCGCGTGGCGTTAGGCTGAAAAAAGCGAAACCGATGCGAGCCATACAAATTATAGTAACACTGTGTAGTTCACTTCTTGCGTTTGCCTCGCTGGCTCACGCTGTCGAAGAGCGCGAGTTCAATGTGGCTAAGTATGGCGCAATCGGCGACGACAGGACCGATAACACAGCGGCGTTTTCGGCGTGCCTTAAGGCGGTGATCGAAGCGGGCGGAGGTCGCATGTATATTCCGGACGGTGTCTATCGCGGCAGAATTATCATTCCAGGCACCAAGGAGTGGATTACCGTTGAAATCGTGGGTGAGAGTGAACCGACCCCTGTCTTCGGAACCATCGGAGCGTTTCCTTTCCCAACGAATGGAACGGTTCTTAAATGCCTGTCGGAATCGGGCCATTCCGTCATCTTTGCCGATAACAACCCTGAGACTTTGTACATGACGTTTTCAGGGGCTAACGTGATTCTCCGGAATCTGGATGTGCGCACCTACGATGACCCCGGCATCGGCGGCATCGACCTGCAACACGCGGCGCAATGCAAACTGGAGAACGTTTTTGTGAATACCGACACCTACAACGTACGGGCGTCCCAACCCACCCATGGCACAGCGGGAGTTGTTACCCCTGCCTGCAACAACGCTGCCTTGACGGTGTTGCGTAACGTTGTGGTGACGGGGTATCACGATGGAATTGTGGTCAACGAGCACACCGATGGGGACAATATTGTGGTCGCGAGCAATATTAACGGCCTGCACTTCCGCTTCGCCCATCATGCTTCCCGGTTCGCGCGGGTGGGCACATACCGAAACACCCATCACGTCAGCATTTCCGGCAAGCACGGGTTCTCGATCACACAAATGAACACGGAGATGCCCGGTTCCGGGCAAACGGACGCAGTCAATGTCTGGCAAACGCTCGTCAGCGACATTGAGGACCCCACGAACCTCGGTGTTGGCGACATCAACTACTGGGTGGTCCAAGGGGGAAAGGGGGCGGTCGACCAGTTCATCAAGAATGGTGGTGTATCCATCCATGCCCGCAGAATTGGCACACCGACCGGTGTCAATGCAGCAGACTCTCAAGAGGCTCAACAAGACGCCGGAATCCACGCGGACAAACCGGGTGACTGAACTTCGACGTTATGCCCCAAGAATCCCCAGTGCAGATGCCTCAATGGATTCGTGAGCGGTTTCCTCCCGATCAGCGATCCGCAGTCGATCATCTCAGGGACCTGATCGACGAAGGCATGCTGAGGGAGATTGCGAAGGCGGATTACGCCTATGACGTCGAGGGGCATTTCTCAGCACTCAAACCGATCTGGCAGGGCGGCGATCTTACGGAGCTAGACTGGTGTCCGAAAGAGGTGCTTGAGCTTATTCGGTGGTCGGAACCAGAGGCCCCTGCTTGGAAGCCAGGATCGACTGGTGCACGCGGACACAAGATGCGGGCTTTCTCATGCGCGGTTTTACTGGCGTCTCCCAATTTCGAACCGGACAAGGAGACTCTGATTCAGATGGTTGATTCAGTCTCGTGTCTTGGCCCTGAGGCTCAAGAGGCGACGGCTAGGTTCCTCGTCTGGCGGCTTGGTACACTCGGCGGGGAAGAGGATCGCCCGTTTTTCGCCCTAGCTTTGGCAGCATTAATTCAGTCACTTGAGGTTTCTCTTTCCACCGCTATGGAACAGGATTTGGCCGACTGGGTGGCAGGCGAGGAATCTTTCGAGCGGGCCTACCTGACTGGATTGCACGAAAGCTATCGGAATGCTCCATGGATGTTTGGGCTCTCATTCAGTGACATGTGCAACGAGCGTTGGAAGTATCTGATTCGGGCCGTTCAGGAGAGATCAGGCTCTAATCCGCTTGGTCGCATGCTTGCCGAAAACAACACAGAATGATCAGGCATTTCTCTCAGCAACTCTCCCGCCGCGACTTCAATCCACCATGCCCATCCAGCATTCAGCTCACAGTCGAAGTCTCGCCCCCGGGGCAGGTGTGACTGAACTTCGATGTAAGGCGGTTTGGGGCTCGGGGCGACCTACTTGAAATTTGGGTGCATCGGGACAGTATCCTGTCCATATGAAGGCGATTACCTACACAGCTGCCAGAGAGGGATTAGCCTCGGCGATGGACGAGGTCTGTCGGGATCGTGCTCCTGTCATCATCACCCGAAATCGTGACCAGTCCGTTGTCATGATGTCCCTTGAAGACTACGAGGAGCTTGAGGAGACAGCTCACCTGCTCCGCAGTCCTGCGAATGTGCGCCGGCTCCTGGCAGCTATTCAATCGCTCGAGTCCGGAAAGGGGCGAGTGCGCAAGCTCCCTGCCGCGTCATGAGGCTGATCTTCGCCGAGCAGGCGTGGGAGGATTACCTCTTCTGGCAGCGTGCCGATCCCAAAGGCCTGCGCCGGGTTCACGAGTTGATCAGGGATACGATGCGTCATCCGTTTGAGGGGATAGGCAAGCCGGAGCCGCTACGCCATGCGTTGGCTGGCTATTGGTCACGGCGGATCACCGGCGAGCAGCGGGTGGTGTACAGAGCTGCCGATGATGACTTGCTGATCGCGCAACTTCGTTATCACTATTGAAGATGTCGCCGCACCAGTCGCTCCACGCGAACCGCCGCCCTGCGCTGCTGTTTCGGATGCTCCGGATTGTCGGACGCCGGGTTCGCTGCCAGCACTCGGTTCCAGCGGCGGTTGGTGAGCTTCGACGTTGGGCCAATGCGCGTCGTCTCATGCAGACAGTGAAGACGTCCACTGGGATTCTGATGATCCTGAGCCGGTTGGCTTTTGGGGATGTTCCAGCAGGGCTTTCCTACAGCGGCGAGACCAGATGGGATGCCGCCACGGCTACATTGACCTTTAGATCCAGCGGCAACATGCCGGAAGGAAAGGAAGAGTTCTTTTGGGAGGTGCCGCCGGACGTGCAGCGCATTTACATTGAGCCGAACGTGACGGTTCATGGCGGGTTCAGGGTAGGATTCCGACCGCCGGAGAATCCCTTGCACATTGGTGGTGGTGACCGGAAGACCTCGGTGGTCGTGGGCACGGAGATGGAGCGGTGGACGGCAGCCAACGGCGTGGCGGACAATGACAAATGGAGGTATGGCACGGTGTCTGTGTTGGCCGATGCGATCGTGCATGTCTCCAACCTGACATCGAAGAACCCGAGGGGTTATCACGTTTCGGGCTACGCCAACCGGTCGGTGCTCCATGTTTCGCAGTGCGACCTGCTGGATACCCGCCCCGGGCAGAACAACAACAGCGATGGATTCATTGGCTCGGCGGGTTCGACCATTTCAGACTGCTTCATCAGCACGGGTGACGATGCGATCAAGGCGTATCACGACATGGTGATTCGGAATGTGACCATTGAGCACCACCGGAACGGCGCACCGATACAGTTTGGCTGGGGCGGAGACGGCAGCCGCGCGAAGGTTCAGATCGAGGATTTGACCATCAGGGGTGTGAGCAGGGACGGACTTTACAACATGGCCCCGTTCACTTGGGAGGACGGGACCAAGGGGGTGCGTGACGTTTCCATTAAGGGACTGAAGATCGTGCTGACCGGCAAACTCTACGACGAAGCGGCCCAGCGCTGGCTGGCGATCGGCCTGTTCGAGCTGAAGCCCGCTTCGTGCACATTGAACTTCACCGCGACCGACGCGGACATCGGCCTCCTCCGGACGGGGGTTCGAGAAACGCGCGGAAGCATCACCGTCAATGGCAGGGAGCTCCAGTAGGGCACAGCCCAACAAGGTCCCTGGCGCGAAGGCAGGTGGCGGTCATTGCTCCGAGCAAGCACGCGCGAAATCGTTTGCGATGACGAGGAGATCTCGAGGGTGGAATACGCCGGCAGCAGCATCGAGTGTGACCAGCATCACTTTCCCATTGCCGGGGGAGGGGAGCTGACATGATTTTAAGGAACCACGTAGCCGAAACGCGCTGCTGGAGGTGGACGTCCAACGGAATATTTGTCCTCTACTGGGGGCGGCGATTCGGATTGAATGGATTCTATGATAAAACACTCAACCGCTTCAGCAGTCGCTCTGGCTGCAACCGTGCTCTGTTGGGGGACGACCACCCCGCTGGCCCAGGAAGAGCATCAGACGAAAGCGGTACGGAAGAACTGGCAGAGGAGCATCGGCCAGTTCAGTGCCGAGCTTCGAAGCCTTGTGGCGGAGTCCGCGATACCAGCGGAGAAGGAACTGAAGGATCGGTTGGATCGCAGGGACGGCACTCTTGAAGTAATTACCGACGGATACGGTGGCGTGGTGGATTTCAACGCTGCCAAGGGAACCGTTCAGTATGAAGCGACAGAGCGGTTCGCCGACGGAGGTTCCGGGCCGATCATCGATTGGGAGTTTGATCTCGCACGTGACGTGAAGGCTTTCGGGGACGGTTCCATGGTCTTGGTTCCGAAGCTGACGGAACCGGTCCAGGGCGAGCGGAAGCCGGATGAGGTTCCCATCTTGCAGATTACTGTCACCAAATCGGATGCCGGTCCCTTCCGGGCGGGTGACCGGGTGAGGTTGGAATCCTCGATTGACGATTTCTCCCGGTTCAGGAAGGACTTTGGCCGGGCAACTGGACTCGTCGTGGTCTATTACCTGGAGCAGGCGCCAAACCCGGTCTTCCTGCTCAAATTGGGTGAGGCCAAAATCAATCGGATTGAGCACCCAGACGGTGCCAATCAACCTGCTGCCGCTCTGGATTCAGAGTCGAAGGGCAGCCTGAACTCCAAAAGTGAACCGGAGGCGAGCGCCCGATAGCAGATCGCAAGTGTTGGATAGTGTCCCGCAAACTAATTTAGCCATGCCAATTCAATCGAAAACCACACCAGCTAGAGTTGCTGCCAGCGAGTGGCAGAACCCGGGAAAAGCGCTTCGCGGTCTTCTCGAGGGGAATAGTCTGAACACCAGCATCACCCTGATTCGTTATGTCACTGACGTTGTGGGCGAAGGACCGGCCCTGCACGTGCACCCGTATGACGAGGTTTTCACGATCACGGAGGGCAGGGCGCGGTTCACAGTTGGCGATAAGATTATCGATGCAGAAGCCGGTGACGTGGTTTTGGGGCCTGCCAACATACCGCATGGCTACCAAAACCTGGGCCCGGGGAGACTCGACTCACTGGATATTCACCTTAGCCCGGAGTGGATTCAGTACAATTTGGCGAGTGGTTGGGACGAGTCGAGTGTTCTCGTGTCCGCCACGTCCAAAGTCGACTCCAGGAAAAGCACTGAGAGTTGACTTGGTGATGCAGACTGTCTGTGCCGGGTTCTTCATGCTGATATGAGGATGAAACAACCACGAGGATAGCCGGTCAGTTTGCTGGCTGAATGACCGTGTGAGGGACGGTGGGCGTTCCTTCTTTGAATACCCAATGGAAACGTCAGGTCAGGTGGATTGACTCTGCCTGAGCAGAGGGTTCCCTGCGCCATGCGTCGTCGTTGGAACATGTGAATGAAGGACGGAGCACTATTTGATGGGCGAGGGTTACGGGTTGTTACGTGAGGATCTCATCCTTTTACTAACCTCGCGTTGAACTGTTCGGCGTCTGCAATGAGGTTGCTGTCTGTTCCTCGCCTCCAGTGTTCGGAGATAAGTGGTTGGATTCGCCAGTCGGCCTCGGCGTTGAGCAGAGGCAGTCGCTTGGCTTTTACTTCCCGTTCCGAACTTCGGCGGGTTAGCGTGCAATTCCTATTTCCATGGAACCGACAACCTTTGAGGGTATTCGACCTGAGTTTCTGGAGGCTGTTGCGTCAGCCCGTTTCAATCTTTGGCTGGCTCCACTGTTCCTGGCGGCCCCGCTCTTGTTGCTGGTATCCGTCCTGCGGCGCTGGCATTGGGCTGTGATTGGTGGGGTGACTTTGCTCGCAGCCTTCGCGACCTGGATCTCTTACTTTGGCTATTCGGAGACGATATGGAAAACCATGGAAGCGCACGCCGAGACCTCGGCTGAAATCGATGAGGTGACATCAGATACGGATCGGGTCTTCGGACCCTTCTTTCTGGGTATACCCATTGCTGTGGTTTACTGCACAGCCTGGTGGGCGATGGCCTTCGGTATCCGGCTGGTGACCCAAAAACTGCGTGCGAGGCGGAGCGCTTCAGTGCAGTTGGGGTCGGAGGACGATGGCAAGGCTCGATAGGTGGGTTAACGCGCACTTTTGGGGGTGAAAATCGCTCCGAAGGCCGGATTTAGGGCATTCTATCGAGGTTAAGTGTTTTGTGGGGAGGGGGTTGCTCTGGTGAGAGCACGGGGCTTTCCGACAGATTTCGAGCTGGAGTTCGAAAGCCCCCTGAAATATGAGACCCGGATAAATCGACAAACCCATCATAAACGGGCGGTTCTTCTGCGAGGTCTGGGATGATCGCCGAGCGTCTTCTAGCGTATTACGGGGCTTATCTCTGGGGGCGATTCCAGCGGGCGAGCCGTGATCCTGCAGGTGTGCAGCAGCGCCTCTTGCGTTCCATCGTTCACCGCAATGCCGGGACAGCATTTGGTGTTGCCCATGGATTTAACTCAATCAGCTCGGTGGCTGATTTTCAACGTGCAGTGCCCATTCGCAAATACAGCGGGATGCTGGAATGGGTTGAGCGCATTGCTGCGGGTGAGCAGACAGTTCTTACCAGTGAACCGGTGGTCTTTTTTAATCAAAGCAGCGGTACCGCGGGTAAGCCGAAGCTCATACCGGTGACCAGGAGTGCGATTCGTGAAACCAGCCGATTGAGAGTGATTTGGGGAACGCGTACTTCTCGTGCGCATCCACAGCTTCTGCGCGGTAAATCGATTTCGATTGTTTATGGTGATGGCGGCAAGACCGCCGGTGGCATCCCCTACGGTTCCCTTTCGGGACAGGTGTATTTGCAAAGTCCCTCATCGTTGCGCCGTCGCTACGCCCTGCCATTTGAAATTGCGCGCATTGCCGATGCTGAATCCAAGCAATATGCGGCGATGCGGTTGGCGGCCGTTCAGAACGTGACTTTCCTTTTCTCCACGAATGCGGCGACGGTCCTTTCCATGGTCGAGACTGCTGAACGTCGGCGGGAGGAAATGCTGCGTGATATTCATGACGGCACGCTGAGCGCCAATCTGGCATTGCCTGATGGCGTGCGCGATGTGTTGGAGTCCTTGTGCAATGCGAACCCTGAGGGAGCTCGGCGTCTGGAAAAACTTGCTGAGGCGCATGGAGGCCGGCTGCGCCCCATGGATTACTGGCCGGACTGTGCTGTGCTCGGTTGCTGGCTGGGTTCAACTGTCGGTCTCCAAGCGAAGCTGTTGCCCGATTGGTTTGGCCCGAGCATGAGGGTTCGTGACGTGGGGTTGGCCGCGAGTGAAGGGGTTTTTACCCTGCCGACGGAGGATAACCAGCCCTTTGGCCCGCTGACGGTGGATACTAGTTTTTATGAATTTATCCCGATCGAGGAGGAGCATCAGCCGGAGCCGTCGGTGCTGACTGCGGAGCAACTTGAGATAGGTCGAGAATATGTCCTGGTCGTTACCACAACCTCGGGGCTTTACCGCTACAACATCAATGATGTCGTGCGCGTGGTCGGTCATTTCCACGAAACCCCGATGCTTGAATTCAGCCGGAAAGGTGGTGACAGCACGAATCTGGCAGGCGAGAAGCTGAATATTGTCCAGATCATGGCGGCGCTGGAGGCTGCACAGAAAGCCAGCGGGGTGGTGGTGCGCCATTTCCGCGTGCAGGCTGACACGGCGGAATTTCGCTACCGTTTTCACGTCGAGCTCGAGAATCCAAGTTCAATGAACTGTTCGCTGCTCGAGGAGGCGCTCGAGTCGTCCCTGAGGGAGGCAAACCATTATTACGCTCGGCGGATCACGGAAAAGCAGCTCAAACCGCTGCTGGTTTGTCCGATGAAGCCGGGTTGGTTCGATCGCTACGTGGCGGATGCGATGGCCCGGGGTGCGCGGCATGGGCAATTTAAGCCTGCGCTGTTGTCGTTGAATCCTGAACCGATGCACGAGAAGGCTGAGCGACTGTGATGGAAGTCCTACTTTTTCTTATGGCTCCCCGCGTAAACATCCAGGTTCGCAGCGGCGTGTTCCGGGTGTTGGCTCGTGTTCGTTGTTGGCGAGTCTGTGGAGGGGTGGTTTCACTGCGCGTGATGGGGGTGGATGTATGAAGGATGTAGCCGGAAAGATCAGCGATGCGATGCATCGGGCCCGGACTTTGTTTCGTTCGGGTACAACCCGTGACTTGGCCTGGCGCCGCGCGCAGTTGCGGCGGATGTTGTCGTGGCTTGAGACAAGCGAGGCGACCTTGCTCGCGGCCTTGAAGAGCGACTTGGCGAAGCCGGAGCTTGAAGCGTATGCCTCGGAGATACTCACGATCAAAGGTGAGATCCGCCACGTCCTGAAGCACCTGTCCAAGTGGAGCAGGCGCAAGCGGGTTAGGCCCCCCTGGTTTATTTGGCCGGCGCAGCCGTGGATCCAACCTGAGCCATTCGGGGTGGTCCTGGTTCTTGCACCTTGGAATTATCCGCTTTACCTGGCGCTGATGCCGGTGGTTAACGCGCTCGCAGCCGGGAATGTGGCAATCATCAAGCCTTCCGAGTGGACGCCGCAATCCGTCCTGCAGATCGAGAACCTTGCCGGTGTTCTCGATCCCGGGGCTGTGGCTGTGATCAGCGGTGCGGCCGATGTTGCGGAGTTGCTCCTTGAACAGCCCTTCGATTTTATTTTCTTCACCGGGGGCGGAGCGATAGGGCGAAGGGTGGGGGTGCGCGCGGCGGAGAGAGGGGTTCCGTGTGTGCTGGAACTTGGCGGGAAGAACCCGTGCATTGTTGACGAAACAGCCCCGGTAGAAGCCACTGCACGGCGCATTGTCTGGGCCAAGTTCTTCAATGCCGGACAGACCTGTGTGGCTCCTGATTCGGTATGGGTGCACCGCAGCCTGTATGAACCTCTGTTGGCCGGGCTGGAACGGGTGGTGCGGCAGTTTTACGGAGACGACCCGCTGCAAAGTCCTGACCTGGCGCGGTTGATTCACGAGCGTCATTTCGAACGGGTCAAGCGGTTCATTGCCGAGGGGAAGGTGGTCTGCGGTGGACGGAGTGAGGTCGCCTCCCTGCGTATCGAGCCGACCATACTTACCGATGTTTCGCCTGATGCCCACGTGATGCGGGAGGAGATATTTGGTCCGGTGTTGCCGGTTCTGCCTTATGACGAGCTGGAGGACGTCCTGTCCGCGCTGCGGGAGGACACGCCTCTCGCGCTGTATATCCACACGCGCAATCGGGAGGTCGAGCGCAGGGTGCTGGGCCAGACCCGATCTGGCAGCGTCTGCATCAACGACCACATCATGCAGATCAACATTCACGGACTGCCGTTCGGTGGGGTCGGTGAAAGTGGCATCGGGCGTTATCATGGGCGACACGGTTTCGATACGTTTTCCCATATGCGTGCCATTTTGCGTCAGCCTTCATGGCTCGATAACCCTCTGCGGTATCCGCCCACCGCGGGCAAATTGCGATGGATCAAAAAGATACTTGGATGACAACCCAGAGTTCACCCTGCACTTTTATCAAGCAAGCGGAGCGACTGCCCCGATTTCGCCTGATGGGCGATCCTTTGGCAGATGCAGCGGTGGCGGATTTGCACAAGGTACCCTCGGGATCCGGTGAGCTGATCAGCCGTGTGCTTGAAGGTGGGATTGACTCCGTGCCCGAGGCGCCGGAGAGCTGGCGGGAGCTGTTTCATCAGGTGGATCATGTGCCCTACTGGGTCAACTGGCAGGTGCTCAATCGTGCTTCTTCCATTTTCCTGAAAGCTGGAGGGCTCGGCGTGTTTGCCTTGGGATGCTACGTGACGCCGTTGTTTTACCGCCTGTCGCGAGGAAACAAAGCGCTCGCATTTTCCGGGGACCTTCATAAACGGGCGGGGCGCCGCGGGCGGGAAACTGCGCGTTTTGTGATTGAGACGTGTTTGCCCCACAATCTCCAGCGGCAGGCCGATGGCTTCAAGGTGACTTTGCGTGTGCGTCTGATGCACGCACACGTTCGTATGATGATCCTGAAGTCGGGTCGGTGGGATGATGCCCAAAATGAGATGCCGATCAGCCAATGCTACATGGCTGCGATGAACGTTCTGCTGTCCATGGGCTGGATCAGGGCCTTGCGACAACTCGGCTTCCGTTTATGTCGTGAGGAGGAGGAGAGTATCATCCAACTCTGGCGTTATTCGGCATACTTGAGCGGCATTGATCCTGAATTGCAGTTTGGCTCCTTCGACGAGGCGGCGCATTTCTGGGAGCTCGTTCTTCAGGATGAGCCACCGCCGGACGAAGATTCCCGGGCATTGATCAGCGCGCTCCTCGCCGCCATTCCCGATGGGTTTGGAATGCAAGGAAAAGCGGCAGAGAGGATGCATGCCTTTTGTTGCGGACTGTCCAGCGCACTGCTGGGAAAGGAACTAAGCCGGCAGTTGGAGCTGAAGCGCACTCCGTGGCGTTTTGCCGCCCCGGTCCTGCGGGGTATTGTTCCTGCCTGGCGCCTGCTGGACGGATGGTTTCCGCCCGTGCATCGTTGGTCCCAATACTGGGGTACTCATCTCTGGCTAAACCTATCGGAATACCCGCCTCAAGGTGGGTTGGAGATGTTCGCGCCACGATCAGGATCGTAGGTCTTGTCGCGTCGAAGAATTGATCCTAATTTCGCTTCCTTTTGCATGCTTATTTCCCTGCAACCGTCTGATAAGGGTGTCGTTATTGTGCTCAAGGGACGGCTCGACTCCGTGACCTCTCCAGCCGCCCAAACGGAACTCGAGAACCACATCGTCAATTCATCGGGTCCCGTCACGATCTGCTGTGAGGGGTTGGATTACCTGAGCAGTGCAGGTTTGCGCGTGCTTTTGTGCATCGCCAAGGGACGTCGACAAATGACCCTGCGTGGTGTCCAAGGTAATGTCCGCGAGGTCATTGAGATTTCGGGATTCTCACGCCTTTTCTACATCCAGCATGGATGAGCCCGCAGCGTCCATTCCATCGCGCTGGCTGTAGTGCGCTGAAGTCGTAGTCGGACCACGGCCACTGTTTGGTGTGGAGTGGGTTAACCGCTGTTTTGCGTGCCTGTAGGAAGGCTAGGGAGCCTGCTTTGGGCTCATATCGACCCCCCGTGATGACGAAGCGTATGGGGCGCCTTTTGGGGCCAAAAAGGGCGCCATAGGCCCAAAAAGGGCACCTGCAATGGGATTAAGTGTTTGGTGCGGAGCGGTTTATCGTGGTCCGAGGACGATGGGGATGATAGAAGGCCTTTGGTATGCACTTCGTCACTAGGATCATACTCTGCTTTTGGTTCGTCTTCGCTCTTCCGATGTCCGCGGCTCAACCCGGTGAGGTAAAACCGCACGGCAAGGATTTTTCCAGCAGCCTTCATTCATTATCCAACGCGCCTGCGATGGCTCTGCCTGAAGCATACTTGCTGGCCGTCCATAATGCAGTGAACGCAACCCAGCAGGATGCATCCAGAGATTTGACGGCCATTCTGCCTTCCAACCGCGACTTGATCTGGCGGGGAAGCGATAATGACCGACAGGTGCTGGTTGCGACGTGGACCACGCACGACTCCTACTTCGTGTCACCGGGCCAACCCATGGGGAAACCGTTTGTGGAAAACTACACCGTGTGGGTCACGGCAGCTCCTGAGCTGAAGGCCTTTTGCCGCAGTTATCAGCCCGGCCCCAATGGTCCACCACTGGTTGGACGACTGGAACAGTTGCTGGGGTTGCCACCTCGAAGTGGCCATCGCTATGTCGTTGAACTCTGGGTTCGCCCCCAAGACCTCTTTAGACCCAGTGCGGACCCTGAGGTGACCGATCGGGAGGCCCAACTCGATTATCCCAATGTGCCTGGCTACCTTTCCGTCAGTGATCTTTACAAACAGTGGTTCAAGGACACAGCTGCCGCGCGCTATCAGCCGAAGCACGGTCCACCTTATCCATGGACCCGACTCGGCTACACTTATGACTGGGGGAATTCTGAAACAAGGGTAGGGGTCAGCGAGTTCGTCATACGCGAGGGAGCGGAGTTGACTGTCCATGCCGTTCACGCGACTGAGGACTATGGCACAAGCAAGTGAACTGCAGAAAGTCGTAGTCGGACCACCGCCACTGTTTGGTCTGGAGTGAGTTAACCGCTGTTTTACGTGCCTGTAGGAGGGCTAGGGAGCCTGCTTTGGGCTCATATCGACCGCTCGTGATGACGAAGCGTATGGGGCGCTTTTTGGGGTCAAAAAGAGCTCCATAGGCCCAAAAAGGGCCCCTGCAATGGGATTAAGGGGTTGGTGGGGAGTGGGTTACCGTGGTCCGAGGACGATGGTGAGGGCGCGGGGGGTGGGGGTGTTGGGGAAGTGGAGTTGGAGGAGGTGGTTGGTTTCGTCCCAGGAGGAGGGGGGTGGGGTGGATTCGCCCTCGAGCTGGATGGATATGGGTTTGGCGGGGAGGTGGAGAAGAGCGGTGGCGTGGGTATTGTCGATACCTTCCACGACGAGTTCGAGGGCGCGTTCGTTGCTGGCGATCGTCCAGGTTTTGCAGGCGGCGGCGAGGACCGTGGGGGTGGTGGGGTTGGCGACGTTCAGGTCGAGGAGGAAGAGCCGGGATCCGGGTTGGACCGTGACTTCCTTGAGGAGGTGGAGGTTGGGGTCGAAGAGGTTGATGAAGCGGCCGGAGAGGGTGGTGGTTGCTTCGGCGGGGGATTCATCGAGGCCGGCGGCGACGATGAACGGGCCGCGTCGGAGGATGAGTTGGTTGCGGTTGGGCCAGGATGCGGATTGGGGCATGGCCGTGTGGAGGGCTTTGAGCAGTTGGGTGTCGCCATCGGGTGAGCGGGCGAGGGAGGCCGGGTTGGTTTGGGTCCAGGTGAGGGATCCGGAGCCGACCGGGTATCGACCGGGTTGGGTGTCCTTGAGGCCTAGCTTTTCGAAAAGGTGGAGGCGCGGAGTGGGGTAGCTGAGGTCGGCAGAGTTCCACCATTCGCGAACGGAGTTGTAGGGGTCGGATTCGTCGTCGATCATCATGAGATTGCCGCCTTGGCGGGTCCAGTTGGCGAGGGCGGTGTGGACGTCCGGGGTGAGCGGTTTTTGTCCGTGGTAGGAGAGGAGGAGAGTGGAGTAGCGGGAGAGCGCGTTGGGGAGGGGTGCGTTTTCCAGTTGGACTGGTTCCACGGGGATGCCGCGTTTGAGCAGGGGCAGGGCGAGGGCATAGACGTGGCTGAGGTCGGGATCACTGCCTTGGGGTTCGCCGCGTTGGAACATGAGCGAGTCACTGACGAGGACACCGACTGTGGGTGGGGTGTTTGCATCCCAGGTGGAGGTATGGGGTTGGAGTTCATTGAGGGCGTTGATGACCGTTTGGAGTTCCGTGGCGTAGGCCGGGGGGATGGGGATGCGTTCGCTGGTGTTGGTGGGGTTGGGATAGCGGCCATTGAAGATGCGGTTGGGCCAGGGCATGACTTCGTAGCGCCAGACTTCCGGTTGGAGGAGCGAGGCGACGAGCGTGGATTCCCAATTGGTGCGATAGTCTTCCCAGTCGTGGTTGGGGTTATCTTCGATGGGGTCGTTGAGATACCAGACCGTTCGGCCGGTGGCTCGGACGAGGTTTTGCATGGCGCCGTATTCGAGGAAGGCGGTTTCGAAGGTGCGTTCCTTGCGGGTGCCGCGGTAGACGTTGGGGGTGCGGGAAGTGCCGGTCCAGACCTGGGCGATGTAGCCATCGCAGCCCTGGAGTTGGGCGAGGCTGGATTCGGGGCTGACGATGCGCCAGTGGGCATAGTTGAGGAGGCTATGCGTGGGGACGTAGCAACGGACGTTGGTGTTGTGGCTTTGGTTCCAGTCCTGGATGAAGTCGAAGACCTGTTGCAGGGCGCGTCGGTAGAGGAAGTATTTGAGTTTAGAGGCGCGCCATTGGGCATCGGGCGAGGAGTGGGGTTCCTGCCAGGGTTCCTGGTAGTAGCTCTGCCATTCCTTCTTGAAGCCGGGGGAGTAGCCGCCGCGGACCCAGAATTCGGGTTCTTCGAGGTGGATGGCTTCGACGCCGCTTTCGAGGGCGCGCTGGACACCGACGCAGAGGAAGCGACCGTAGTTTTCCCCGGGGCTCATATAATAGACATCGCCGCCGTGGGAGATCTTGTTGCCGTTGCGGTCGGTCTGGGCTTCGTCCTCGTGGTTGATGCCATCGAACCTGCCGTAGAGGTAGTCCTGATAATTGCCCCAGGACACGCCGGTCATGACGTGGATGCGGTAGTCTTTCTCGCGCCAGGTGCGGATGCGATCGGGCAGTCCGGGGTCGATGCCATAGACGATGGCAACATCGGAGCGGAGGTTGATGGAGTCGGCGTAGCCGCGTCCGGTCTGGAAGACTGTGCGTTCGAGCGTCTGGCCGGGGTCGGTGGGGCGTTTGGCGGCGAGAGCGGAGTTGGAGGTGAGAAACGGGGTGAGCGTGATGAGGAGCGTGGCCGGAAGGAGTCCGAGTTGCATGGGGGGCAGTGTCGGGGAACGGGCGCAAAGCGGGAAGCGCAAAGCGCTTTGCGCCTGCGGCGCAGGGAGAGAGGAGACAGGAGAGAGGAGAGGATTTCGCTGCGCGAAATCCTGTGACCCGCCTTCCGGCGGGTTGTTTGATCTCACGGATCGGACGGATCTGAGGTGGCCGACTCCCGACCCCCGACTCCTGACTCCTGACTCCTGACTCCTGACTCCTGACTCCCGTCCCCTGAGCCCTTAACTTCTCGACGCACAGCGGTTGACGGGGGGTGGCGGAGTCGTTAGCTTCCGCTAACACCAGTCATTAGCACTTAAAGGCGATTTCCATGAATAGACTCTCCCTGAGCGGTCACGAGGCTGTGCGTATCCGGAAGCATCGGGGTTTTACCCTGATTGAACTGTTGGTGGTGATAGCCATCATCGCGATTTTGGCGGGCATGTTGTTGCCGGCGCTGGCCAAGGCGAAGTCCAAGGCCCATAGCATCCAGTGTTTGAGCAACCTGAAGCAGTTGGGGTTGTGCTGGGTGATGTATGCCACGGACAACGACGACAAGATGGTGGCCAATTGGCTGGGCACGACCAATGCTTGGATTGGTGGAACCGTGCATGCCTTGCCGGGTGCCACCAACGTCTGGGACATCCGGAACGCCAAGTTGTTCCAATACAACTCCACCGAGAAGATTTACCAATGCCCGGCAGCGAAGGAACTGCCTGACTCGCTGAAGAGTAATCCGACCATGCGCGGTCGCCAGCTGGTGCGGAACTATTCGATCAGCGGTCGGATGGGCGGTGGGGATGCGGCGGATGCGGCGCAGTATGGGGTTGCGGACACCAGTTGGGTTTTGGGCAACCAGTATCCGATCTGGAAGAAGACGGCGAACATCAACGGCCCTGGGCCGTCCCAGGCGCTGGTCTTTATTGATGAGAGCAAGGAGACCATTGATGACGGTTATTTCGCCATGAAAGCCACCGCCACGGTGTGGCAGAACTCCGGCACGGTCCGGCACAACAAGGGTTGTGAGTTTGCTTTTGCTGATGGACATGCGGAGCACTGGAAATGGTCGGTCGTCAGCACCGAGCAGGGTCTGGATGCCCCGATCAATGGTCCTTCGGGCAATTCGATGGTGGATTACCTCAAGATGCAGAAATCGGTGGTCTGGGTGGACGGGCAACCCTGAGCGCTTTGCGCTCAGGGCTGGAGACGGGAGAGGGGAGAGAGGAGACAGGGTGCCGATGGTGCCGCCGGAGGCGATGGTGCCGCGTGCGCGGCACGGGAGCTGGAAGCTAGGAGCTAGGAGTTGGGGGAAAGGCGCTGCGCGCTGAGGACGTGCGGCTGGCGCCGCTGATTGATCTGAAACAGTGAAGCTCCGAAACACCGCGCGCGACGGAGTCGCGCTGAGGGGTGCGCGAGGGTGGGTGCAAGGACTTGCGGTCACGCGGCATCCGTCTTCGCTCTGCGAGCTACGCCGGGACAAGCCGCGACCCTACCTGCACGTTGGATTTCGCATGCGAAATCCAGTTGGCCGTAAGCGGGAAGCGCGGAGTGTGGTGCAAGGATTCGGTGCCCTACTAGCTTCTAGCTCCTGCGCGGGAGCGCTGAGCGCGAAACGCCACACTTTCTTCTCTCTCCGCTCTCCAGGATCCTCGCGCCGAAGGCGCGTTTCGATTTCGATGGATGGGCTCTTCAGCAAGGGGTTTCGGGCACACGGGAGTGCGCCCCTATCTGTAGAGGGTGGTGCAAGGAATCAAGGGGTCGTGTAACTCGCCCCTCCAAGCGGGATCATCTGACCTTCTGCTTTCGCCAAGGCTATGGCGTACAGGCTGACTCCTGACCCCTGACTCCTGACCTCTGCTTACTGGGGCTGGGTGGCGCGGATTTGGTAGAAGCGGGTGGTTGTGGTGGTGGGGGTGGGGTCGGTGATTTCGACGATGCGTGAGGTGTCGCCAGCGGGTTCGTGATGGAGGAGTGTGGGTTGTCCGCTGAGGTTGTCGAAGGCGAGGACGTCGTAGGACCAGCCGGGTTGGGCGATGAACTGGAGGGCGGGGGATTGGTCGGGGTTGCCACGGAGGAGACCTCGGAGAGCGTCGGTGGGGTCCCAGGGGTTGGAGGAGTATTGGTGTTCGATGGCGTTGATCCAGCCATCGCCATCGCTATCGATGGCGGCGTCATCGGCATAGAACGGGCTGAGGAGGTGATTGGCTTCCCAGTCATCGGACATGGAATCGGCATCGAAGTCGGTCATCCAGTTACTGGGGGTATTGGCGTAGGCGAGCGGGTTGATGCGGAGGATGGGTGTTCCGAGGCTGGCGGCGAGGGAGGGCCAGGGTGCGCGGTTATCATAGCGCACCTTTTCCACGAGGATTTGGGGGACGAACCCGGCATCGGGGGCGGAGGTTTGGGGGTTATCGGGGCGGTAGAGTTCGAGCGTTTCGCCATTGTTATCGAGGGCGCCGACGTAGGGGCCGAAGACCTGGGTATCGGCGGGGACTTCGTGGGTGGCGAGATAGTCTTCGGGGGTGACGGGGACGATGAGGAGTCGGGAAGCGGGGGCGAGCGACACATTTTCGGGGAACACGAAATCGACGGCGCGGTTGAGGTGCCAGGTATTGGTGGTGTGGTTGGGGTCGTAGAGCGGGATGGTGTCTCCGGTGATATTGAGGAGTTCGATGAATTCGTCGTCGCCGGGGAGGGCATCGTAATAGAGCTGGCTGAAGACGATGGGGCCAACGAGCGGCAGGGTGTTGGGTTCGCCGGTGCCGGTGCGGAAAGTGTCGAGCGAGTCGGGGGTGTTGGCGCCGAACGTGAGGGAGGCCATGGCGGTGAGGTCGCCGGTGCCGTTGGGGTAGCGTCCGAACGAGACGCCGTTTTGGGAGGCGCCGAAGGCGACGTGGTCGATGAAGTAAGTCAGGTTGCCTGAGGTATCGGCGGCCGTGAGCCAGACATCGTCGCCGTGGGCGGAGTCGAGTTGGAAGGGGATGAGGCCGCCGAGGGCGGGGGTGTTGAGTTGGAGTTCGTAGACGACGAGGTAGGCGTTGGGGTTGAGGATGGTACCGTTGGGGAACTGGAACTTACGGGGTTCGAGGATGTCATCGCTGAGGAACCAGCCGCTGAGGTCGATGGTTTGGGTGGTGGGGTTATGGAGTTCGATGGCGTCTTCGAGCGGGGGGTCCGTATGGGTGAGCACTTCATTGATCGTGGCGGAGGCGAAGGGGCCGACGCCGGTGAAGCCGGGGCTGCCGTTGAACTCGCGGCTGGAGTTCCAGCCGGAGGGGTCATTGGGGTTATTGACGAGGGGATTGATTTCGAGAGAGGCGCCGTAGCCATCGGCACGTTCCGGCCAGTCGCCGGAGTCGCCGTAGCGGATTTCCTGGATGAGGTTGCCTTCGGCGTCGACGAGCGTGAGTGTTTCGCCGCCGTTATCGAGTCGGCCGGTGAAGGCTCCGGGGGCGAGCGGGAGGGTCAGGTTGGGGTGGAGGGCGGCGAGGGTGGTGGGGTTGGCGGCGACGAGGATATGCTGGCCGGGGTTGAGGAGAGTTGGGGGGAACGTGTATTGGATGCCGTTGACGAAGCTGGCGCCGTTGAGTTGGAGCGTTTGGGATCCGGTATTGAGGAGTTCGACGAATTCGCAGCTATCGCCTTGGGTGGGGTTGTACATGATTTCCGAGATGCGGAGGTGTTGGCGGAGGTCGGAGGTATTGGAGGGGTCGACCAGCATGACGTAATCGAAGCGGAACTGGGCGGATTGTTCCGTGGGGGTCGTGATGAGGAGGCCGCCTGAGGTGATGGCGGTGGTGGAGTCGATGGGGATGGTGTGGAGCGTGGACCAGACCTCGTTGTCCCGGGTTTCGAAAAGGAGGTTGCCGTTGTGGCGTTGGATACGGATACGGGCCTGGCCGGTCGTGATCGGGAGAGTGGCGAGCGTGAGAGTGGTTCCGTTGGTGAGGTGCATGACTGCGACGTCGGTGCCATCTTTGAGGACGATCGCGTAGGCGTTCTGGGTGGAGCCGTTATCCGTATGGACCTCGAGGCCGGCGGCGAAGTCCCCGAACTGGCGGCTGCCGAGTTCGAGTTCCGTTTCGAGGGCCCAATCTCCCTGGCTGGGGATGGGGCGGTGGAGGCGGACCGGGCCCGCCTCACCGGCGCGAGTCCAGGGGAGGGCGGGGGTGCCATCGGGCAGTTGGATGAGGAGTTTGCCGGGGATATCGGCGAGCGTGAACCAGGGATTTTGAGAGGAGTTGGAGCGGTAATCGACGGCGGCGAGCGTCCAGAACGGTTCGAGGAGCGAATCGCTGAAGCTGCTGAATCCGTCGGGTCCGTAGACGGAGAGTTCGCGGGTAATGGTGCTGGTGGCGCCGGCGGCGTTGGTGGCGGTGACCGTGAAGGGGTAGAGGCCGGGGTGGTTGAAGGAGGCGAGGGCGCGTCCGTCGCCGAGGTTAAAGAACGTGTTGAGGTTGGAGGGGGGCTGCCAGCCGAACGTGAGCGTGGAGGCATTGGGGTCGAGGCTATTGCGGGCATCGAGCGTGACCGACTGGTTGATATTGGCGTGCCAGGAGGCGGGGGAGGCTTTGAGGTCCATTTGGGGGGCGGCCTGGCCGGTGAACTGGACATTGATGGTAGTGGTTTCGACGATGCGGCCCTGGGCGTCGATGCCGCGGGCGATGAGGGTTTGGCTGCCGTTGTGGAGCGTGATCCCCGAGGCGGTCCAGGAGGGGGTGAGGGAGTCTGCCCAGGTGATGGTGGCTTCCGGGTGGCCTTCGATGAGGACGTCGAAGACGCGGTAGGAGCAGGTGCCGGAGAGGCTGAGCGTTTCATCCGGGGAGGAGATGGGGGAGCCGTTGTTGGTAGTGATGGCGAGGGGGAGGTTGAGGGGGGAGCCCATGGTGGAGATACAGTAGGATTCGCGTCCGTTGAACCAGCTGAGGTAGCGGTTGCGGTCGACTGTGAAGGAGTTATTGGCGTCTTCCTCAAGCTGGAGCCACGTGGCGGTGCGGGTGGAGTTTCGGGTGTAGTAGTCGAGGAGGAGCGTGACGTAGTGGTAGAAGCGGCGTCGGTTATAGGCTTTGGAGAGCCAGCCCCCGACGCCGGCGGTGCCGCTGTAGAGGGCGGAGCCGATATCGCCGGAGCGCCAGGCGAGGTCACTGTCCCAGTGGAAGAACTGGAAGAGGCCATCGCTGTTGCGGCGGTACATGTAGCCATTTTTGCCGCGGTTGAGCGTGATGGAGTCCCAGTCATGGATATAGCCGCGGACGGCGGCCATCATGAGCATGGCATTGGGGTCGAGGTGGCGTTCGATTTGTTCCTGGGTATAGCCGCCGCGTCCGTTGGTTCCGGCGATCGTGCGGAAGAGGTTGATGAGGGCGGTGTAGTCATAGTCGTCTTCGCGGGTGCGGCGCATCCATTCCGTGTGGTAACGGATTTCGCGGTCGTCGTTCTTGTAGGTCCAGGTGGCGTTGGCGCTGTTTTGGCTCCAGGTATCGGAGAACCACCATTCATCATCGATACGGTAGAGTTCGCCATCGGAGCCATTTTCGTAGACGCGGTCGAGGAGGTCATTGCCGACTGGTTCCGTTTCTTCCTTGATGGAGGGTGAGCCGGAATTGATGACGAGGCGGACGAATTCGTTTTCATTGACCGGGTGGCCGAGGAGGTAGAGGAGGTAGCGGGTGGCGCGGTTGTTGTGCATGTTCCCGGTGGTGGGGTCGTTATCGAACATTTGTTTCTGGTGATTACGGAAGAGGCGGTCTCCGGGGAGTTTCCATTTTCCGCGGGAGAGGTCGGTGCTGCGGGTCCAGGGGCTGCCGGAGTTCCGGATTTCGGCGTTATAGAGCACCTGGGATTCATTCACGATGAGCGTGGCATTGAAGTAATGGTTGGAGAGGCGGGGGAACTTGTAATTGAAGGCGGCGGAGTCGCCGTTCGAGAGGGCGCTGCGGTCGTGGGCGGAGACGACGAAGCGCATGAGGCGGAGGTCATCGGGGTTATTGCGTCCATCGACGACGTACAGGGCGGGTCGGTCGGGGCCGTGTTTGGGGAGTTGGGTAGATTCGTTGGAGGCGGTGGCTTCGACGTAGAACTCGACGATGGTGCTGTTGGAGCCGTATTGCGTGAGTTCGGCGGTATAGATGCCGTCGTTGGCGACTTCGTCACCGCCGCGGAGGCCATCATCGTACATGGTGGTGGAGAGCCAGGGATTGGAGCCGGAAGAATTGTCTTGGCGGTGGCGGAGGTTGATTGCCTGGAGGGGGGAGGCGGATTGGATATGGGCGGTGACGAGGACGGGTTCACCGGGGCCGGGGACTGCGGGTGAGTGGATGACGTGGTCGATTTGGGGTGGCGGGTTGGGGCGGAGCGTGGAGTTGGGTTGGCCTGGGGTGCCGAGGTTTTCTGGGATTTCGAGGCGGAAGGCGTCGCCGATACTGTGGTCCCAGGTTTGGCCGATGAGTCTGGGGGTGCCGCTGATCCAGCGGGCATCGAAGGAGAGCGTGTAGTCGGTTCCGGTGGCGATATTGGGGAGGTCGATTTCGGCGCGGTTGGGCCGGTTATCGCCGTGGCCGTCGGAGATGAGGTGGAGTTGGCCGTTATTGAGGTGACTGGCCCAGTGGGTGCCTTGCATGAGCCAGCCGGAGGAGGAGCGGTTGTCGGTGGATTCGCTGGTGCCGTTGAGGATCATGTTTTCCGAGCGGGCGGACTGGGAGAAGCGGATATTTTGGAGGATGACGTGGCCATCGCCGGCGAGGTGGAAGTGGAGTTCGCGGTAGTCGCTGGTGCCGCCGATTGTGGAGAGTTGCCGGTAGGTGCCGGAGGTGGAGTATTGGCGGAAGGAGGACTTGGACGATTCGTCGCTATCGCGCCAGGCCGAGGGGAGTGAGTTATCCAGCCAGGGATGGGCGAGTTCCATGCTGCTGCCATCGCCCTGGGTCAGCTCGGGCCAGTCGCCGCCGACGAGATAATCCACTTCATCGGCGAGGTTGCCGAAGGAATCGACGAGCCGGATGCGTTCGCCTTTATTGGCGAGGCGGCCCTCGAAGTTGCCGAGGACATTGAGGTTGTTATGGACTGCCTGGAGGCGGGGCGCATTGGCGGCGACGACCAGGTATTCTCCCGCGGCGAGGAAAGTGCCAGAGGGGAATTGGAAATTGATACCGTCTGTGAACTGCCAGTTGCTGAGGTCGATGGTGATATTGCCGCGATTGAAGAGTTCGATGAACTCGCCGTCGCGTTCATCGGAGGGCGGGTCGAACATGATTTCATTGATGACGACATCCGTGATGAGGTCGGGGGCATTGGCGGCATTGGGGGTGGGGTTGGTAGTGGCGAACCATTCTGTGGAGCCTTCGGGGTAGGCTTGGACGGAGTCCCGGCCGAGGGGGCGGCGGATGCGGTGGGCGTCCCAGACTGTGCCGGTGGTGTCGGTGAGCCAGAGTTCGAGTTTGGCGTCATTGACGGAGAAGGAGGCATTGACTGTGGTGCGTTGGCCGGGGTTGAGCGAGCCGGAGAGTTGGGTGGCGTTGGCGAGGTCGGGATCTGAGGCGAGGTAGAGGGAGGCGAGGTTGGCGGGGTCTGGGCCGAGGTTGATGAGTTCGATCCAGGCGGTGGTGTTGTCGGGGTTGAAGAGCACCTCGTTGATACGGACCAGGCCGGCGGCGGAGGATTGGCTTTGGTTGGGGGCGTTCCGGGTGGGTTGGGAGAAGAGGAACCACGAACCTGAGCCGGCGGGTTTGCGTCCGAGGGAGCGTCCGTCGGGGGGGATTTCGGCGCGGAGGCCATTTTCGATGATGAGACCGTCGGGCGAGAGGAGGTAGACGGACTGGGGGTTCTCGGGAGTGAGGCCGATTTCGGCGAAGCCGACTGAGGCGAAGCCTTGGGCGGGGACGATGAGGGCTTGGGTGATTGTGTTGTCGGTGGTGTTGTCGAGGTTTTGAGTGAGGTGGAAACCCTGGAGGTTGACCGGTTGGTTGTCGGGATTGAAGAACTCGACGAAGCCCTCGCCGGTGGCGCCGGGGAGGATTTCATTGATGACGATACCCGAGGGTGAGGAGGAGGGGGGGATGACTGTGAGGCGGGCGCCGAAGACGACATCGGAGCTGGTGGGGCCGGTTTGGTGGACTTCAACAGCGAGCGTATTGAGGCCGGATTGGAGGAGGCTCGCGTTGATGCCGAAGACGTTGGTTTCCAGCGTGGCGTTGCCGACACTATTGGCGGTGGTGGTGTAGGTGATCTCGCCGGAAGGCATGCGGGAGCGTCCGATCTCCGTGCCGTTGAGATAGTAGACTGCGCCGTCGTCGAGGATCTGGTCGAGGACGAGGCTGACGCCGGAGGTATCGCCGGAGAAGGAGAAGGTTGTGGTGAGGTAGTAAGTGATTTGGTCGACGTCCGTGAATGGGGTTTGGATGCCGGGGGCGGGGAGGGATGCGGTTTCGAAGCCGAAGAGCCCGGGGCCGGTGCGCCAGAGTCGGCCGGGGACGAAGCCGGGCTGGTTCCAACCGTCGCCTTCGCCGGTGGCGGCGCGGTCGTAGTAGGCCCATTCGTGGTCGAAGTCGACGACCGTTAGACCGCCGACTGTAGTGATTTCGGGGTTGGGGACGGGGGATTCCGGGTCGGCGACGGGGAGCGTCCCGGGGGTGCCGCCGGGGCGTTGGCTGGCCGCCCAGTTATGCCAGCTATCGATCGCCTTGTCGGGGTTGACGAGCACGAGCGAATGGCCGCCGCCGTCGGCAGCGACTGGCCACGGGGAATTGTCGCCGTAGGCTACGGAGCAGATGTTGGCTCCGTTTTTATCAAGTAGCGTGAGGCGTTCGCCATCGTTGGCGAGGTCGCCGTTCCAGGGGCCAAAGACGCGGATGGAGGAGACCAGTCCGTAGGCGCGTCGGGTATCGGTTTCGGAGGCACTGGAGAGGACGATCCGTTCGAAGGGTTGGAGAAAGGTGCGGGTGGGGTTGGAGTCTGAGAAGTCAGGGAACTCGAAGGAGACCCCGCCGGTGAGTTTCCATTGGGCGATATCGAAGGGTGTGGCGGTATTGTTATAGATCTCGACGTATTCGGGCTGGGTGGAGCGCGGGTGGTAGTGGATTTCACTGATCACCACCTGTTCGGCCCGGGCGGTTGAGTAGAGAGTCAGCAGGGCGAGGCACCAGCGGGATATGGGTTTTAGGTTCATCACGGCGTACATGGAACGCTCGCTGCGAGGCGCCGCAGCGGGGGGTTCATTCCATGGGCTGATGGGAGTATGTAGGCAGGCTGCTGATTTGTCTACCTGCGCGCCTGCGGCGCGCAGGCGGTTAGACAGGAGAGGGGAGAGAGGAGAGGGTGGGACAGGCGCTTCGCGCAAGAGGGGGGCTTGAGGGTGGACACGGGTGCGCGGACTGACCTTTGGCGGTTGGCGGTTGCGGCACGGCAGGGAGCTGGGGGGGCGCGGACTGGCACGGACTGGCACGGACTGGCGTTGGGTGGCTGACTCCTGACTCCTGACTCCTGACCTCTGGCTTGCCTCTTTCGCTCCGAGAGCTACGGCGGACAGGTTGACTTCCGGGTGGGTGGTTGGGGGGGAAGAAAATTGGCGGAGAGAGGGAGATTCGAACTCCCGGTGGGTTTTGCCCACACACGCTTTCCAGGCGTGCGCTTTAAACCACTCAGCCATCTCTCCGCCGGAGGCGGGGAAGAATCAGGAGAAAAGGCGGGTTGCGCAACGATTTTGTGGGCTGGGGCGATTTATTTTGCGTTTTGGTGGTCTCGCAGTAGAAGGGGGGCTATGACGCCACGGACGCTGAAATCACTGGTTCGGGAACACGGGACGCCGCTGGTCGTGGTGGATCACGAGCAATTGCGGAAGAATTATGCGTTGTTTCGCCGGCATTTGCCGAAGGTGCAGGCGTATTACGCGGTGAAGGCGAATCCGGATCCGGCGATTGTGCAAACCTTGTATGAGGCGGGGGCGAGTTTTGACGTGGCGTCGGTGGCGGAGTTCATGTCGGTGTATGATTTGATCAAGGGTTTACCGGCGAAGGAGCAGCAGGATTTTATTTGGGACAAGGTGATTTACGCGAATCCGACCAAGCCGAAGGAGACCTTACAGGCCTTGGATCGCTATAAGCCTCTGGTGACTTTTGACAACGCGCTGGAGCTGGAGAAGATCCGGAAGTATGCGCCGAATGCGGGGGTGGTCTTGAGGTTGCGGGTGCCGAACACGGGTTCGATGGTGGAGTTGTCCTCGAAGTTTGGTTGTGATCCGGGTGAGGCGGTGGATTTGATCCAGCGGGCGCATCAATTGGGTTTGGTGGTGGAGGGGTTGAGTTTTCATGTGGGGAGCCAGTGCACGAATTTTGAGAATTTTGTGCAGGCATTGAATGTGGCGGCGGCGGTGATGAACGAGGCGCGGGATCGCGGTCGGGAGATGAAGATTCTCGATATCGGGGGTGGTTTTCCGGCGCCGTATAATCGTCATGTGCGGCCGTTCAGCGAGTTGGCGGAGGTGATCAATGCGGAGATCGACCGGTTGTTTGACAAGGACATTGAGATCGTGGCGGAGCCGGGTCGGTTTCTGGTGGCGACGGCCGTGACGGCGGTTTCGCGGGTGATTGGCAAGGCCGTGCGGGATGGGAAGACGTGTTACACCATTGACGACAGCGTCTATCACACGTTTTCGGGGATTATCTTTGATCACTGTCCGTATCCTTTGAAGGCGGTGAAGAGCGGGGCCACGGAGCTGTGTGCGGTGTTTGGTCAGACGTGTGATGCGCTGGACACGATTTCGTTGGCGGAGAACCTGCCGGATTTGAAGATCGATGACCTGGTGTATGCCGAGAATATCGGGGCGTATAGCAATGCGTCGTCGACCTGGTTCAATGGATTTCCGCCGGCGAAGGTGGTGCATGTGAACCAGGGTGCGAGGCGCAAAGCGGGAAGCGGGAAGCGCAGAGCGCAGAGCGCAGAGCGCTGAGGGCTGAGCGGTAAGGGGTAAGCGGTAAGGGGTAAGCGGTAAGCGCAGAGGGCGGGAATTCGCCTGCGGCGAATTCAGGAGTTGGGAGTTGGTAGCTAGTAGCTGGGGGACAGGCGCTGCGCGCAAATCCAGGGATTGCCTCCCGGCGATTCGGCCCGTCGACAGGTCCTTCGACTCCCGGCGGACACCGGTTCGCTCAGGATCTCCGACTCAGGGCAGGTTGCTGTCGGTACCGCGTCCTTGCGGTCGCGGTTTTCTGAGGATTTCGCGGAGCGAAATCCGGTTGCGGCGTTCATGCGCCGCGTGAGTGTTCTGAAGCACGGAAACACCGCAACACGGGCAAGGGGGGGTGATGGATTCGCGGTTTGCTGTTTGGGTGGGGAGGGGTAGGATGCTGACGATTCACGATGAGGCGAGCTATGCGAGCGATCTTACGCTGGGGTGTTGTTGTTTCCTGTTTACTGCTGGCCCTTAGGGGGCTGGCGGATGGCGTGGGGACATGGGGGACGGCGGTTCAGTTTGCGGGGGGGAGTGGCAGGGTGGTTTCCGGGGTTTGGTCGGGGATGGGGATGGATGCTGCGAGTGTGGCGTTGCGGTTGCGGGTGGATGGGGTTGTGGAGGATGCGGCGGTTTTCTCCTATGCGGTGGATGGGGGTGGGTGCGGGACTGTGTTGGGGTTGAGTGATCCGGGAGGTTTGGTGGTGCGGGTGGGGTGTGTTGAAGTGGGGACGGGAGTGGGGGTAGCGGATGGGCAGTGGCATGAGGTGGTGGTTCGCTGGAGGGGGGTGACCGGGGAGTTGGAGTTATGGGTGGATGGGGAGATACGATTTAGTGGTGCGGGGGTGGGTGTGGGGGAGGTGTTGCCTGGGGGTGGGGTGATGATGTTGGGGCAATGGCAGGGGTGTGCGGGGGGGTGTTTGGAGGTGGGGCGGGGTTTGGTGGGGGCAGTGGATGCTGTGCGGTTTTGGTCGGAATGGAGGGAGGGGGAGGATTTTGTGGTGGTGGAGCCGGAGCCCGGCTTGGTGTTGTGGTGGCCGATGGATGAGGGGCGGGGTGGTGGTGGGGTGGGGGATGGGGTAAGGGATGCTTCGGGGTGGGGGTGGGACGGGCGGATGGCGGGTGGGGCGTCGCGGGTTTTGGGGCAGTCGTGGCCGCTGATGGTGTTGGAGGGGGAGAACCCGGTGGAGGTGGAGTGTCATGGTGCGTATGAGGAGGCTGGGGTGACATTGATGGCGATGCCGGTGACGATTTCGGCGGGATACGTGCACAGCTTGGGGTTGCGTTCAGACGGGCGGGTCTTGGGTTGGGGATCCGATGTGGCGGGGCAGTTGCATCCGGGGGCGGGTGTGACGAACCTGGATGCGATTTCTGCGGGGAGCCGACACAACTTGGCTTTGCGTGATGATGGCCGGGTGATGGCGTGGGGGGACAATGCGTGGGGG
>JBJOII010000040.1:0-30878 GCA_046047235.1 Verrucomicrobiota bacterium | reverse complement strand
GGTTCGCTGGGAGTGTGAGGGGGTGGGGGTTTGGGAGGTGGAGGCGAAGTATGGTGGAGATTTGGGTTGTGGGGTTGTGGGGTTACGGGAGGTGGTGTTACCGAGGCCGGCGGGGTTGGCGGCGGGCTATTGGCGTGTGGTTTGTGAGGTGGGTGCCTGTGTGGTGAGCGGGCTGGTGATTGTGGCGCCCGGGCGTGCGTATTCTCGTCGGGGTCTGGTGCGTGAGTGGGGGTTATTTTCGCCGTTATATGCGCTTCATTCTGACCGGTCGTTGGGGGTGGGTGACTATGGGGATTTGGGTCGGTTTATGGAGTGGGTTGGGCGGATGGGTGGCGGGTTTGTAGGGACGCTACCTTTACTGCCGGCTTTTTTGGGGGAGCCGTGTGAGCCGAGCCCTTATTCTCCGGTGACTCGACTGGGGTGGAACGAGGTGTATTTGTCTTTGGAGGCGGTGCCTGAGGTGGTGGCGTGCAGGGCGGCGTGTGCGGTGATGGAGGGGGAGGGTTACCGGGGCGAACTGCAGCGGTTGCGTGGTTTGGGTGAGGTGGATTATGCGGGGGTGATGCGGTTAAAGCGTTCCGTTTTGCAGGTGGCGAGCCGATGGTTTTTCCGGATGGGGGGTGGGCGGAGGTTTGAGTTTGAGGGGTTTATGAGGGAGCATCCGGAGGTGGCGGATTATGCTCGATTCCGGGCGGTGCAGGAGCGGCGTGGTGTGGAGTGGGTGAGGTGGCCGGAGCGGATGCGGGGTGGGGAGTTACGGGCGGGGGATGGGGCGCTGGGGGTTGAGCGTTATCATGCTTTTGTGCAATGGCTGGCGGCGGAGCAGATGGGTGAGGTTGTGAGAAGGTCGCGGTTGGCGGGGGTGGATTTGTATTTGGACATGCCATTGGGGACGCATCGGGATGGGTTTGACGCGTGGCGTCAGCAGGGGTTGTTTGCATTGGGGGCGTCGGGAGGGTGTCCTCCGGATCCGGTATTTACGCAGGGGCAGGACTGGGGATTTGCGCCGATTGATCCGGTTCGTAGCAGGGAGGAGGGGCACGCTTACATTCGGGCGTATTTGAATCATCATTTGAGGCGGGCGGGGATGTTACGGATTGACCATGTCATGGGGTTGCACCGGTTGTATTGGGTTCCCCGGGGTTTAAGTGCGGCGGAGGGGGCGTATGTGACCTATCCGGCGGAGGAGTTGTATGCGATTTTGGTGGTTGAATCGCATCGGCATCGTGCGGTGGTGGTGGGGGAGGATTTGGGGACGGTGGCTCCAGAGGTGAAGCGGATGATGAAGCGCCGGGGGATTTTGGGGATGTATGTGGCGCAGTATGAATTTCGGGGCCCGCCGAGGGGGCCGTTACGCCGCGTGCCGGAAGATGTGGTGGCGGGGTTGAACACGCACGACATGCCACCGTTTGAGGCGTGGTGTCGGGGATTGGATTTGGGGGATCGGTTGGCATTGGGGTTATTGGGTGAGGCGGATGTGCGTCGGGAGAAGCGTTTACGTGGGCGGATCAAGTCAGCGTTACGGCGGTTTTTGTCCGGCTCAAAAGTGGGTGGGGATGGGTTGATGGAGAGGTTATTGGGGTATTTGGCTGGGGGGCGGGCGGGATATTTGTTGTTGAACGTGGAGGATCTATGGCGTGAGGTGTTGTCGCAGAACGTGCCGGGGACGTCGGTGGAGCGGGTGAATTGGCGTCGGCGGTTGCGGATGAGCATGGAGGAGTTGGAGTCGGATGGGGAGGTGGGGGAGATACTGCGGGCGGTGGGGGACAGGCGATGTGGTCGGGTGCGCAGGCCGAGCAAGCGGAAGGAGCAATTATGAGTGACCAGGTGACGAATGGGACGAACGAGTTGGTTTTGGGTGGTTACAGCCGCCTGAGCGACGACGATTTGCATTGGTTCAACGAGGGTACGCACGGTTGTTTATATGACAAGCTGGGGGCGCATCTGGTGCAGCATGGTGGGGTATCGGGAACCTATTTTGCGGTTTGGGCACCGAACGCTGAGGAGGTTTCTGTGGTGGGTGATTTCAATGGTTGGCGTTCGGGGGTGCATGTATTGCGCTTACGTGGGGGGACGGGGATTTGGGAGGGGGTAGTTCCAGGAGTGTATATGGGGGCGGCCTACAAGTATCACATTCGGTCGCGGGTTAACGGGTATGAGGTCGACAAGGCGGATCCTTATGGGTTTATGCATGAGGTTGCTCCGAAGACAGCTTCGAAGGTTTGGGGTTTGGATTATGAGTGGGGTGATGGGGAGTGGATGGCGGCGAGGAGGGAGCGTCAGGGCATGGGGGATCCGGTATCGGTGTATGAGGTGCATTTGGGTTCATGGATGCGGGATGGCGATCGGTTTTTGACGTATGCGGAGGTGGCGCCGAGGCTGGCTGACCATGTGGAGCGTTTGGGTTTTACGCATGTGGAGTTATTGCCGATCACGGAGCATCCGTTTTATGGGTCCTGGGGGTATCAGACGACGGGGTATTTCGCTCCGACGAGCCGGTATGGGACTCCGCAGGATTTGATGTACATGATTGACCTGTTACATCGGCGGGGGATTGGGGTTATTTTGGACTGGGTTCCCTCGCATTTTCCGAGTGACGAGCATGGTTTGGTTTATTTTGACGGGACGCATTTGTATGAGCATGCGGACATGCGGAAGGGGTTTCATCCGGACTGGAACAGCTACATTTACAACTATGGGCGGCATGAGGTTCGCAGCTTTTTGATGAGCAGCGCGCTATTTTGGCTGGACCGGTATCATGTGGACGGGTTGAGGGTGGATGCGGTGGCGTCGATGCTGTATTTGGACTATTCGCGCAGGGAGGGGGAATGGATACCGAACCAGCATGGGGGCAAGGAGAATTTGGAGGCGATTGAATTTTTGCGGGCGTTGAACGAGGCGGCGTATCGGCATCATGCGGACATCCAGACGGTGGCGGAGGAATCGACTGCGTGGCCGATGGTATCGCGACCTTTGTATGTTGGGGGTTTGGGTTTTGGCTACAAGTGGGACATGGGGTGGATGCACGACACCCTGAAGTATTTCGGGTTAGATCCGGTGCATCGGAAGTATCATCATGATCGGCTGACCTTCCGAGGGTTGTATGCGTTTACGGAGAACTATGTTTTGCCGCTTTCGCATGACGAGGTGGTGCACGGGAAGGGTTCGATATTGGGGAAGATGCCTGGGGACGAGTGGCAGCGGTTTGCGAACTTGAGGTTGTTGTACAGCTATCAGTGGGCGGTTCCGGGGAAGAAGCTTTTGTTTATGGGGAGTGAGTTTGGGCAGTGGCGGGAATGGAATCATGACGCGAGTTTGGATTGGCATTTAGTGGCTGAGGGCAATCGTCATGACGGGGTGCAGCGATTGCTGGGGCGGTTGAACGAGGTTTATCGCGGCGAGCGTGCCTTGCACGGGGGGGACACGGATGCGTCGGGGTTTGAGTGGGTGGACTGTCATGATTCCGAGCAGAGCACATTGATTTTCTTGCGACGGGATCCGAGGACGGGGGAGGTCATGGTGGTGATGTTTAATTTCACACCGATAGTGAGGAATCTTGTGAAGGTGGGGGTTCCGAGTGGTGGATATTGGCGGGAGGTCTTCAACAGTGATGCGGTGGAGTATGGCGGGAGTGGGCAGGGGAACATGGGAGGGGTGCATGCGGTACCGGTGGGGTGGCATTTCAAGCCGTATTCGTTGTTGGTGACTTTACCGCCATTGGGTGCGGTATTTTTCAAGCCGGAGGGAGGTCAGTGAGGAGTCCTGAGTGGTCAGGTTTGGGGGCTCGGGTGATGGCGGACGGGGGTGTGGTGTTTCGTGTTTGGGCGCCTTTGGCGGATCGGGTGGAGGTGATTTTTCCTGATGGGGACGGTCGGGCTGAGGAGCTGCGGGCTGAGGGTCGGGGATATTTCAGCATTTGTTTGGGGGGTGTTGGTGTGGGTAGTGATTACGTGTATCGGCTGGACGGGGAGCGGGAGTTTCCGGATCCGGCATCGGCCTGGCAGCCGCGTGGGGTTCATGGTCCGTCGAGGGTGGTGGATCACGGTCACGACTGGGGGGACGGTTTATGGCGAGGGTTGGCTTTGAGGGATGCGGTGATTTACGAGCTGCACGTGGGGACATTTACAGAGGAGGGGTCGTTGGATGCGGCGGCGGGGCAGCTGGCGGGTTTGCGGGAGTTGGGGGTTACGGTGATTGAGTTGATGCCGTTGGCGCAGTTTCCTGGTGGGCGGAACTGGGGGTATGACGGTGTGTATCCATATGCGGTTCAGGACAGTTATGGTGGTCCGGCTGCGTTGCGTCGTTTTGTGGACAAGGCGCATGGCTTGGGGTTAGCGGTGATTCTGGATGTGGTGTACAACCATTTGGGTCCGGAGGGGAATTATCTGGGGCAGTATGGGCCCTATTTTACGGACCGGTATCGGACTCCATGGGGTGCGGCGTTGAATTTTGACGGGGCCGACAGTGACGGGGTGCGGCGGTATTTTCTGGAGAACGCGCTGATGTGGCAGCGTGATTATCACTTGGACGGTTTACGTTTGGACGCGGTGCATGCGATCCGGGATTTTTCGGCGTATCCATTTCTGGAGGAGCTGGGGGTAGAGACGCGTCGTATGGCGGAGGGGTTGGGCAGGCCGTTTCATTTGATTGCGGAGAGTGATTTGAACATGGCGCGGCACATTACGTCGCGGGAGCTGGGAGGGTATGGATTGGATGCACAGTGGAGTGATGATTTTCATCATGCCTTGCACGTTTTACTGACCGGGGAGCGCGGGGGTTATTATTCTGACTACGTGGGGTTGGGTGAACTGGTGCGGGCGTGGCGTGAGGGGTATGCGTATACGGGGCAGTATTCGGTGCATCGTCGGCATCGGCATGGGAGTTCGCCGAGGCACAACGGGGTGAAGCAGTTTGTGGTATGCATGCAGAACCATGATCAGGTTGGGAACCGGATGTTGGGGGATCGGTTGTCGGCGAGCTTGAGTTTTGATCGTTTGCGGTGTGGTGCGATGGCGACGTTACTGAGTCCGATGGTTCCATTGTTATTCATGGGGGAGGAATATGGGGAGCGGAGGCCGTTTCAGTATTTTGTGAGTCATGGGGATGAGGGGTTGGTGGAGGCGGTTCGTCGGGGGCGGAGGGAAGAATTTGCTGCGTTTGCTTGGGCGGGGGAGGTGCCTGACCCGCAGGATGAGGAGACATTTTACCGCTGCAAGTTGGGGCGTGAGTTGATGGGGGAGGTTGGGCATGGGGGGTTATATGCATTTTATCGGGAGTGTTTGAGGCTGCGGCGTGAATTACGGGGGCTGGCGTTGGTTGAGAAGGACACGCAGGAGGTGATGGGGTGGGAGGCGGAGGGGGTTTTGGTGGCGCGGTCGTGGGCCGGGGGCAGTGAGGTTGCGGTGTTGATACATTTTGGTGAGACGGCGAGGGATTTTCGTTTGCCAGTGACGGGGGGTGAATGGAGGGTGTTGTTGGATTCAGGGGCGGAGGAGTGGGGTGGGGGTGGTGATAGTTTGCAGGGGGCGGTATTGGGGAGTGATGGTGGTTTGGCGTTGAGTTTGCGGCCGTGGAGCGGTTTGGTTCTGGAGAGGGTGAGGGAGGACGAGGTATGACGAGATTTATCTGCATTCACGGGCATTTTTATCAGCCTCCGAGGGAGAGTCCCTGGTTGGAGGCGGTTGAATTACAGGATTCTGCGGCTCCGTATCATGACTGGAACGAGCGGGTGACGGCGGAGTGTTATGCGCCGAATGCGTTTGCGCGACTGTTGGATGGAGAGGGGCGGATTCAGCGGATTGTGAACAACTATGCGCGGATCAGTTTTAATTTTGGGCCGACCCTATTGGCGTGGATGAAGGCGAATGCGCCGGAGGTGCATGAGGCGATTGTGGCGGCTGATGTAGAGAGCCGGGGGAGGTTTTCGGGGCATGGTTCGGCATTGGCGCAGTGCTACAATCACATGATTATGCCGTTGGCGCATCCGCGGGACAAAGTTACGCAGGTGCGTTGGGGGTTGCGTGATTTTGAGTCACGATTTGGGCGTTCAGCTGAGGGGATGTGGTTGGCGGAGTGCGGGGCGGACGTGGAGACATTGGAGGTGTTGGCGGAGCACGGGATTTTGTTTACGATTTTATCGCCTTTTCAGGCTGCGCGCGTGCGGTGCTTGGGCGAGGAGGACTGGCAGGATGTGGATGGTGGTCGGGTTGATCCGTCGAAGCCTTATTTGGTATCCCTGCCTTCGGGGAGGAGCATAGCGGTATTTTTCTATGATGCGCCGGTATCGCAAGCGGTGGCGTTTGAGCGGTTATTGAACGATGGCGAGCGGTTTGCGCATCGGTTGTTGGATGCTTTTGACGAGGGGCGCGAGGGGGATCAGTTGGTGCACATTGCTACTGATGGGGAGTCGTATGGTCATCATCATCGGAAGGGTGAGATGGCGTTGGCTTATGCGCTGCACCACATTGAGTCGGAGGGTTTGGCGAGGATTACGAATTACGGGGAGTATTTGGCGTCGCATCAGCCGGAGTGGGAGGTAGAGATTCACGGGCCGAGTGCGTGGAGTTGCAGTCATGGGGTGGACCGATGGATTCGGCACTGCGGGTGTAATTCCGGGGGGCGGGCTGGATGGAACCAGAACTGGCGTCAGCCGTTACGGGATGCATTGGATTGGTTGAGGGATGAGCTGGCGCCGGTGTATGAGGAACGGGCGGCGGAGTATTTGCGGGATCCGTGGGCGGCGCGGGACGACTACATCCATCTGATGCTGGACCGTTCGGATGAGAATCTGGATCGGTTTTTTGAGCGGCAGGGTTCGGGGGTTTTGAGTGAGGAGCAGCGGGTGGCTGTGTTGCGGCTGCTGGAGTTACAGCGGCATGGGATGCTGATGTATACGAGTTGCGGTTGGTTTTTTGACGAGCTTTCGGGGATTGAGACTGTGCAGGTGATTCAGTATGCGGCCCGGGCGATTCAGTTATCAGAGGATTTGACGGATGAGCCATTGGAGCCGGGTTTTTTGGAGCGGGTGGAGTTGGCGAAGAGCAATATTCGGGAGTTCAGGGATGGGCGGCGGGTGTATGAGTGGTTTGTGAAGCCGGCGGTTATGGATCGGGAGAAAGTGGGGGCGCACTATGCGGTGAGTTCGTTATTTGAGTCTTATCCTGAGACGGCCCGGATTTACTCCTATTCTGTGGAGCAATTGGATCGTCAGGTGGCTTCTGTGGGGAATGCACGGTTGGCGATGGGGCGCATCAGGGTGCGGTTTGAGGTGACGCGGAATTCGGATGTGATTACTTATGCGACCCTGCACATGGGGGATCACAATTTGAATTGTGGCGTGCGCCATTACCAGGGTGAGGAGGCGTATGAGGTTTTGGTTCGGGAGGTGCGTGAGGCGTTTGAGCGGGCTGATTTTGCTCAGGTGATCCGGTTGATGGACCAGCATTTCGGGGAGGCCCATTATTCCCTGAAGAGTCTGTTTCGGGACGAGCAGCGTCGGGTGCTGGACCAGATTTTGGGGGCGACGCGGGAGGATTTGCACAACACGTATCGGTTGATTGCGGATCGTTTTACGCCGTTGCTGCGATTTTTGGCGGACATACGAGCTCCGGCGCCTCCGGCGTTGCGGGTGGCGCATGAATTTGTGGTGAATGCGGATTTACGTCGGCAATTTGACGCGGAGTTATTGGATACGGAGCGGGTTGAGGCGTTGTTGCAAGAGGCGGAGGTGGAGAAGGTGGTCTTGGATTTGGATTCTTTGGCGTATGGGTATAAGGCGCATTTGGATCGATTGATGACGAGGTGGGAGGGGATGCCGGAGGATGAGGGTTTACTGCAGCAGTTGGTGGTGGCGGTGGAGATGTTGGAGCGGCTGCCGTTTGAGGCGAATCTGTGGCGTCCGCAGAACATGTATAGTGTGATGCGGAGCCGGGTATTGCCAGGTATGGAGGCTCGCGCGGGCATGGGGGATGTTGCGGCTTTGGGTTGGGTGGGAATGTATCGGCGCATTGGGGTTGGTTTGGGTTTTCAGATGGAGGCGTTGGGGGGTGAGGGTGACGTGGAGGTTATGGATCCGGCCTGACACGATGAAATCGAGATCGATTGACGGGGTGGAGGAGGTTCGTATTCCGCGGGCCACGTATCGGGTGCAGTTCCATGCGGGGTTTACCTTTCGCGATGCGTTGGGGTTGGTGCCTTACTGGGCGCGTTTGGGGATATCGGATTTATATGCTTCACCGGTGGCTCGGGCTAGACCGGGGAGCATGCATGGGTATGACGTGTGTGATCCGAACGAGTTGAATCCGGAGCTTGGGACGTGGGTGGAGTTTGAGCAGTTGTGTGAGTTGTTGCAGGAGCACGGGATGGGTTTGGTATTGGACATTGTTCCGAACCATCTGGGTATTGGGCATCAGTCGAACCGGTGGTGGTGGGATGTATTGGAATGGGGTGAGCGTTCGAGGTATGCGGTTTTTTTCGACATTGATTGGGGGGCGGGGCGGTTGATGGTGCCGGTTTTGGGGGCGGCGTATGGGGAGGTATTGGGGCGGGGTGAGATTAGGCTGGAGCGGTGTGACCGAGGCGTTGAGGTGGTGTATTACGAGCATCGGTTTCCTTTATCACCCGAGGGTTGGGATTGCGTATTGGGCGAATTGGAGGGTGTTGGTTGTGGTGGGGTTGCCGGTTTACGCGAGTTGTTGGGGGCATTGATTGCCGGGGGTGCGGGGTTGGGCAAGGGGGATGGGGTCGCATGGGGGGAGTGGAAGGCGGGAGTCTGCGGGTTTTTGGCTGGGGATGAGGTGGCAGCGCAGAAGCTGGATGCGTTGTTGGCTGGCTGGAACAGCGCGGCAGACGGTGGGGCGGCATTGGACGAGGTGTTGCAGTTACAGTCGTATCGGTTGGCCTGGTGGAGGCTGGGGGTTACCGAGTTGAACTACCGTCGGTTTTTTGACGTGACACATTTGGCGGGTTTGAGGGTGGAGGATCCCGAGGTTTTTTTATTGAGTCACGAGCTGGTGGCGAGGTTATGGCATTACGGGCATTTGACGGGTTTACGGATTGATCATCCGGATGGGTTATGGGATCCGGCGGGGTATTTGAGGCATTTGCAGCGGTTGGTGACTGAAGCTGTTCCTGAGGGGGATTCACCTTTGGTACCGGATGGTCGGGGTCGGGTGATGTACGTTGTGGTGGAGAAGATCCTTTCGGCGGGCGAGCAGTTAAGCAGGCAATGGCCGGTGCATGGCACGACGGGTTATGACGTATTGAACCAGCTGAATGCGTTGTGGGTTCCGATGGAGAGTGCGGAGGTTTTCACGAGGATTCACGGTGATTTTTGTGGTGGGGTGGTTGGGTATGAGGATGAGGTTCGGCGGAACAAGAGGCGGGTATTGGAGAGCACTTTAGTATCTGAGTGGGAGAGTTTAGTTGGGCGGCTGCATGCTTTGTTGTCGGGGACGCGAGAGGGTGGTGACTATGAGCGCGGGGTGATTCGGGAGGCTGTGGTGGAGCTGCTGAGTGTGTTCCCGGTGTATCGGACTTACACGGATGCGCGGAGGGAGCGGTTGGAGGGGCAGGAATTGGCTCAGGTGGATCAGGCGGTGCGGGAAGCGTTGCGGGGGAAGGCGGGTGAGGTGGCGGACGTTTTACAATTGCTGGGGAGGATATTGCGATTGGAGTGGCCTGGCTTGGGGGGTGGTGGTCGGCGTCAGGCGCGGGAGTGGGTGATGCGATTTCAGCAATTGACGGGTCCGGTCATGGCCAAGGGGTTGGAGGACACGACATTTTACAGTTACACGCGGCTGTCGTCGTTGAACGAGGTCGGGGGGCATCCGGAGAGGTTTGGTATATCTGTCAGGGAGTTTCACGAGGCGAACCGGGATCGGTTAGCGAATTGGCCGGGTTCGATGGTGGCTACGGCTACGCATGACACGAAGCGTGGGGAAGATTTGCGTGTGCGCATTGATGTGTTGGCTGAGGTGCCGGAGGTATGGGAGCGGGCACTGATTAAATTCAGCACAATAAACGGGGGGCATTATCGGGTGGTGAAGGGGGGGCGGATTCCGTCGGCGAGCGACGAGTATTTATTTTATCAGACGCTGGTGGGGTTGGGTGTTGGGAGTTCGGGGGTGGTGGTTGGTGAGGAGTTATTGGGGAGGGTGGAGGCTTACATGTTGAAGGCGGTGCGGGAGGCGAAGGTGCGGACGTCGTGGGTGGAGCCCAACGAGGAGTATGAGCGGGGTTTGGTGGAATTTTGCCGCCGGGTATTGGTGGGGGAGACGAGTGCTGCATTTTTGAGGGAGTTGGGGAAGCTGAGTGGCATGGCGGTTTGGTTTGGGCGGTTCAACAGTTTAGGGCAGGTGTTATTGAAGCTGACTATTCCCGGGGTGCCGGACATGTATCAGGGGACCGAGTTCTGGGATTTATCTTTGGTGGATCCGGACAATCGGCGTCCGGTCGATTACCGGGTGAGGCAGGATGCTTTGAAGGACTTGGAGGGGTTGGCTGGGCGTGGGGGCAAGGGTTTAGCGAAGCGTGTTGTAGAGTTGCTGGTTGAGGGGGACGGGGCGGTGGCGAAGCTTTGGGTGATGTGGCGGGTATTATCGATGAGAAAGCGCGAGTCACGGTTATGGTTGCGAGGGGAGTATGAGGAGTTGGTGGTGCGGGGTCATTTATCGGGGCATGTGGTGGCTTTTGCCCGTTGCTGTGGGCGGAGGGCATTTGTGGTGGTGGTGCCGAGGTGTGTGGTGGGGCTGACTGGTGGGGCGGAGCGTTTGCCGGTTGGAGAGGAGATTTGGGGGGATACGGGGATAGAGTTGCCGGCGGGCTGGTCAGGTGATGGGTGGGTGAATCGACTGACGGGCGAGGTTTTGAGGGCGGGGAATGAGTTGCGTGTGTCGGAAGTGTTGGGCAGGTTTCCGGCGGCGTTGCTGGTCAAGCAAGTGGAAGAGGGATCGGAAGTATGAAGAAGAAGCGGGTATCGATTGAGGTTCGCGAGGCGTGTCGGGAGGATATTCCTGCGCTGGTGGAGTTGAATCGGGCGGCTTATCCGGTTCTGGCGAACGAGAATGTGGTTTGGGGGGAGGTACATTTGGCGAGTCACCAGCGGGTATTTCCGCAGGGGCAGTTAGTTGCGGTGGTGGGGGGGAGGATTATGGGGGCGGTATCGACGCTGGTGGTGGATTTGGGGCCGGATCCTTTGAGGTCGCACACGTGGTCGGGGATTACGGACAGCGGTTATTTTTTCAGCCACAATCCGCAGGGCGACACTTTGTATGGTGCGGATGTGTATGTGCATCCGGATGCGCGGGGGATGGGGATAGGTGCGGCGTTGTATGGAGCGCGGCGGCAGCTGTGTCGACGGCTTAATTTGCGTCGGATACTTGCAGGGGGGAGGTTATGGAACTACCACGAGCATGCCGGGGAGATGTCAGCTGAGGAGTATGCGTATCGGGTTGCGGCGGGGGAGTTCAGGGATTTGGTATTGAGTTTTCAGCTAAGGGAGGGATTTGCGTTACGGGGAGTGATGTCTCATTACCTGAACGATCCGAAGAGTAAGAACCATGCGAGTTTGATTGAGTGGTTGAATCCGGACTATCGTGCGCCGCGGTCGGGGGCGAGGAAAGTGAGGGTGGCGTGTGTGCAGTATCAGATGCGCAAGGTGCGATCGTTTGCGGAGTTTGCGAGGCAGGTGACTTACTTTGTGGACATTGCGGCGGACTATCAATCGGACTACATCCTTTTGCCTGAGTTGTTTAGTGCGCAGTTGTTATCGATGACGGAGACGTTATCGGCGATGGAAGGCATGAGGAAGTTGTCGGACTACACGGCCAAGTTTGTGGATTTGCTGAAGGGGTTGGCGGTGAAGTATGGGGTGACGATTATTGGTGGCAGCCATCCTTCCAGGGATGGGGAACGGCTGTTGAATGTGTGTTATGTGTGTTTGCCGAGCGGGCTGGTGGTGCCGCAGCCGAAGCTGCATATTACGCCGAACGAGAGGCGTTGGTGGGGGATTGCCGGGGGCAATTCGTTACAGGTGGTGGACACGCCGTTATGCAAGATTGGGGTTTTGATTTGTTACGACATTGAGTTTCCGGAGGCGGCGAGGTATTTGGCGGACCAGGGTGCTGAGATTATTTTTGTGCCATTTTGCACAGACAACCGTCAGGGGTATTTGCGGGTGAGGTATTGTGCGCAGGCGCGGGCGATTGAGAATCAGGTGTATGTGGCGATGGCGGGGAACGTGGGGAACTTGCCGGACGTGAACAACATGGATATCCAGTATGGGCAAGCGTGTGTCTTGACGCCGTCGGATTTCGCCTTTGCGCGGGACGGGATCGCTGCTGAGGCGGACTCGAACGAGGAGACCTTATTGATTTGTGATTTGGATTTGGATGATTTGCATGAATCGCGGAGTGGGGGGACGGTGACGCCCCGGTTGGATCGGCGTGCGGATTTATTTAAGATTACGTCTTCGTTGGGTGGGGGGATTCCGGTATCGGGTGATCCGGCGGACGGACCCTTGGGGGATCAGCCGGCGATGGGCAGTTTGGTGGTGCCGGGGGAGTTGGCGGACAGCAAGCCGGCGGCGGCAGGTGGCAAGCGGCCATTTCGCGCGGGGTAGAGGGTGATGTCGAGGCGTAGTCGTTCAGCTCGAAGCAAGGCTAGTCCGGTTGGCGGGCGGGGATTGGTTTTCGTATGGGCCAGTGCTGGTGTGGTGTGTGCGGGATTTTTGTTGGCACTGGCCTTCTTCAGGGGGGGTGACAGCAGTGCGGGTGGGGGTGCTTTAACCCTGGCTGAGGAGGTGCGAGCTATTGAGGGGAAGCACTTTGAGTTGGAGGATGAAGCCCTTGTTTTCGGGGAGTATGGTGGTTCGGCGAGTTGTCGGGATTGTCATGAGGAGGCTTACAGGCAGTGGGAGGGTTCGAATCATGGTTTGGCGGAGCGTTCAGTGGATGCGGTTCTGGACAGGGGGGCGTTTGATCCGGGGCGGGTTTTTCTGCATGGGAGTCAGGAGACGGGGGTGGATTGGGAGGGGGGTGAGGGCAGGGTTCGGGTGGTTGGTTTGAGTGGGGGTGAGGAGGTTCATGTGGCGGACCGGGTGATTGGGCATTATCCGTTGCGGCAGTTCCTGGTATCGGCGCCTGGGGGGCGGTGGCAGACTTTGGAGGCATCGTATGATCCGGTGACGAACGAGTGGTTTAACGTGTATGGGGAGGAGGATCGTCGGCCGGGGGAGTGGGGGCATTGGACGGGGCGGGGGATGAACTGGAACAACATGTGTGCGGGTTGTCACAACACGCGGTTGAGGAAGAACTACGAAGAGGAGGAGGACGGGTATCACACGTCGATGGTGGAGGCTGGGGTGGGGTGTGAGTCTTGTCATGGTCCATTGAAGGATCACAACGAGTGGCAGTTAGCGTATGGCAAGAGTGGGGAGAAGGATCCGACGATAGCGAAGCTGAGTCGGCAGCAGATTTTGCACAACTGTGGTTATTGTCATGCGCGGCGTGGTGATTTGACGGGTGATTTCAAGCCGGGGGATGGTTTCTTTGATCATCAGGATCTGGTGATTGTGGATCGGTCGGACACGTATTATGCGGACGGGCAGGTGCGTGATGAGGATTACGAGTTTGCGTCGTTTCTTAGCAGTCGGATGTATCAGCGCGGGGTGATTTGTTTGGACTGTCACGATCCGCACACGGCGAAGACGAGGTTGCCTGGGAACTGGTTATGTATCCGGTGTCATAATGGGAGTTATCCGGATGCGCCGGTGATTGAGCCGGTATCGCACAGTCATCACAAGGTGTATGGTTTTGATACCAATGGGGTAGCAATGGCGTTTGATTTGGAGGCGTATGATCCGAAGCGCATTCAGGAGACTGGGGGGGAGTGTGTTAACTGTCATATGCCGCAGACGGTTTACATGGGGCGTCACTGGCGGCACGATCATGGTTTTACCATTCCGGATCCTCTGTTGACGAAGGAGCACGGGATACCGAATGCATGCAACCGGTGTCATCAGGACAGGACGGTGGATTGGGCACTGGAGGCGGTGGAGGGGTGGTATTCGAACCGGATGGATCGGGTGACGCGCACGAGGACGCGGTGGCTGGCGCGTGCGCGAGGGATGGATGTGGCGGCGGTGGAGCCGTTGGTGAAGATGGTGAAGGGGGAGGAGTTGGGGTATTGGCGGGCGGTAGCGGTGGAGCATTTGGACCCGTGGGTATCGAGGCCTGAGGTTGCGGCGGTGATGATTTCAGCGATGAGCGATGTGGATCCATTGGTGCGATCCAAGGCGGCCCGGGGTTTGGAGCCATTGTTGGAGATGCCGGCGGGTGTAGCGGCAAGGCGTGCTTTGGAGAAGGCTTTGGAGGATTCGGTGCGGTCGGTGCGGGTGTCTGCGGCGTGGAGTTTACGTGGGACTGTTGGGCTGGACACCCTGGCAACGAGCGAGTTGATGCATTTTTTGGATTTGAATGCGGATCAGCCGGTGGGGCAGATGCAGAAAGGGGCATGGGCGATGAGCCGTGGTGATACGGCGGGGGCGGCGGGGCATTATGCGAAGGCGGTGGCTTGGGATCCTAATTCTGCCCCGATCTGGCATGATTATGCGGTGGTATTGGCGGGGTTGGGTCGGACGGGTGAGGCGATCGCTGCATTGGAGGCGGCTTGCAGGCTCGATAGCGGGCAGGCGGAGTATCGTTACAAGTTAGGTTTAGCGTTGAACGAGGCCGGGGATTTAGAGAGGGCGATTGAGGCGTTGGAAGAGGCGGTGAGACTGGATTCGGGGCATGCGAGGGCGGGTTATAATTTGGGGTTGGCGCTAAACTCGGCAGGCCGGGTGGAGGAGGGGCTGGCTGCGTTGGGGAGGGCTGCTGCGGCGGATCCCGCGGATCCGCGGGTGCCTTATGCGATGGCGACGATTTTGGCGAATCTTGGACGCGTAGAGGAGGCGCGGCAGGCGGCCTCGCGGGCGGTGGAGCTGGCACCGGGATGGGGAGAGGCGGAGGGGTTGCTGCGTGCTTTGGGGGGAGGGTAGGGGGCAAGCGCTGAGGGCTGAGGGCTTTTGCGGCGCGCGGAGCGCCGCCGCAGGGAGAGGGGAGAGAGTAGAGGGGAGAGGGTTTGTGGCTAGGCGGGCTGGGGTTGGCCGATGGGGATTTCCACGCCTTCGCAGGCAGCGTCGACGCGCATGGAGTCGTCGTGCATGTTGACGAGTTCGCGGGCCCAATTGAGCATGGAGGAGACTTCGGCGTCGTCGTGGTCGGGGTCGTGATGGAAGAGGCAGAGGCGTTTGACTTGGGCGAACATGCCGAGGGCGACGACATCGTCGACGCAGCCGTGGCCCCAACCGACGCGTTTGGAGTATTCGGAGTCGTTGTATTGGGCGTCCATGATGAGGAGGTCGGTTTGGTCGAGGAACTGGATGAGTTGTTGGTCTTGTTCGCTGGCGTGGCGGATATCGTGGTCGGTAGGTTTACCTTCCTTGTGGGTTTTCATCCGTTGGTGTGGTTCATGGTCGGGGAAGTAGGCGACGGAGCCGGAGCTGGTGTAGATGCGGTAGCCGACGCAGATACCGGGGTGGTTGGCGTACATGGCGCGGACCCTGACTCTACCGATACAGAATTCCTTTTCGTGGAGTTCCTTGACTTCGACGTTGCTGGTCATTTCCCGGAGGCTGACGGGGAAGTAGGGGCTTTCCATTTGAGCTGAGAGAGTGCTGAGGAGGCCTCGGCGGGCGCCTTCGTAACCGAGGATTCGGACGCGATTTTTGGGGTTATAAGCGGGGACGAAGAAGGGGAATCCCTGGATATGGTCCCAGTGGGTATGGCTGATCAGGATGGTGACGCTGATGGGTTGGTCTTTGAATTCCTGGGCGAGGGCCAGGCCGAGGCCGCGGATGCCTGTGCCGGCGTCGAGGATGATGATTTCGTTGTCGGCGCGGAGTTCGACGCAGGAGGTATTACCGCCGTAGATGATGGTGCCGGGGCCAGGGGAGGGGATGGAGCCTCGGACGCCCCAGAAGCGGATGTAGGGTTGCCGTTCATCCGCGACGGGCGCGGCGGAGGGGGGTGTTGGGGTTGGGGTGGATTTGACGGCGATTTCGGTAGCGAGCTGGGTATCTTGTTTACCTTCGATGATATGGATGAGGTCTTCGGGCAGGAAGGGTTTGACGAGGTAACGGTCGGCGCCGGCTTCTTTGGCATTTTGGCGGTCGGATGAGTACGCGCTATTTCCGGTGGCGATGATGATGGGTTGGCGGATTCTGGTGCGTTGGCTTCGGATGTTACGGCAGAGCTGGAAGCCATTAATACGGGGGACCAGCATATCGCAGAGGACGATTTCGGGCTGGTGTTGGGAGATTTGTGCGAGGCCGGCTTCGCCATTTTCGGCTTCGATGCAGCGCCAGCCTGCGCTGAGGAGGGTTTTATAGAGCTCCCGGCGGAGGTTCGTATCGCTATCGATGATGAGAACGGTTCTCATGCAGGTGGGTGACTCTATCGTTGTCAGGAGGGGGTCGGCAAGTATGGGAGGTGGTCTTGTAGCGGGGTTGGGTTTGGGGGGGGTGGCAGGCTTGCCGGGGGTGGCGGGTGGTCTGTAGGTTGTGGGGCACATGGACGCAAAGAAGACGATGGGGTGTGGGCGTTGGATTCGGCTGCATGCGGATGACGATGTGGTTGTGGTGCGATGTCGGTTGCGGAGGGGGGAGTGTATTGATTTTGGGGGTGAGGAGGTGGAGCTTGGTGCGGACGTGTTACCGGGGCACAAGATGGCGGTGCGGCCTGTATCTATCGGTGGGTATGTTCGCAAGTATGGTCAGGTGATTGGGGTAGCGACGGTGGATATTCGGCGGGGGGACTGGGTTCACAGCCACAACTTGGGTTTAGGGGATGGGTTGGGTCGTGGGGTGGGGGATGACGTTATGGTGGGGGGCTGGGATTCCGGGGGGGTGGCTGAGGGTCTACGATTTTTGGGGTATGATCGTGGGGTGCGCGGGGTGGGGACGCGGAACTACATTGGGGTTTTAACGACTGTGAACTGTTCGGCATCGGCAGCGCGTTTGGTGCGGGAGCGGTTTTCTGATCGGGAGGTCCGGTCGCGATATCCCGGGGTGGACGGGGTTGTGGCAATGACCTTCAAGGGGGGTTGTGGGATGGCGGGTGGAGAGCCGCAGCGGTTATTGGGTCGGGTGCTGAACGGGATGCTGGGGCATCCGAATTTTGGTGGCGTGGTGCTTTTGGGGTTGGGATGTGAGATGACGAATCTGGGTCTGTTGAGGGAGGCGGGTGGTTGGGTTGAGGGGGAGGATTTGGTGAGTTTAGAGATTCAGGGGGTGGGCGGGTTACGTCGGACGGTGGAGCGTGCGGTGTTGGAGGTGGAGAGGATGTTGCCTAGGGTGGCTGCGCTTCGTCGGACTGAGCAGGCTTTGAGCGGGTTGAAGTTGGCGTTGAACTGTGGGGGTTCGGACGGGTACAGCGGGGTTACGGCGAATCCGGCGTTGGGTTGGGCGGCGGACGAACTGGTGCGGGCGGGTGGGGTGGCGGTATTGGGGGAGACACCGGAGATTTACGGGGCGGAGCATTTGTTATTGAGGCGGGCGGTGTCGGAGGAGGTTGCGGAGCGGTTAAGGGGGAGGATTCGGTGGTGGGAGGAGTATGTAGCCAGGCATGGTGCTACGATCGACAACAATCCATCCCCGGGGAACAAGGCTGGAGGGTTGACAACGATTTGGGAGAAGAGCTTGGGGGCAGTTGCCAAGGGTGGGACGGCTCCGTTGGTGGCGGTGCACGAGTATGCGGAGCAGGTTAGGGGGCCGGGATTATGTTTTATGGATACGCCGGGGTTGGATCCGGTGAGCATGACGGGTTTGGTGAGCGGCGGGTGCAACGTGGGGGTATTTACGACTGGGCGTGGGAGCGTATATGGGTGCAAGCCTGCGCCGTGTTTGAAGGTGGCCAGTCACAGCGGGTTGTATGAGCACATGAGCGAGGATATGGACATCAACGCGGGGACGATTTTGGATGGCGGGGAGAGCGTGGAGGAGGTGGGGCGACGGATATTTGAGGCGGTGATTTCGATGGCGAGCGGTGAGCGGACTAAGAGCGAGTTGGCGGGGGTGGGTGAAGAGGAATTTGCGCCGTGGATACTGGGGCCGACGTTGTAAGGATGGTTGGAAACGGGGCGTTGTCCTGTTTTGTTTCTAGGCAAGGGCGGAGGCAGAGTGGGTTTAGGTGGCTGGTTCTTTGGGGTTTCATTCATTGGTATGTCCTCTGCTGCTGGGAGGTCACTGAATTGGTCCTGAGTCAGGAACGGGGTCGATTTGGTTGAACCAAAATCGAACAGAAAGTTGGTGGCATGAAGGCGACATATTTCCTGACCATTGGGGCCATTTACATGGCTGGTGTTGGTGGTTTTGCTTTGGCTGCGGGTTCGTTTGATCCGCAGCTTGTTTATGTACTGGAGAATCCGGCGGTACACGAGGAGCAGGGGTATGGGGTGAGTGTGGCTGTAGAGGGGAGTTATGCGGTGGTTGGAGCACCGCAGGAGGCGGTTGACTCGGGGGATCCTTTTTCTGACACCATTGGGGCCGTCCATGTGTATCGCAGGGGTGAGGCTGGGTGGGAGCCGGTGCAGGTGTTGCGACCTCCGGGGGGCGAAGTGGCGAGTGGTTTTGGTGCGTGTGTGGCGTTGGAGGGAGGGGTTTTGGCGGTGGGGGCGTATCAGGATGACTCCGTTGGTTTTCAGAGTGGTGCGGTACATCTTTATGAATTGGCGAGTGAGAGTTTTGAATGGCGGCAGACCTTGTATCCGGATTCTGCGGTGGGGTTGCAGACCTTTGGTCGTCCTGTGGCCTTGAGCGGGGACCGTTTGATGGTGGGGGTGAGTGGCGAGTGGGGGTTCACGGAGTCGTGGGATTATTATGATGGTTGCGTGAACCTGTATCGGCGCGGGGTCAGCGGGGAGTGGGAGAAGGAAGAGCGGTTGGTGTCTCCGTCCTTTGATTATGAGGAGTATTTTGGTTGGTGGGCTGACCTGGATGGTGACGTGGTGGTCGTTGGGGCACCGTATGCTTCGGTGGGGGCGGGGCGGGATGGGGTTGCTTATGTCTATGAGCTACAGGGTGGGCAGTGGGGGCTGGCGGGGGTTTTAGAGAGCTCTGATCCGGTGGCGGACGGTTTTTTTGGTTATACGATGTCTGTGCATGGGGATGAGCTGGTAGTGGGCGCGCCCTGGGGTGGGGAACAACACGGAGGGATGGTGGAGGTGTTTCGGCGCGGGGAGAGTGAGTGGGGTTGGGTGCAGAGTTTGGTGGCGGATGGCATGGAGGGCATTGAGAGCTTTGGTGCTTCGCTGGATCTGGTGGGGGAGGATTTGGTGATTGGTGCACCGTCCGATTCGGTGGTTGGTTCAGAGCGGGTTATTGCGGGTGGCTCGGTTTATCTGGCAGCGCGGACGGGTGAGGTTTGGGAGGTGAAGATGGAGATGGCGCCTGAGGGTCGGACCGAGTGGGCCAGATTCGGTCATGCGGTGAGTTTTGATGGGGAGAGGCTAGTGGTTGGCGCGCCGCTTTTAGGCGGGCATGGAGGTGCGTTTATTTACGAGAGCGTGGAGGTCGTATCCGTTCCTGGGAATGGCTTGCCGGTGGCGGATGTTTCGAGAGTGGAGTCTCGTGTAGTAGGCGGCCTTCAGGGGGCGTTGGTTCGGCTGGATGGCGGGGCGTCGAGCGATCCGGACGGGGAGGCCCTGACGTATGTATGGCATGTGGATGGGCAGGAGGCGGGTGAAGGGGTGCTATTGGACGTGGTGTTGGCCGAAGGGGTTCACGAGCTTCGTTTGGTGGTCAGTGATGGGAGAGATACGGCCGAAGCGGTGATTCAGCTTGAAGTCCTGGGTTTAGGGCAGGCGGTGGAGCTACTCCGTGAGATGGTGGTGGAATCCGGTTTGCAGCAGGGAGCAAGGACGAGTTCGGCGGCGCTGCTGAGGGCGGTGGCGCGGGCGATTGGGCGAGGGAACATGGCTCAAGCGATGCGTCAGCTGGGGAATGTTCAGCGCACCCTTTACCGGGCAGAGGGCGATGGGAGGGGTGATGTGCGGGAGTTATTGGCCTGGGCGAGGAAGATCCGGGAGTCGGTGGAACCTTGATGGGGTGAGTTCCCGTGGCTGGGCCCGGGAGGTGCGTGCGAGTGTAGGCACTCCGCCATGCTGCCTGCTGCAGCATGGCGGATGAGTGCTGGTGGTTCAGGAGGTTGCTGCCGCGGCGTCGGGGGCGAATTCAAGGACCATATTCTGGAGGGCCTTGATCCAGTCGGGATGGTCATTGAGGCAGGGGATCATGTGGAACTCCTGGCCGCCAGCTTCGACGAAGGTTTCTTTGGCGCGGATGCCGATTTCCTCGATGGTTTCGAGGCAATCGGAGACGAAGGCGGGGCACATGACGAGGATTTTGCGTATGCCGGATTTGGCGAGGCGCTCGATTTCCTTGTCGGTATAGGGGGTTAGCCAGGGGTCGCGGCCGAGTCGGGATTGGAATGCGACCGAGGTATTTTGGGCCTGGGTATAGTCATTGAAGGCGCGCACCGTGGCGAAGCACTGGGCGCGGTAGCAGGTTTGGTGGGCGGTGCTGGGGGTATTACAGCAATCGGGGACCTTGAGGCAGTGCGTCTTGGTGGGGTCACTTTTCCGCAGGTGGCGTTCAGGGATGCCGTGGAAGCTGAAGAGCAGGTGATCGTAGTCCTGGTCGAGGTAGGGTTTGGCTGTGGCACCGAGTGCGGCGATGTAGTCGGGGCGGTTGTAATAGGGTTGTTGGACCGTGAGTTGGAGTGATGGGTGGTTTTGGGTGGCGAGTTCCCTGACGCGTTCCACAGCCGTTTCGAAGCTGGACATGGCGAAGTGAGGGAAGAGCGGGATGAGATGGCAATGAGTGACCCCTTGTTGGACCAGATTGGCGAGTGCGGAATGGATGGAGGGGTTTTGGTAGCGCATGCCGAGTTCGACAGGGATATTGATGCGCTGTTGGAGGAGGGATTGCACCTTGCGACTGGTGAGCACGAGGGGTGAGCCGTCGGGTTGCCAGATTGTTTCGTAGGCTTCGGCTGATTGCTTGGGGCGGAAGGGGAGGATGACGCCGTGGACGATCATGAACCGGATGGGCCAGGGTGCATCGAGGACCCGGCCGTCCATGAGGAACTCACGGAGGTAGCGTCGGACGTCGGGGACTGAGGGGGAGTCCGGGGAGCCGAGGTTGACGAGGAGAACGCCTTTTTTGCTCATGATTGGCTGACTTGGGGACTTTGGATATAGGAGGCGATGCGTTCCGTGACGCGGTCACCGGAGATGATGGAATCGCCGAGAGAGATTCCCTCCCGGTAGTGTCCGGCAAGGAAGATGCCGGGTGCTTTTGCTTCTATTTGGGTCATGAGGTCTTTGAAGCGGCTGTAGCCGACTTCGTATTGTGGGATTGCTTTTGGGTAGTAGACCTGGTGTTGGAAGGTGGGTTTGCCCCGGAGGCCGAGTATTTTCTGGAGGTCTTCCGTGACGATTTGGGCGAGTTCATCCTGGGGTTTGGAGGCGAGTTCCGGGGCGCGTGTTCCTCCGACGTAGCTGGTCAGAGTGACGTGGTCTTTTGGGGCGCGATTGGGGAAGAGGGAGGAGGAGAATATGGTTCCGAGGATGCGGAAGCGTTCCACTTCGGGGATGAGCATGCCGAAGCCATCCAGCGGGTGTTGGACGTCTTGGCGGCGGAAGCCGAGGACGACGGAAGTGACGGGGGGGTATTTAATATCGGAGAGAGGGGATGTATCGGGAGGGTTGGGCGTATTGATTTTGAGTTCGGCGAGGCGGTAGGCGGGGATACAGAGGAGGACGGCCTGGTGTGAGTGAGTGATGGTGGAGTCGTGGTGTTTGAGCGTGAGCTTCCAGGAGGAGTCGGTGCGTTCGAGGGATTGGATGGCGTGGTGGGTTTTGAGGGAGTCGCCGGCGAGTTGTTGGAGGCGATCGATGAGTTCCTGGAGGCCGTGTTCGAAGGAGACCTTCGGGGCGTTTTGTTTGGAGACTTCGGCGCGTTTTTTGCGTTCGCGGGCGCCGAGGATTTGGCCCTTGATGAGCGAGCCGTATTTTTGTTCCAGGGCCTGGAGTTTAGGGAAGGCGTGGATGACGGAGAGGCGGGCGGGGTCGCCGGCGTAGACACCGGCGACGAAGGGGTTGATGGCGTAGTCGAGAAATTCACGGCCGATGCGGCGGGTGACGAACTGGGCGAGGCTTTCTTCGACGTTGGGGTTGCCGCGGGGGATGAAGGGTTCAGCGGCGAGGCGGAGTTTGGCACCTAGGGAGAATAGCGGGGTGGTGAAGAAGGCGATGGGGGAGGTGGGGAGGTTGATGGGGCGGGAGTAGCGGACGATGAAGCGTTTATCGGCGGCAGGGTCGGAGTAGAGTTTACGGTCATTGAGGCCGGCGTCCTGGATGAGCTGGCTGATGACGGGGGAGGTTTCGAGGATGGTATTGGGGCCGAACTCGGCGAGGTAGCCATCGCGTTCCACGGACTCGATGACACCGCCGGCGCGTGGGGAGGCTTCGTAGATGGTGAAGGGGATGCCTTGTTTTTGGAGGCGAAAGGCGGCAGTGAGACCGGTGATGCCGGCGCCGATGATGGCGACGGAGGGTACGGGTTTGGGGGTAGTCATGGGGCGGGGTATGGCGGATCAGACGGTTTTGGAGTAGCGGCGGACATTTTCTGCGGGGAGGTGGGCATCGAAGCGCATGGCGACATTGCGGATGAAGAGGCGGCCGCGGTTAGTTACTTCTAGGTGGTCGGGGTGGAGTTCGAGGAGGTTGTCGTCGGCGAGGTCGGACAGCGAATTCAGTTCCTTTTCGAAGTAGGAGGAGAAGTTGATGCCGAGGCGTTTGGACATATCGGCGTAAGAGAGCGAGAGGTCGCACATGAGGCGCATGATTGTGTCGCGTCGGATGCGGTCATCTTCGGTGACGAGGTAGCCACGGGAGACGGGGATTTGGTTTTGTTCGACGGCGTTGTAGTAGTCCTGGAGTTCCTTGGCATTTTGCCAGTAGGCCTCTTCTGTTTGGGAGATGGAGGACATACCGAAGGCGTAGATATCGGTGCCGCCGCGGGTACTATAACCTTGGAAGTTACGCTGGAGGGTTTTTTCGCGTTGGGCCACTGCGAGTTCATCATCGGCGAGGGCGAAGTGGTCCATACCGATGTAGACGTAGCCTTCGGAGGTGAGGCGTTCGATGGTGAGTTTAAGGATTTCGAGTTTCATCTCCGCCGTGGGGAGGAGTTCCTCCTTGATGATTTTCTGGGCGGGTTTCATCCAGGGGACGTAGGCGTAATTGAAGATGGCGAAGCGGTCGGGTCGGAGGGTGAGGACTTCTTCGAGAGTGGTTTCGAAGGACTGTGGGGTTTGGTGGGGGAGACCGTAGATGAGGTCGATATTGACTGATTGGAAGCCGGCTTCGCGGGCCCAGTCGACGGCTTGTTTGGTTTGTTCGAAGGGTTGGATACGGTGGACGGCTTTTTGGACGATGGGGTTATTATCCTGGACGCCGAGGGAGGCGCGGTTGAAGCCGATTTCGCGGAGGGCGGTGATATGGTCTTTGACGAGGCGGCGGGGGTCGATTTCGACGCCTGCCTCGATATCATCGACGAGGTTATAGTGTTGGTGGATGGATTCCCCGAGGCGGCGCATATGGTCTGGGGCGAGGAAGGTGGGGCTACCGCCGCCGAAGTGGAGTTGGGTGACTTTACGTTGGGGGTTGATGAGTGGTTTGAGGCGCTCCATTTCCTGGTGGAGGCGTTGGACGTAGAGGTCGCTGGCGTTTTGGTTACCGGTGATGACGGTGGTACAGCCGCAGAACCAGCAGAGTGAGTAGCAGAACGGGAGGTGGTAATAGAGTGAGATATCCCGGGTGCTTTCGTTATTGGTGCGGATGCAGTTCTCGATGGTGTTGGCGTTGACGGATTCCGTGAAGTGAGTGGCTGGGGGGTAGGAGGTGTAGCGGGGACCGGCGACGTTGTATTTACGGACGAGTTCGAGGTCGACTTCCAGTTGTTGGGTGGGGGTGGGATTCATGGGAATGGTGGGGTCAGGCTTTGAGGGAGCGGACAGTTTGGCAGAGGGCTTCGATATTTTCGAGTTTGGAGCCTGCGGGGAGGCCGTGGCCGAGGTTGGCGATATAGCCGGTGGCATTGCGCATGGGTTCCAGCATATGAGTGGCTGCACGGGTAACGACCTCTGGGGTGGTGAGCATGAGGGAGGGGTCGAGGTTACCTTGGAGCACCTTATGTGCGGGGAGGGTTTGGCGGAGCTGGGGGAGGTTCATGCGCCAATCGATGCTGAATCCGCGGAGGTTTGAATTTGCGAGAGAGTGGATGGCTTGGGGTGCGCCGCGGACGTAGAGCAGGGTAGGGGTTTGTGAGGGGAGGGCGTCGACGATTTTACGGATCCACTGGCCGGAGGCGGTTTCGTAGGAATCGGCGGCGAGGAGTTCGCCGCAGGTATCGAAGATTTGGAGGGCATCGGCGCCGGCTTCGATCTGCATTTTGAGGAGGGCGATGACGGCGTCGGTGATTCGGTTGAGGAGTTGGTTAAAGAGGGTGGGGTTGGTATGGAGGAGTTGTTTGGCGGCGAGGGGTTCCGGGTGGCTACCGCCTTCCAGCATATAGTTGGCGAGCGTCCAGGGGGAGCCGGCGAAACCGAGGAGTGCGCTTTGGTTGCCGAGTTCCTTTTTGACGCGTTTGAGGGCTTCGGCGAGGTATTGGGTTTTTTCGGGGACGGCTTCCGGGGAGAGGCGGTTGATATCTTCGGCGGTGCGGACGGTGAATTCCATTTCGATGCCGCCGGTTTCGCGGAAGCGGTAGCTTTGGCCCATGCCTTCTGAGGCGATGAGGATATCGCTAAAGATGACGGCGCCGTCGAAGTGGAAGCGACGGATGGGTTGGAGGGTGACTTCGGTGGCGAGGTCGGGGGATTGGACGAGTTGGACGAAAGTGTATTTTTCCTTGAGGGCGCGGTATTCGGGGAGGGCGCGGCCGGCCTGGCGCATGAGCCAGATGGGGGGGCGGTCGACGGGTTGGGAGTTCAGGGCGCGGAGGAAACGATCCCGGCCTGTAATTTCCTCTGCTGCACGATGTTCCATAGGGGTATTTATCTCAGATTGACGAATTGGACGCAAGGCATCGTCCGCTGTGGAGATTGAATATCCATCCATGGATTGCAAAATCAAAACCAATTCGGGTTGAGGTTAGGATTGGAGTTGATGTCTGAAAAAAGGCCCCCCTCCGGTAGCTGCGGAGGGGGGCTGGATGGGTAGGTTTCAGTTAGACGTTCGTGGACGTGTATTATGGCAGCTCGACCACGCGATAGAACTGGGCTTGCGTACCGCGGGTAGAGATGAAGAGCTGCATCATGGAGCCGGTGCCATCGAAGGGTTCACCGTGGTTGGTCCAGTCATTGGCGTCGAGGCTACCGACGGCTTGGACCTGGTAGGTCTTGCCGGTTTCGGTCATGAAGACCATTTCGGCGGCCTGGAATATGGTGCTCCGTCCGAGGGCGGGGCTATCGTCGGCGCTGTTAGGATTGGTGCCGATGTGGAGTTCATCGAAGTCGCTGAATCCATCTGCGTCGGAGTCGGCGAGCATGGGGTTTGTGCCGGCGGCGTATTCCATCTTGTTATTCACGCCGTCGAGGTCGGGGTCTTCGAGGCCATTGTGGGCCGTGATGCTGCCGAACTGGGCGATTTCCCAGTCGTCGGGCAAGCAGTCGTTATCGGCATCGCCGGCGAGGGTTCCGCCGGAGAGTTCGGCGATGGAGGCCTTGAGGAGGTCGGCGGAGTAGAGGGTGTTGTGGATACCGAAGCTACCGTCTTCCTCGACCATTTTATAGTTCCAGAGGGCACCGCGCTCGGCCTTGGTATAGGCGTTGGAGGGGGTGACCGTGGGGCTGCCGTAGGGAGGCAGGAGGAGAGCCAGCTGGTGGAGGAGGCCCTTGATTTCGGTTTGGGTACCTTCGACGATACCGTTGCCGTCGTAGTCCTGGCGTTGGATGGAATCGAAGCCTTCGATTTCGCCATGGCATTCTGAGCAGGCGTGGGTCAGGTGGATATCATCCGAGGGATCTTCGGGGGTTCCGTTGTCCCAGCCGGGTTTAAAGGTATGGCCGCCGACGTGGAGGAAGCCGGGATCGGTTGCGGCGACGTCCTGCAGATGGCAAGCCACGCAGGATTCTTCGACGGCGAAGGTATGGCCGGAGGTGCGCATGGGGCGACCGAACTCGTAACCATTCTTACCGGCGAGGATGTCGGCTTGCGGGCCGTGGTGGGCACCGAAGCTGCCCGAGACGCTGCCCATGGCGTCGACGTAGCTTTGGGCTTCGCGGCGGCCCATATGGCAATTCATGCAGAGTTTGCCGGATCCGCCGCGGGTGATCACGTGACCGGAGGCGAGGGTGACATCTGCGACGGTGCGGACTTGGTGTTCATTGCTGCCGTTATGGGGGTCATGGCAGGTGGCGCAGACGATGGCTTCCCATTCGGTGCGGACGGGGTCTTTGCCGTCGATGCGGTCGATGAAGCCGACGCCGCTATGGCATGGGGTGCAGGATGCGCGGCCTTCGCCGGTGGGGTAGCGGGTGGCGATGGCGTGGCGGGAGGCATTCCATTCCTGGTTTTTGTTATGGTGGGAAGTGGAGTCATGGCATTGGGCGCAATCGCCGGAGCTGGTGCTGACGGAGATACGGTCGAAGCGACCGAAGTGTTCCGAGCCGGGGCCGTGGCAGGATTCGCATTGTACATTGGCTTTGGCCTGGAGTTCGGGGGGCATGGCGTCCCAGTTACCGGGCTGGAGGGTTTCGGGGAAGGTCCAGCCGACGAGGGCTTGGATATCGTCGAAGCCGTCGTTCACGGCGAGGGGGGCGGTATCGTAGCCGGTGGTGTGACAGGACAGGCAACGTTCACCGAAGTGGCCGGTGCTGTCATCGAGGTTATAGCTGGTGGCGACTGAGTGGTGGGTGCCTTCCCAGCCGGGGACTTTATCGGTGTGGCAGAGTGCGCATTCGGGGAACGTGGAGTTACCGACGTGTCCGACGCCGACGTAGAGGGCGGCGGTGGCGGCTCCGTCGATCACGATGTCATCGCCGTCGGTATTGACCGTGGCGTTGAAGAGGTATTGTCCGGTGACATCGGGCACGAGGAGCATTCGGCCGGCGACCATATTGACTTCGCGGTCACCGGGATTGTAGATGGGCATTTCTTCGGGCAGCGGGCTTTCCGCGAGGGCTGCGGTGGAGCCGGCTGGTTGGCTGGTGAGGGTCCAGGTGATTCCTGCGACGGCGGTGCCGGCGGGGATTTGGGCCTCGAGGTAGAGGGGTTGTCCGACGCCGACGGTCATGAGGCCGCCCGATTTCTGGGTTGTGGAGGGCAGGGCGTAGTCTTTGATTTCTTGGGGGGTTAGGGGTCTGGCGGCGATTTGCGGGTGGGGGCCCGAGGCATCGGCACCAAGGACGTTCAGCATCGAGGCGCCTACGGCGACGATGGCTGCGAACGTTCCTAAGGATCGATTTCGTTTCATAGCTTGGTTTTGTTAACGCGATAGGGTTGGACCAACGCTAGAGATTGAGCCATGGGGTAAGTGGACCGACTACGCACAAACTGCCGACGATTCCCCATAAATTGCTTTTTGGGGTGAGGATGAGGTCCGGGAATGGGAGTGGTTGGGGTGAATGGTTGGCTGGAGTTGGTGGTTGGCCTGCAAACAATGGCTGGAAAGCTATATTAGGTGAGCGAATGACCCATTAGATCTCGGCCTTCATAAATGCATGGCATTAGATGTTGGCATGATACAATGAGAGGATAGATCCTCAATTGCGGTCGGGAGGGGTGGGTGGGGTTGGGTTAAGCGGGGAGGTGGAGGGAGATGGAGCTCCATTCCTTGCGTTTTTTGGCGCGGATCTTTTCAAAGCCGAGCTGGGAGAAGGTGGTTTGGATGGTGGGGAGTTCTTTATGGAGGATACCGGCGAGGATGAGAGTTCCGTTGGGGAGGACGGATTGGGCGATGCACTGGGCTTCCTGGGTGAGGAGGTTGGCTTGGAGGTTAGCGCAGACGACGTGGTGGGGTTTGATGGGGCGGGTGGGGTGGGTGATATCGTCGTGGTAGAAGCGGATCTTGCGGCCTACCTGGTTTTTGCGGGCGTTTTGTTTAGCGATTTTGACGGCGACGGGGTCGAAGTCGAAGGCGGTGACGCGGTGGTATTGGAGTTTAGCGGCGGCGATGGCGAGGAGGCCTGAGCCGGTGCCGATATCGAGGAGGTTGGGGGTGCTGTAATTTGGGAGGGCGCGGGCTAGTTCTTCCAGGCAGAACTGGGTGGTGGGGTGGTGTCCGGTTCCGAAGCTGAGACCGGGGTTGAGAGTGATGACGTGTTGGGTGGGGTTGGGGGGGGGGGTGATCCAGTCGGGGAGGATGAGGAAGTGGGGTGGGATTTCGAGGGGGGGGAAGTGTTCTTTCCAGGACTCGGCCCAATTTTTTTGGGGGATGGGTTGGATTTTGATTTTGCCCGGGTGGGTTTGGAGTCCGGAGGTTTGGATGGTTTTGAGGCCGGTTTGGATTTGTTGGCGGAGGGATTTGGTGGTGGAAGGGAGGGTTGGGAGGTAAGCGGAGGTATGGGAGAGGTTATGTCTGAGGTTATGGTAGGAGGATGGGGGGTGGTGGGTGATGGATTCGAGGAGGTGGGTGACGGCTTCTTCGGCTTCCGGGTGGGTGGAGACCGTGATTTCCCAGAGCGTTTTCGGGGTGGTGGTGGTGGGCATTTAGGCCGTGGGGTTGATGGCGTTGAGCTGGGCGTTAAAGAGTTGCTGGGCGCCGTGGCGGGCGAGGTCGAGCATGCCGTTGAGTTGATCGGGGGAGAAGGTGGATTCTTCGCCGGTGCCTTGGAGTTCGACGAAGGAGCCTTGGCTGGTGAGGACGACGTTCATATCGACTTCGGCGCTGACATCTTCCTGGTAGCAGAGGTCGAGGATGGGTTGGCCGTGGAGGATACCGACGCTGACACCGGCGACCTGGTGGAGGAGGGGGGATTCCTTGATTTTGCCCTCGGCGATGAGCTTTTGGGCGGCCAGGGCGATGGCGACGTAGGATCCGGTGATGGCGGCGGTGCGGGTTCCTCCATCGGCTTGGAGGACATCGCAATCGAGCCAGATGGTACGGGATCCGAGTTTTTCGAGGCTAAGGGCGGCGCGCATGGAGCGGCCGATGAGGCGTTGGATTTCGGAGGAGCGGCCGTCGAGTTTACCGCGGGAGATATCGCGGGGTTTTCGTGTGAGGGTGGAGTAGGGGAGCATGGAGTATTCGGCGGTGATCCAGCCGCCGGTGACGCCTTGTTCCTTCATCCAGCGGGGGACGGATTCATCGATACAGGCGGCGCAGATGACCTGGGTATTTCCCCATTGGACCAGGGTGGAGCCTGCGGCGTGGGGGGCGATATGGTTTTGGAACTTGAGGGGGCGGAGTTCGTTGGCTTGTCGGTTATCGGGTCGTGAGTAAGACATGGGCAGGTGGTGATTGGGTTTGGTTTTTTAAAGACTAGAGGCCGGCGCTTTCAAAGAGGCCATGGACGCCGGTGGTATTGGTGTTGTGGACGGAGGTGGGGGCGAGGACTTTTTTGAGGTATTGGATGGCTTCCGTGAGGGACTGGATGGATCTGGGGAGGGATGCGCCGCTGGCGTTGGGGTGGCCTCCGCCTTTTAATTTTTCGGCAATGGCGAGGGCTTCTCCGTTGCGGCTGCGGAGGCTGACGAGGAAGTTGCCGGAGCCTTTGCGATAGAGGTTGAGGAGGACGGAGTAGGGGCAATTGGTTTCATTGAGGAGGTGGTGGACGACGAGGTTGGGGTTGCCGATGGTGGTTTCGACGATGCCGATATTGCCTGGGAGGGGGGTGATGTGTTGGCGGCTCCAGTTGAGGCCGATGGGGTCTTCGATTTCGCGTTTGAGGCGTGTGATTTGGAGCAGCGGGTGGTTGAGGAGGTTTTCGGGTTCGCCGTTGATGAGTCGGTAGAGGTTCCAGAAGCCGTAGGTTTTGACGAGGCTGGCGTGGTCGATGGCATTGAGGAAGTTGGGGTCATCGACGAGGAAGAGATCGGAGACGTTATTGAGGTGGACGAGTTGGTCGAGGGTTTCGTTGGCGAGGCCGTGTTCCTTGAGGAGCTGGTAGACGATGGAGGCGGCGGAGGTTTCGGGGTTATGGTGGAGTTGGGCTAGTTGTGGGGGTGTGCAGGAGAAGGGGTGGTGGTCGAAGATGATCCAGTTGGAGCGGTCGAGTTTGGGTTCATAGGCGAGGTCACAGACCCAGGCGGAGGATTCGAAGGGTTGGCGTTGGCGCCAGCCATGGGTGTGGTAGGCGAGAGTGGGGATTTCGGTATTGTACCAATGTTTGGCGAGGCGTTGTGCGAGGAGGGCGGCCAGAAGGCCATCCAGGTCACTTTCGTGGGTCAGGATGACTTCGGGTTGTAGCGGTAGCGACATGGCGGGGACGATACTGGAGGCGGGTGGGGATGGCTAGCAGGGTATTGCGAAACGGGCGTGATTTATTTTGTGTGGGCTGGGGTCGGGGAGTGTGGTGTTTGCGGGGTGTTTTTTGCTTTGTTCCGTGGCGAGTGGCGGCAGAATGCGTGGCTTACGAGATATGAGCACGACACTTTTTGATTTAAGCGGAGAGGTTGCGGTGGTGATTGGGGGTACGGGGGTTTTGGGGGGTGCGATTGCGGAGGGGTTTGCGTCGGCAGGTGCGCGTGTGGCGATTGTGGGGCGGAGTGAGGAGAAGGGGCGGGAGCGGGTGGAGGCGATTCGGATGGCTGGGGGTGAGGCGGAGTTTTTCGGT
>JBJOII010000039.1:0-31205 GCA_046047235.1 Verrucomicrobiota bacterium | reverse complement strand
AAGCCCGAGGCGATTGGCCATCCCCACGGCCCCACCTCACGCTGGACGTAGTGCTCTCCGACTTCCACGTCCTATCCGCTCTCAGGCCATCGGGGCCGCTGGGGTCAGTCGGCCTTCAGGAAGCCCTCGGGCGGTATATGGCGAGGTGAGGGGGGTGCGGCCTAGTAGTCCACATCGGCGGGGTGCTCGTTCATCCCGCTGATCTCCTGCCAGATCTTCCCGACCTCCAGACACTCCTTGATCCGCTCGATGGCAATTCGGAACGGCCCCATGTTCCAGACCGGAGGCTTCTGGCCGAACTTGACCTCATACTCGCGGGCCAGCCGGTAGAGTTCGTCTGTCATCTTCTCGTGTTCGGTCATGCGGTTCTGGGACGAGAGGCGGGCGGTCTGCTTTATCGTCTGAATAAGCGCGGGGCGGTGGTCGCCCGTCCAGTTCTCGGATGACAAAGCCCCACTGGCCTCTATGGCTGGTGGGGCATTTTGTTGTACCGCACTCCAGCCGCGACCTGATCCCTACTGGCCTGAATCTGCGCCGGAAGGGTGTCTCGCAGGTGTTGTTCTGCGGCCTGCTGCAACGCTTTGCATTCGGCGTCGGTTCGGAAACGGGGGTAGATCCCCAGCTCCGTCGTGTGGGCGGAGGCGATGGTGACTGCGACCGCCAAGGCGGCCAAGAGGGTTACTTTTTTTCTTACCATGGCTATGGCTGACCCTACCACACGAGATCATCGTGTCCATGCCGGATGGCCGGAAACGGCCTTCGCTGGACGCACGGGATTTTTGGGACCGGGTGGCGGGGGGCGGAAGGGTCGGGGTGCCGCTCGGCTTACTCAGGATGACGGTGGAGAACTTGACGTACGGGAGTTTTGGGTCGGAGTGAGACCTTGGACGGCCAAAACGCCCGGTGACACTTTTGGTGACACTTTTGGGGCTCAGACCTCGCGCTGGAGCAGGACAGGGGAAAAGTGCGTTTCGATCAATAAAGACAGGCCTTTTGTGATCGTTTTGGGTTACTCAGAAGGACGCGAAATAACACGGTTTTGCCGATTTTTAAGTCCCGTGCGTCTGCCATTCCGCCACACCGGCAGGTGTGAAATATCAGGCTTTTCCGCAGTTTTATCCTGCTCCTGACAGTGCGTGTGCCACCTTTTGCGACTCACAGCGGGGGGAGAATACACAGGCTTGGAGCGGGTTGTCGATGGTGGGAACGGTTGGTTTTTGGGCTCATTGCGCCAGAATTAGAGTTGCCGGCGGGGGGTGGGTTCGCAGTCCGCCCCGTGACCGGTTTAAGTCGCTCCTGACACTCATTTGAACCAACACCAGGCACCCGGACTACCGTCCGTCCGGGTAACACCTTTGGAGGTTTTGGCGGGGTTTGCGGGGGCAACAAGTGGGGTAGGGGGCCTCGTGTGGGCAGGCATTGGGCGTCATACCGGATTGCTTTTGCCGTTGTTCACCCTGGGTGGAGGGCTGATGGGGGTGGGGCATTGCCGGAGTTGTTCGGGTGGTGTCAACGGCTTTTTCTCAGGGTTGAGAGGTTGGGTTTTCTTTTAAAGCCTGACGAAGGGAGTGGGCGTAGGGCTAGGTGGATCTAGGTCAAAGACAGGTGTCCTTTTCCGGTGGTTGCTGTCCTTGGAATTGAGATTGAACGGTCTATTTTCGGGGGTTTCTTCAGGCGGCATACCGTTTGCTGAAGGGGAGGTGTATGCGCTCGATGATAAGGTCGGGTGGAGGAGGATTACCGCTTGTTTGGGGGATTACTTTCCGGGGTTTAAATAGAAGAAAGCTGACAGCTTTTACCTTGGTAGAGGTGGTGTTGGCATTGGCTATTGCGGGTTTGCTGATGGGGGGGTTGATGTTGGGGTATGTGCAGTTGCTACGGAGGGCGGAGTGGTCGGCGCATTCGTTGGCGGCGCATGCGATGGCAGTGCGGGGTTTGGAGCAGGCACGGGCGGCGAAGTGGGATACATTGGCGGTGCCGCTGGTGGATCAGTTGGTTGCGGGGAATTTCGGGCCGGTGGTGGAGGTGTTGGATATTCCGATTTCGGGGGACAACGTGGCATTGGCGACGAATTTTACCGGGATCAGCATGATTTCGGCGGATCCGCCGTTGAAGCTGGTGCGGGTGGATTGTGTGTGGAGTTTCTACACGGGGGAGGTTTTTACGAACACGGTTGTGACCTATCGGGCTCCGGACCAATGAGAGCAACAGAATTCAAACGAGTAGCGAGGCGGCGGTGTGCGGGTATGACATTGCCGGAGGTTATGGTGGCATCGGCGATTCTGGCGGTGGTGATGGCTGGGGTGGTCGTGATTCACTTGTCGGGGTTGCGGTTGAACGGGTGGGCGCGGTCGAAGATGGGGGCGAGCGATGAGGCGCGGGAGGCGATTTCCTTGATGGCGACGGAGATTCGGGGTGCGGGGGCGGTGCGGATTGGGACTGGGGGGCTGGAGAGTTTTGCGGAGGTGGGGCATGGGGAATTGCAGCGGGGCAATGCGATTGAGATTTATCCGGTGAAGGGGAGGACCAACGAATGGATCCGGTATTTCTGGGATGCCGGGGACCAGCGGTTGAAGCGCACCGTGAGCGGGTTGGGGGCGGAGCTTGTGGTGGCGAACTCGATTAGCAACAGCATGGTTTTTACGTCGGAGGATTTTGCCGGGCGGATTTTGAGCAACAACTTCAACAACCGGGTGATTGGGGTGCATTTACAGTTCTTCCAGCTACAGAGTCCGAGTGTGGAGATAGGGCCTGGTGGTCTTTATGATTTTTACCAGCTTAGAACGAAGATCACGCGGCGTGCTTTGGAGTAGAAAGTTATGAAAACACGAAAGTCGTTTCCGGTTGTGGAAGGTGAGGCGGGGCACGCGTTGGTGGTGGTTCTCATCTTTCTGGTGGTGGGGTTACTGGTGTTGTCGAGTTCACTGGGTTGGTTATCGACCAACGTTCGGTTGATTGACCGCAACAACCGCTATTTTTCAGCGGTGGCGGCGGCGGAGGCGGCGACCGAGAAAGTGGTGGCGCACATGTCTGCGGACTACCAGCGGGGAGGGGCTGGGGAGGTTACTTTACGGACGGCGGCGTATCGCCGGATGGTTCCGTGGGAGGGGGAGGCGGAGGAGTGGGCAGATTTTGAGTTTCACGATCGGTCGGGAAATGCCGGGCAGATTGAGGTGGAGCAGGTGACGCCGTGGGGGTTGTCGGGTTTGATTTCGCAGTATAGCGGGCTGGCGGGTTATGCGTCGACGTATCGGGTGGTGGGAGTGGCGCGGGAGGCCGGGTTAGAGAATCCGGTTGCGGCGGCGGTGCAGCAGGAGCTGCAGATTGCGACCATCCCGTTGTTTCAGTTCGCGATCTTTTACAACATCGATCTGGAGGTGAATCCTGGGCCGGTGATGGATGTGAATGGTCGGGTTCACAGCAATGTGGATTTGTATACTTCGCCGGGGGGCACGCTGAACTTTTTGGGGGATGTGACGGCTGCGGGGAACGTGTATCACTATCGCAAGGAGAACGGCGGGCTACCCGGGGGGACCATTGTTTATCATGGCGAGCATGACAGCGGCGTGAACACCCTGAATCTTCCGTTGGGGGTGGAGAACACGCCGGAGAACGTGCGGCAGATTATTCAGCCGCCTCCGGTTGGGGAGTCATCCGGATCGGCTTTGGGGCAGCAGCGATATTACAACAAAGCGGATCTGGTGATTACGGTTAGGGACAGTGGTGTGGAGGTGAGGGGTGGGGCGTTGCGGGCGGGTTGGGTGACGTTGCCGGCTTCTGAGGTGAGTGCGTTCATGAAGACCAACGTGACGTTTTTCAACAAGCGCGAGGGGAAGCGGGTTCAGGCAACGGAGATCGATGTGGCGAAGTTGAAGCAGTGGAGTGAGGCGGGCAATGCCTTGACGGCGGTCTTGGGGCGGGATGTGAGTTCGGTATATGTGACGGATGCGCGGACGCAGAGTTGGGATACGCAGCCCGGGGTGAGGTTGGTGAACGGTCAGGAGTTGCCGTCGATGGGTTTGACCGTGGCGACGGCGCAGCCGTTGTATGTGCAGGGGAACTATAATGCTCCGGCTTCGGCGTTGGGGACTCATGAGACGAGGGATGCGAAGCCGGCGGCTTTGATTGCGGATGCGATCACGGTGTTGTCGGGCAGTTGGCGTGATTCATCGAGCACCTTGAGTTTGAGTAATCGGAGGGCGTCGAACACGACCGTGAACGCTGCTTTCCTGTCTGGGATAGTTCCGACTGAGGGCAGTTCCTACAGTGGTGGGGTGGAGAACTTCCCGAGGTTTCTGGAGGATTGGGGTGGGCGGAAGCTGACGTATAACGGGTCGATGATCGTGTTATTTCCGAGCGAGGTGGCGACTGCTCCCTGGCGTGGTACGGGCAACACGTATGGCATTTACAATCCGCCGGCGCGCGACTGGGCGTTTGATTTGAACTTTCTGGATCCGGCGCGATTGCCGCCGGGGACGCCGGAGGTGCGGGCGGTGATTCGTGGAGGTTGGAGCATGGTATCGGCTTCGGACGGGGAGGAGCATTGACGAAAGGAGAGGAGATGGCGACTGAAACGGGAGGTTTGGGCAGGTGGGTGGTGGTGTGGTTTACGGTGCTTTTGAGTGTGGCGAAACTGGGGGCGCAGGAATTTGGGGTATCGACGCGCCAGCTCGTTTTGCCTGAGGTTGGGGTGGTCACGAACTGGGTGATTCGGGTGCATGGGGCGGGGTATTGTTTTATGCCTCCGTTGGGGTGGCGTCGTGAGCATGGTATTCGCGGGGGGGTGGGCTGGGTTTCGGGGCGGGGGGCTCGTTTGTCTTTGGAGCGTGTGCCGGAGGCGTGGATGTCGGCGGGATTGACGAATGCGGTGGTTGTGGCGGCGTCGATTGAGCGGGATTTTCCGGAGGCGCGGATAGTGGGGAGGTCGTCATGTTATACCGAGGGGGGTGAGGGGTTGATGTTTGATTTGGAGTGGGAGGGGGTGCAGGGGGAGGGCATGGTGAGTCGGGTGGCTGTGGTGGATTTTTCGGGGGTGGGGTTCAGGTTGGTATTGACGGCGAGGAGGTCGGTTTTTGGCGGGGCCGTAGGCGCGTATCAGGGAGTTTTGACTTCGTTTCAGCCGACGGCCGTGGTGTTGGGTGGCGGGTAGTGGGCTTTTTCGGAGTGGTTGGGGAGTGTGAACGTGGGGTGAGTATGCTAGCAATTGGGGCATGCGAGGGTTGATTGAGGCGGCTTGGTTTGCGGCGGAGCGACATCGTGGGCAGCGGAGGAAGGATGTGGTGGGGACGCCGTATATTTATCATCCCTTGGGGGTGGCGGAGATTTTGGTGCGGGAGGGCGGGGTCGAGGATCTGGTTATATTGCAGGCGGCGTTATTGCATGACGTGTTGGAGGACACTGCGACGAGTGCGGGCGAACTGGCGGCGCGATTTGGGGATGAGGTATGTGGTTTGGTGGTGGAGTTGACGGATGACATGAGCCTGCCGCTGGGGGTGCGGAGGCGGGTGCAGATGGAGAGGGTGAGGGGTTTATCCGTGGGGGCGAGACTGATACGGGTTGCCGACAAGATTTACAATGTGGGGGATGTGACCGGGGAGAATCCGGTGGGGTGGTCGCGGGTTCAAAAGGAGGAGTATTTGGAGTGGGCGGCGGAGGTGGTTGGGGGGTGTGCGGGGGTGTGCGCGGGGTTGGAGCGTGAGTTTGGGCGGGTGTTGGCGGTGGCGCGGGGGCATTTGGGGTGAATGGGTGGGGATTGGATTTCTTGTTGTTTCGGGGTGGGGTGGGGTAGGTTTTGCGTCGACCCGCGGTTGGACAGTAGATGCTGTTTTGGGCGGGTGATGAATTCATGAAGCTTTCAAGTCGTCTTCAGGTTGTGAACGTGAACCGTTTTTGTGTGGGTTGGTTGGCGGTGTGTTGCGTGTTGTGGTGTGCTGACGCTGCGGCGGCGGTAGGGGGGCGTGTGTTGGCTCGCGGCAAGGGGTTTTCTGTGACTCAGGGGCAGGTGGATGAGCTGGTGGTGGAGCAGAAGGTGATGTTGCAGAGCATGGGACGCAAAGTGACTGCGGATGAGGAGCGGTTATTGGAGGAACAGACCTTGGAGCGGCTGGTGATCAAGGAGGTGTTGTTGCAGCGTGCGAGGCCGGAGGAGCAGAAGCGGGGGAGGGAATTGGTGGAGAAGCGGGTGGCGGAGGAGATAGTGAAGCAGGGATCGGAGGAGGCCTACCGGCGTCGGATCCTAAGAGGGGGGACGGATCCAGATGTGTTTCAGAGGCGGTTGGAGGAGCAGGCGATTGCTGATCAGGTGGTGCAGCGTGAGATTCGGTCGAAGGTAGTGGTGACGGACGAGCAGGTGCGTGGTTTTTATGATGAGGGGACGGACATGCATGCGCAGGAGTTGAAGGGGGTGGTGGCGAAGTTGGCGATGGAGAATCAGGACTCGAGCTTTTATCGGGATGCGACGAACCGGCTGGCGATGATTCAGCAGACCAACCTGTCGCGGTTGGAGCGGCCGGAGCAGGCTCGAGCGGTGATGTTGGTCTTGTTCATGAAGAATCCGGTGACGGGGCAACTGGTGACGGAGGATGTTCGCAAGTCCAAGCGCGACCGTTTGGGGCGTTTGAGGCAGCGGGCTCTAGCGGGTGAGGATTTCAGAGCTTTGGCGCGGGAGTTTTCCGAGGAGCCGGATGCGCAGGTGAACAATGCGGAGTATTTGGCGGTGAAGGATAAAGTTACTTTGCCGCGGTTAAGGGAGGCTTTGTTTAGTCTGCCGCTGAACCAGTTGAGCGACATTATTGACACGGATCTGGGGTATTATTTGGTGCAGGTGTTGGAGCGTCCGAAAGCGGGCAAGGTTCCTTTTGAGGAGGCGAAGGAGGAGGTGCGCAGTTTGCTGATGAACCAGGAGGTGGAGCGGCGGTTGCCCCAGTGGTTTGAGCAGTTGAAGAAGGAGTATGAGGTGGAGGTTGTTTCGCCTGTGGCTCAGGGAGAGGGCGTAGAGTAGAGAGGAGCGGCGGTGTTTTGAGTATTGTTTAAGGTTTAAGGTTTAGGGGTTCTTGGTTGTTGGTTGTTGGTTGTTGGTTGTTGGTTGTTGGTTGTTGGTTGTTGGTTGTTGGTTGTTGGTTGTTGGTTGTTGGGGTGATTGGTTGAACATCGACAGCGACGGAGAGCTGGTGGTTGCCGGCGCCGACGAGGACACCGCGGACGGGGCTGACGTCCTGGAAGTCACGTCCGAAGGCGACAGTGATGTGCTGGCTGGAGGGGAAGAGGTTATTGGTGGGGTCGAGGTCGATCCAGCCGACGTTGGGGAGGAAGGCGGAGATCCAGGCATGGGAGGCGTCGGCTCCGGTGAGTTTTGGTTGGCCGGGGGGGGGTAGAGTTTCGAGGTAACCACTGACGTAGCGGGCGGGGAGGTCGAGGGAGCGGAGGGCGGCGATGGTGAGGTGGGCGAAGTCCTGGCAGACGCCGCGTTTTTGGGTGAGGACAGTTTCGACTTTCGTGGTGACTTGGGTAGCGGTGGGGTCGAAGGAGAAGGTTTGGTGGACATGGTTCATGAAGTCGGTGAGGGCATCGATCCAAGGTCGATTGCGGCTGAAGAACGGGCGGGCGAGATCGGCGAGTTTTGGGGATCTCGGTATCATGGGGGAGGGGAAGAGGAAGGGTATGGCTTCGAGGGTTGAGGGGTGATTGTTGAGGCACTGGTCACGGATGGTTTCCCAAGGTGGGGTGGAGCCGGGGTTGGGGGGTGGTGAGGGTTGGCGATCGACTTGGCTTGTGGCGGTGACGCTGAATTCCTGGTGGGGGCCTTCGATGGTGAGGAGGCTGGTGGTATTGCCGAAGTAGTCCTGGTGAGTGGTTTCGGAGGTTGGGTTGGGGGAGGTGGTGAGTTGGAATTCGAGGCAGTTTTGGTTGGGGAGATTTCTGGGGTGGGTGCGGACGAGGTGGTGGGAGACGGAGATCACGTGGTCGTAGAGGTAGCGGGTGGTATGGCGGATTTGGTAGCGCATGGTATTTCAGCTGACGCGGGTTTCGGCGTGGCTGAAGAAGCGATGGGTGATGTGGTCGGAGAGGCGGGGTAGGATTGCGGTGATATCTCGCAGGGTTTGGGTGATTTGGAGGCGGCGTTCGTTGGAGATGACGGGTTCGAGGTGGTCGAGTTGGGCGGATTGGAGGGTTTGGATGGCTTGGTGGATGCTATCGGTGAGGTCGTTACCCGGGGTGATTGTGGGAGGGTTAGGGAGGTGGGTGCTGTGTTCCTGGAGGCTGGCGAGCTGGAAGGCGAGGGCTCTGGGGTTGGTTTCATCGGCGAGGAGCAGGTCGAGGACTCCGGCGAGGAGGGGTTGAGCGAAGTAGAGTCGGCGATAGGTCATGGTGCTGTCGGCGATTTCGAGCATGGGTTCGAGGACGCGGAGATGTTCATCCTGGGTGTGGAGGCCGGCGAGAGTGAGAGTTGTGATATTGGCGGCTCGTTCGAGTCGGCGTCCGAGCTGGAGGAACCGCCATGCGTGGCCGCGGGTCATATTTTCGGACTGGAGGCCGGTGAGGGCGGCGAGGTTAGCGATGAGGTTATTGAGGAGGAGCAGGCTGTCGGCGAGGCTGGGGTGTCGGGAGGCTGGGCGGGCATCGTTTTGGAGTCGGTTGAGAGTGCGCCAGGTATCGGTGGAGAGGCGGTCGCGGACGTTCCAGGTGATGCGGTGCAGACGGCTGAGGAGTTCGGGGAGAGTGCCGAGGCGGTGGGTTTCGTGGATGAGTGCGTGGGTTTCGCGGGCGAGGGTTCGGATGGGGAAGTCGTGTTTGAACTGATCGGGGAGGATTTCGAGGTGGACCATCATTTGGACGAGGCCCAGGAGGTCGGGGGTTTTATCGAAGGAGGCTTCACTGACGAGGCGGGTGAGGATACAGCGGAGAGTGCGGGCGAGGTCCTCGAGTCTTTCGCTATAGCGACCGAGCCAGAAGAGGTTATCGGCGACACGGCTGGGGACTTCAGCGGCGGCGCGTTCGAGTCTTGCGGTGCTGGTTGGGGTATGGATGAGGCTGACGGGTGCGACGGGGGTTTCGGAGAGAATCCAGGTATCCTTGGTGGTGCCGCCGCTGCGTGAGGAGTGGGGGGAGGCGGACTGGGTGAGGATACGGGTGAGGCCACCGGGCATGACTTCGATTCCTTCGTGGCCGTGGCAGGTGAACGTGCGGAGGAGGACCGGGTGGGGCTGGATGGATTTGTTTAGGAGGGCGGGTGCTACGGAGAGTTGGGGGAGGGGTTGGGCGACGTAGTGGTGGGGGTTATTCTGGATATTCCTGAGGAGGGCGTCCCTGTCTTTGGGGTGCAGTTTGGAGGGGGTGGAGGGTTCTGAGTCGGGGTTGAAGGCAGGGCGGAACTGGAGGGTATCGAACTGGGAGAGGGCGGTTTGGAGGTGGTGGGGGGAACCGCACCACCAGGTGGGGGTGGAGGGCAGCAGGAGGGGTTCGTGGAGCAGGTATTCGCAGATTTGTGGGAGGAAGGCGGACCATGCGGGGGCTTCGGCGAGTCCGGATCCGAGCGGGTTGACGAGGGCGACCGAGCCGCTACGGATGGCTTGGAGGAGGCCGGGGACGCCATGGATGGCGGCGTCTCCCAGTTCGAGGGGGTCGAGTTGGTTGTCCGGGGTTTGGCGGAGAATGACGTCGATGGGCTGGAGTCCTTCGAGAGTTTTGAGGAACACTTTGGATTGTCGGACGGTGAGGTCGGTACATTCCACGAGGGGCAGGGCGAGGTAGCGTGCGAGGTAGGCGTGTTCGAAGTAGTTTTGGGCGTGCGGGCCGGGGGTGAGGAAGACGATGTTGGTGTGGTTGGGGTTGGGGGCGAGGTGGCTGAGGGTTTCCCGTTGGTATTGGAAGTAGGCGGCTAGCCGGCGGACCTGGCAGGTGCGGAATTCTTCGGGGAGGATACGCAGGATGACGAGGCGGTTTTCGAGGGCGTAGCCGGTTCCGGAGGGGGTTTGGGTATGGTCGGCGAGGACTTGCCATTGGCCGTTGGCGTTGCGGGCGAGGTCGGCGGCGTGCAGGACGAGGTATCGGTTTTGTGCAGGGGGGAGTTGGTGTGCCGGGTAGAGGAAGCCCGGGTTGGCGTGGAGAATGGAGGCGGGGATGACCTGGTCTCGTATCAGGTTTTGGGGGCCATAGCAGTCGGCGAGGAGTGCATTCAGGACCGTGCAGCGTTGGCGGAGTGCGGTTTCCAGGAGGGAGAACTCTGGTGCGGAGATGGGGAGGGGGAGGGGGTCGATATCCCAGAGCCGTTCGAGGCCTTGGCGGTCGCCGAGTGCGTCATAGTTCATGCCGTGGTTCCGCATCATGCGGCGTGCGGTTTCACGGCGATGGGTTAATTCTGGGAGGCCGAGTTTATTGAGGGCGGAGAGCAGGGGGGAGATGTGGGGTAGCAGCTGGTGGTTGTGTTCGAACCACTCATCGGGGGTGGGGGTGGGCTGGGGGTAGCCCTGGAGCAGGGACGCGGGAGTCTCGGGGTGCATCGTCTCAGCGTTGTCCTAGCCGGATACGGATGGTCTGGGTGAGGCGACCGAGGAGGGATTTTTTGGGTGGGGGAGCTGTGGAGGGGGCGATGGGTTCACAGGGTTGGGCGCAGGATGGGCAGAACAAGCGGGACTGGCCGCCGCGGAGGCCGACGGGTTTGATGCAGGTTTGGCAGAAGACTTTGTGGCAGGCGGTGCAGCGGGCGACACCTTGAGAATTGGGGTGGTTCACGCAGGGGTATTCGTGCTGGGGAGCTGCGGGTGGGGCGGGTTCGGGCGGTGGGCTGGTTTCCTCCCGGGGCAATGGGGTGGCGACGAGGCGCAGTTCGGCTTCGCCGAGTTTCAGGGTTTCGCCCGGACGGAGGAACGATTCACGGATGGATTTGTTATTGATGAAGGTGCCGTTGGTGGAGCTGAGGTCACGGACGAGGACGGTTTCATCGGCGGTGATGATCTCGCAATGGAAGGAAGAGACCGTGGGGTCGGGGATACGGAGGTCGTTGGTGGGGTTTCGGCCGAGGCTGACCATGCCGTCTGCCAGTTCCAATGTCCCGGGGTGCGTTACACCTTGAAGCGTGAGCTTGGTCATGGCCGCGATCCCTTGCGTTGTTCTTCAAGCTAGTTGCGTTGATGGGGGCTGTCGACTGGTTTTTGAGCGTGGATTTTTATATGGCGGAGTGTGGTTTGGGGTGGCATGAGGTTGGGCATGATTTCCCGAAGAAACTTATTGGGGCGAGGTCTGTTTGCGGTGGGTGGGGGGGTAGTGGCTTCGCGTGTTGGGCTGGGGAGGGCAGCTGAGGCGGATGTCCGGCTTCATTTATCCTGCAATCAGTATGTGTGGCAGGTTTTTTGGGGGAGGGAGGGCAAGGATTTTGGGGCTGGTTTGGATGAGGCGCTGGGGGAGGTTCGGGAGTCGGGTTTGGACGGTTTTGAGCCGTCGTTTGGGTCGGTGGATGAGGTGGAGAGATTGCTGCCGCTGTTGCGTCGCCATGGTTTGGAGATGCGGTCATTTTATGTGAACAGCACGCTGCACGAGCCGGGTGAGGTGGAGCGGAGTCAGGAGCAGGTTATCATGTTGGCCACGGCGGCGCGGCGCGGGGGGGCGAGGATTGTGGTGACGAATCCGAGTCCGATTCAGTGGGGTGGTGCGGCGAACAAGAGTGATTCCCAGTTGCGTTGTCAGGCTGCTGCTTTGAACCGGCTTGGGGAGCGGCTGAAGGGGTTGGGGATGCGTTTGGCTTACCATAATCACGACATTGAGTTGAGGGAGGCGGGGCGGGAGTTTCATCACATGATGGTGGGGACGGATCCGGAGTTGGTGGGTTTGTGTTTGGACGCGCACTGGGTGTTTCGTGGGGCTGGCAATTCGGTGGTGGCTTTGGAGGATGTGGTGAAGCTTTATGGTTCGCGGGTTTGTGAGTTGCATGTGAGGCAATCGAGGGATGGGGTATGGACGGAGGCCTTGGGGGACGGGGATATTGATTATCGTGGACTGGTGCAGTTGCTGGAGGATGCGGGGGTGAGGCCGCATGTGGTGTTGGAGCAGGCGGTGGAGGCGTCGAGTGCGCACACTATGGGTGTGGTGGCGGCGCATCGGTTATCGGTGGGGTATGCGCGTGGGGTATTTGGAGGGTTGGGGGCGGGATAGGGTTGGTATTGCGGTGGTAGGGGGGGGGTGGGGGATTTGGCGTGACAGTGGGATCTGGTGTGAATAGATCTCATGAAATGCAACGTAGTAGATTTGGTTTACTTCTTTCCATTTCCTTGCTTGTGGTGGGTTACAGTAATGCTGCTGGGTTTGATGGGCTGGAAGTTGGGATGGGGAATTTGCATCGGCTTTCCAGCGCTGAATCCCGTTCGATAAGTCCGGAGAATTTCACTGGGGAGAAGGGGAAGGGGGGGATGTCGGAGGATGGGCCGGCGTTACCGGCGGCGAGGGATTTGGGTCAGGGGTGGAAAGTGTCGCCGTATGTTCGGATTCCGGCGAAGTCGACGTTTACGATGGCGGAGATTGAGGGGCCTGGGGTGATCAAGCACATTTGGCTGACGCCGACGGGGAACTGGCGGTGGTCGATTTTGCGGGTGTATTGGGATGGGGAGGAGACGCCTTCGATTGAGTGTCCGGTGGGGGATTTTTTTGCTTCGGGTTGGGGGAGGTATGCGCAGTTGAATTCCCTGGCGGTGTGTGTGAATCCGGGGAGTGCGTTCAACTGTTATTGGACCATGCCGTTTCGGCGGAAGGCGAAGATCACGATGGAGAATCTATCGGATGACACATCGACGCTGTATTACCAGATTGATTATGTGCTGACTGAGGTGGGGGAGGATGCGGCCTATTTTCACGCGCAGTTTCGGCGTGAGGATCCTTTGAGGGAGCGGGGGATTTACACCATTTTGGATGGGGTGGAGGGGGAGGGGCATTATGTGGGGACGTATATGGCGTGGGAGGTTCACAGCACGGGTTGGTGGGGTGAGGGGGAGATTAAGTTTTTCATGGATGGGGACGGGACCTTTCCGACGATCTGCGGGACGGGGACAGAGGATTATTTCTGCGGGTCGTACAACTTTGACTCGCAGGGGAGGTATCAGGAGTTCAGCACTCCGTATAGCGGGTTGTCGCAGGTGATTCGACCGGATGGATTGTATCAGTCCCAGCAGCGTTTTGGGTTATACCGGTGGCATGTGACTGATCCGATTCGGTTTCGCAAGGATTTGCGGGTGACCATTCAGGCGTTGGGCTGGCAATCGGGCGGGCGGTATTTGCCGTTGAAGGATGATGTGGCTTCGGTGGCGTATTGGTATCAGCGGGAGCCGCACGGGGCGTTTCCGGAGTTACCGGGGCGGGACGTATTGGATTTGCACTGAGCGGTGGCGGGGCCGTGATGGCTGCTGCGTGGGTGGGCTTGTGGAGCTTGCCCCTGCGCGAGGAGAGGTCAGCCTTCCATGTCGTTATCGGCGAGTTTGCGGTAGAGCGTGGCGAGGCTGACGCCGAGGATGGATGCCGCCTGTTCCTTATCGCCGTTGGATTGGGCGAGGGCGCGGTTGATATGGTTGACCTCTTGGGAGCGGATGAAGTTTTTCAGCGTGGTCATAGCCGGGGTATCGGCTTCATCAGTGCTGGTTGTGTTGTTGGTGGGAGCGGTGGCCTTGGGTGCTTCGATGGGTTTGCCATCGGACTGGAGTCCGAAGATACGGCCTGCGGGTTCGTGGAGGGCGGTGAAGGTGGTATCTGATTCGGGCTCATTGATTCCTGCGCTGATGACGGGGGGAAAGTCATGAAGGCGGAGCAGGGGGGAATCGGCGAGGGCGCAGGCGCGTTCCACGGCATTTTCGAGTTCGCGCACGTTGCCTGGCCAAGAGTGGGCGGCGAGGGCTTCGACGGCCTGGCGGGTGATTTGGAAGGGTTTACCGGAGAGTCGGTGGACGCGATTACGGAGGAAGTGTGAGATGAGGAGGGCGACGTCGTCGCTACGGTCGCGGAGAGCGGGTAGTTCGACGGGGATGACGTTGAGGCGGTAGAAGAGGTCTTCGCGGAAAGTGCCTTCCTTGACTCGTTCCTCGAGGTTTTCGTTGGTGGCGGCGACCACGCGGACGTTGACTTGGACTGGGGTGGTATCGCCGACACGGCGGACTTCTTTTTCTTGGAGGACTCGGAGGAGCCGGCTTTGGAGCACTGGGGACATGGTGCCGATTTCGTCGAGGAAGATGGTGCCGCCATCAGCTTCCTGGAAGAGGCCTTTTTTATCGGTGATGGCGCCGGTGAAGGCTCCGCGGCGGTGGCCGAAGAGTTCGGATTCGAGAAGGGCTTCGGGGAGGGCGCTGCAATTGACGGGGATGAAGGGGTGGAGCTGGCGTCGGCTGTTAAAGTGGAGGGCTTTGGCGACGAGTTCCTTTCCGGTGCCACTTTCACCGAGTACGAGGACGGTGCTATCGGTATCGGCGACGCGTTCTATGAGTTTGAACACGTCCTGCATGCGGGGGGACTGTCCGACGATTTGGCTGAACTGGTATTTACGTTTGAGTTGTTTGCGGAGGTAGACGTTTTCGGAGATGGCGTCGTTATAGGAGAGGGCTCTTTGGACGCAGTGGAGGAAGTCGTCGACCTTGAAGGGTTTTTCGAGGTAGTCGTAGGCTCCGCTTTTCATGGCGCCGACGGCGGTTTCGATGGAGCCGAAGGCCGTCATCATGATGACTATGGCGGGCGGGTTGAGGGCTCGGGCTTTACTGAGGATATCGAGGCCTTGGGCGCGGGTTTTATCGAGGTAGAGATCGCTGACGACCAGTTCGGGGCTGACGGATTCGATCGCTTCGAGGGCGGCGTTTCCGTTGGTGAAGGGAAACACCTCGTGTCCTTGATTACGGAGGAGCTCCGCGATCATTTGCACCATTGTAACTTCGTCGTCCGCGATTAGGACCTTGGCCATGGGGGATTAGCAAAGAACAAGGGGGCTGATCCTGCAAGCACCATTGGCAAAAAGCGAACGCCCTGTCCGCAGGCGGACAGGGCGTTTGGTGCGACAGTTGTCTTACTTCTTATTGATGATCTGGCTCATCTTGAAGATGGGCAGGAACATACAGATGACGATACCGCCGACGACGATACCGAGGAAGACGATGAGGAGGGGTTCGATGAGTGAGGTGAGACCTGAGAGGGTGGTGTCGATTTCTTCGTCGAGGAAGTCGGCGACGCGTTCGAGCATGGCGTCGATTTTGCCGGTTTGTTCGCCGGCGGTCATCATACGGATGATCATGGATGGGAAGATGGAGTGTTTCCCGAGGGCGGCGGAGATACCGTCACCGCGTTCGATATCGCCGGAGGCGGCGCGTATGGCTTTGGCCATGACGACGTTGCCGCAGGTATTGGCGACGATGGCGAGGACTTCAAGGATGGGGACGCCGGAGCGGACGAGGGAGGCGAGGGTGCGGGTGAAGCGGGAGAGGGCGATTTTATGGGCGATGGGGCCTACGATGGGGAGTTTTATGCGTATGCGGTCCCAGAATTCGCGTCCTGGTGTGGTGCGGATGTACATCAGCCAGCCCCAGACTGCCATGATGGCGGCGGGGATGAGGTAGATGATATAGGTTTGGAGGAGTTTACTGATATTGATGAGGAACTGGGTGGGGCCGGGGAGTTCGGCGCCGAAGCCTTTGTAGATATCACCGAAGACGGGGACGACGCGGACGAGGAGGAAGGTGGTGATGGCGATGGCGACGAGGGTGACGGCCGTGGGGTACATCATGGCCGATTTGACTTTTTTCCTGAGTCGAGCGGTATTTTCGAGGTAAGTGGCGAGGCGGGCGAGTACTTCGGCGAGGAGGCCGCCCTTTTCGCCGGCGTCGACCATACTGACATAGAGTCGGCTGAACACCTTGGGGTGTTTGGTGAGGGCTTGGGAGAAGCTGTCACCGCTTTCGACGCGGCTGCAGACGTCCTTGATGACGTCGCGCATGACCTTATTGTTGGTTTGGTCGGCGAGGGCTTGGAGGCATTGGACCATGGCGAGGCCGGCATCGATCATGGTGGCCAGCTGCCGGGTGAAGACGACCTGGTCGACGAGGGCGACCTTACCTCCTGCGGTGCGGCCGCGTTTACTGATGCGCTCCTCGATACTCATGACGAGGAGGTTGCGGCCGAGGAGGGAGGCGATGGCGGCCTGTTCGGAGGAGGCCTCGATGTTACTGCGGATCTCGCGTCCGGTTCCGGCGTCCCGTGCGACGTAGAGGAAAGAAGGCATATTTGGGGTCCTGAGTTGTTAGACGGTCAAATGACCGCGAGATTGCATAGGATTTAAGAGCAGGCTGGGGGTGATTGCGCAAGTCCAAGGCGTGAGTTGTTGAGGCGAGTGTTCCAGAGATGTCCTTATTTGGGACGGGGCTACCGGCTGCGAGCGGTGGCTTTTCATGGCGGGTTCACTTGTCATTTCGGGCAACATTTACGGCACTTGGGCTTACTGTATCAGCCTTACGCGGGTAGGTCGTAGCAGATCCTGAACCAAGTGTTCTGCGATATGCAAAATCGATGATATTCTTGATGACAGCTTGGGGGTGGTGTGCTATTTCGGCATCTTCAATGCAACCAACAGACTCTGCAGCAAGGCCTTATATCATCATTGTGGAGGATGAGGATGATTTGAGTCAGATGCTACGGCTTTATTTTGAGTCGCATGGGTATGGGGTTGAGACATTTTCGGATGGGGCTCAGGCGTTGCGGACCGTGATGAATTCGGACATTGACGCAGTGATTTGCGACATGGTGATGCCGAAGATGGCGGGCGACATGTTTTATTTGGCGGTGCAGAAGCTGAAGCCGGATTTGTGTGACCGTTTTGTATTTGTGACTGGGCATGGGACATCCTCGGGGGTGAAGGACTTTCTGCATTCCGTGAGTCAGTCGGTGATTTCGAAGCCTTTCAACATGGAGGATTTGGGGGAGGCGGTGCGCAAGGCAGTGGGGCGGCGGCGCAAGGGGAAGACGCTGGAGCAGGGCGAGAGTGTTGGGGGTGAGGCGTCTGATGGTGGAGGGAGTGATCGGCAGGAGGGGTAAGAAAGCGGTCTGCTCTTGGGGGGGGCGCGGGGTGGGGGTGTTGCGGCCTTTTTGGCAGGGCTGGAGTAGCCCGGTATGCCCGAGGGGTAGGGGGTTAGGCCTTGGGGCGGGGCAGGTTGGCGTGTCTGACGTCTTCGGCGGAGTAGAGAAAAACGGCTTCCTCGGCAATGTTGGCTGCGTGGTCGGCGATTCGCTCCAGTGATTTTGAGACGACCATGAGGTTGAGTGCCCGGGTGATTGTGGAGGGGTCTTGTTGCATCCCTTGGGTGAGTTCGCGATGCAGTTGGCGGTTTAAGTCATCGACGACCTTATCGTGGCGCACGAGTTCTCTGGCGTGATCGACGTTGCCTTGGACGAACGCGAGGAGGGCGTCGTCGATCATTTGGATGGTGAGCTTGGCCATATGTGGGAGGTTGGTGGAGGCTTTGAGGGGGGGTTCCTTGGTCAGTTCGATGGCGCGGCGGGCGATAGTGGTGGCCTCATCGCCGACGCGTTCGAGGTTTTGGCTGATCTTCATGGCGACCGTGATCAAGCGGAGTTGGCCGGCGAGGGGGGCTTTGGAGAGCAGCAGCAAGGCTTTTTCATCGACATCGACTTCCAGTTGATCGATGGCGTCGTCGTCCTTTTTGACTTCGTGGGCGGCTTCGTCGTTGCGGTTAATGACGGATGCGACGGCTTTTTCGACGACGCCCTTGGCTTTGGCGGCCATATCCAGCAGGGCTTGTTTGAGGGCGTTGAGTTCTTGGTCGAGGTGTTGCATGGGGTGGGGTGGGGGATTAGCCGAAGCGACCGGTGACGTAATCCTCGGTTTGTTTTTGGGAGGGGTTGGTAAAGATTTTGCGGGTTGTATCGAGTTCGATGAGGCGGCCCAGGTAGAAGAATGCGGTGTGGTCGGATATACGGGCTGCCTGCTGCATGTTGTGAGTGACGATAACGATGGTGAACTGTTTCTTCAGGTCAAGGATGAGATCCTCGATTTTGGCGGTTGCGATGGGGTCGAGGGCTGAGGCGGGTTCATCCATAAGGAGGATTTCGGGTCGGATGGCGATTGCTCTGGCGATGCAGAGTCGTTGTTGTTGACCTCCGGATAGTCCCAGTGCACTGGTGTGGAGGCGATCTTTTACCTCGTCCCAGAGGGCGGCGCCGTTGAGGCTGTCTTCGACTATTGCATCGATTTCTGAGCGGCTATGACCTCCCTGGATTCGGAGGCCGTAGGCGACGTTTTCGTAGATGCTTTTGGGGAAGGGGTTGGATTTTTGGAAGACCATGCCTACGCGTTTGCGCAGCTCGATGACATCTACATCGGGTGCGTTGATATCGAAGCCATGAATGGCGATACGGCCGGTGATGTGGACATCATCGATCAGGTCATTCATACGGTTTAGGCAACGGAGAAGCGTGGATTTGCCGCAGCCGGAGGGGCCGATGAGGGCGGTGACCAGTCGTTCAGGAAAGCTGCAGGAAATATTGTGGAGGGCCTGACTTTTCCCGTAGGAGAGGTTGAGCTCCTTTATGTCGATGACATTGGGGTTGGCGGTCTCCGTCCCGGTGGTGGCATCGGGCAGAGAGGTGATACTGCGGGGTGATGTGGGGGAGTTGGTCATCGTGTGAGTGGGGGGCTTAGGCGAGTCCGCGGAGTTTGCGGCGCATACGTGATCGGATGAAAATGGCGATGAAGTTAAGGGAGAATGTGAGGATGAGGAGGACCAGGACCGTTGCATAGAGAGTGGGGCGGGTTTTCTCGATATCTGGTGATTGGGTGGAGAGGACGTACACATGGTAGCCGAGGTCCATGAATTGGTCGGTCATACCTTTGGGCAGGCTGGCCATGTAATAGGCGACGCCGGTGAAGAGGATGGGGGCGACCTCGCCGGCGGCCCGGCTGACAGCGAGGATTCCGCCGGTGAGGATGCCGGGCAGTGCCTGGGGGAGGACGATTTTGATGACGGTTTCGAGTTTTGTGGCGCCGAGGGCGAGGCTGGCTTCACGGAGGCCCGGGGGGATGGCCTTGAGGGATTCCTCTGTGGCGACGATGACGACGGGGAGGGTCATGACTGCGAGGGTGAGGGATGCCCAGAGCACTGCGGGTTGTCCCCAGACCGGTCCTGGATTTTGGAGGAATTCATCCAGTCTGCCGCCGATGAAATTAATGAAGAAGCCGAGGCCGAAGAGTCCGAACACGATGGAGGGAACACCCGCGAGGTTATTGACTGCGGCGCGGATGGTTCGGGTGAGGGGGGAGGTATGGGGTGCGTATTCGGTGAGGTAGATGGCGGTGATGACGCCGATGGGCAGGACGAAGAGCGTCATGACGAAGACGCGGATGGTGGTGCCGACGATCATGGGGAGCACGCCGGTATTTGCGGGGTCGAAGAAGTCCTTTTTGGGGATGGTAGAGATGAATCGCCAGGAGAGGCTGGGCCAGCCGTTGAGGATGATATTGGCGAGGATGACGGCGAGGATGGCGAGGATGAGCAGTGTGGCCAAGCCTGTGAGGCTACTGAAGCTCAGAGAGGCGAGGTCGAGTTTTCTGCGGTGGAATCCTTTGGGTGCTGGGGGGTGGGGACTCATCGTTTGCCCTCCATTTTTGCCTTGAGGCGGTGGATGACGAGGTCGCCCGCGAGGTTGGAGAGGAAGGTGACGGCGAAGAGCACGGCTCCGAGCATGAAGAGGATTCTATAGTGGTGGCTATCGGCGACGGCTTCGGCCATTTCGGCGGCGATGGTCGTTGTGATACTACGGGCGGAGTCGAAGATGCTCCACGACATGACACTCGCTGAGCAGACCATGAGGACGATCATCGTTTCGCCGATGGCACGGCCGAAGCCGAGCACGACTGCGGCGAAGACGCCAGGAAGGGCGGAGGGCAGGACGATTTTCCAGGCGGCTTGCCAGGGGGAGGAGCCTAGGGCGAGGGCTCCCTGGGTGTAGGAACGTGGGACGCTGGTGAGGGCATCTTCGGCGATGGAGAAGACGATGGGGATGACGGAGAATCCGAGGGCGATACCGGCGACGAAGGCATTGAGCCGGGTGGCGTATCCAAAGATATTTTGGAGGACGGAGGCCATGACGAGAAGGGCGAAGAAGCCAACGACCACGGAAGGGATACCGGAGAGCAGTTCGATGGTTGGTTTAAGGATTTCCCTGAACTTGGGGCGGGCGAGCTGGGAGACGTAGATGGCGGCTCCGATGGAGAGCGGGACGGAGAAGAGGAGGCCGATGAGGGTGATTTTGAGGCTGCCGATGATGAGGGGGACGATGTTGTATTTATGGATGGAGCCGATGGGCTGCCAGATGAACTCGGGTTTTTCGTATCCGGTCCATTGGTGGGGGAGGAGGAGGAAGCGCCATTCTGTGGTATTTAGTTTGGCGTCCTTATCTCCCCCGACTTTATCTAGCATTTCTGCGGCGGCTTCCTCTTCGACCTCGAGCAGCAGTTGCAGGGTTTCCTTGTCCATGGACTCGTATTGATCCTTGGAGAGGCCGAGGTAGGCCATTAGGGTTTCCGGCGGGGTGGAGTCCAGTTCGGTTGCGGGGATGACGGGGCGAACGGCGGAGCTGCTCATTTGGCCGAGGAAGATGGGTAGGGCTTCCTTGGCGACGAACACGAAGATGAGGCAAACCATGCCGATGGCAGAGAGGGAGACGAGGAAGATGGATTTTTCAGCGATCCACTCCATCGGGCGGGCTTTGTGGCCTCTTCGGATGCCGCTCCAGCCTGCGGTGCGTTTGGTCTTGAGGTTGCCTGACGTGGGCATGAGCGGGGTGAAATGGTGGCCCTGATTATTGAGCTATTGCTGAGGTCTACGATTCCGGTGGCATATCTAACCGGAGAGAGGCGGGTCGGCAAGGGCCATTAGGGTTTCCCTTGCCGGCTCGGGGGGGAATTACTTCGACCGGAGGTTGCCGGGGAGGGGGAAGTAGCCGATGTCTTTCACCACGGCCTGGCCGGCGTCGCTGCGGATCCAGTTGAGGTAAGCGGCTATATCGCCCTGGTCCAGAGCCGGGTTCACATAGATATAGAGGTAGCGTGAGATGGGGTAGGACATATCGGAGACGTTTTCCGTGCTGGGCTCCAGAGCGGTGGAGGAGTCGTCCTTGCTGATTTTGACGACCCTGACTCCGGTGGCGTAGGCAGCGCCTCCGTAGCCGATGCCGTTCTTATCCTTGGCGACGGCCTGGAGGATGGCGGCGGTGCCGGGCATGGTTTGGGCACTGGCAGCGAAGTCTTTTCCCTGCAGGACATGATCCTTGAAGAACTCGTAGGTGCCGGAGCTGTTTTCGCGGCTGTAGAGCACGATGGGGGCATCGGGTCCGCCGACGTCCTTCCAGTTGGTGGTTTTTCCGGTGAAGATTTGGTCCAGCTGCGGGAGGCTGAGGTTTTTGACCGGGTTTTGTTCACTGATGTAGAGGGAGATTCCATCGAGGGCGACCTTGTATTCGGTGGGGCGCTTGCCGAAGGCCTTGATACAGGCGGCAATTTCCTTTGCCTTGATTTTGCGGGAAGCATTGCAGAGGTCGGTTTGTTGGTTTTGGAGTGCGGCGAGGCCGACGCCGGAACCACCGCCGGTGACCTGGATTTTGGTCGCGGGGTGTTCCTGCATGTAAACCTCGGCCCATTTTTGGGCGAGGATGACGAGGGTGTCGGACCCTTTGACCGTGATGTCGGCGTGAGTGGTATTGGCTATGATCCCGAGGGCGGCTATCCACAGCAGGGGTTTGAAGTTATTCATGCTGAGATTTTGAGATTTGGGGGTGATTGTATGTCGATCGGGTTACGTGGCTGTGGCGATCGGGTGAATGTCCATTAAGCGGGTTTAGCCTGATCGGAAATACGGCCTTGAGCCCGAGCGGATGCGGCTCGACCGGTCTAGAGTGGCAGCCTCTTGTCCGTCCGGGGATTGCCTGGCGAGTTCGTGTGACATGGTCGTTACAATGCGTGCGGCGAGGCAACGCAGGAATGGCGCTTGTGTTACGAACGTGTTACTGCGGGTGGGCGCCTTCCGGTTAGGGTTGGCGGGGTTGGTTTCGGGGTCGGTTGGGATTTGTCACTCAGCTGTAACGGATTTGACCTTGAAGCGTAACTGGGGCGGCAGATCTTTGGGCTGATGCGGTGGACACTTATTTTAACCGGAGTGGTTCTATTGACCAGGCTGGTTGCGGGGGAGGCAGATTCCCTGCGCGAGGCCCGGACGTTGACTGACCGGTGGGTTGAGGCGCGGAAGCAGGTAACCGGGGCCCGGGTGGAGTGGGAAGGGGAGAAGGAGATGCTGGTGGCCAGCCGGCAGATGTTTAGCAGTGAGCTGCAGAGGTTGGAGAAGGAGCTCTTGGAGGTTGGGCAAGGCCAGACTGAGGTTGCCGGGGAGCGGGCGGGTTTGGAGGGGGAAAAGCAAGAGCTGGAGTCCGTCAGGGAGGCAGCTCGTTTGAAGGCTGTTGAATTGGAGGGGAGGCTTCCGCGCTTGCTGGCCCGATTGCCTGAGGTTTTGGTGAAGAGGCTGGAGCCTTTGACTGCTCGGCTGCCGCAAGATGCCGCTTCGACTACGTTGCGGCCTGCAGAGCGGCTGCAGACCTTGGTGGGGATACTCAACGAGGTAGAGAAATTTGCCGGAGGGATCACGGTGGAGTCTGAGGTGCGGCGGAATCCTGCGGGGAAGGATGTGGAGGTGGAGACGCTTTATTTGGGCCTGACGCAGGCCTATTTCGTGGGGCAGGGCGGCGCGTTTGCGGGGGTGGGCAAGCCGGGAGATGCCGGGTGGATCTGGAAGGAGGAGGAGGGGCTCGCCAAAGCGGTACAGCAGGCGATCGCCATTTACCGGAACCAGCAGCCAGCTGCTTTTGTTGAGCTTCCGTTGGAGATCCAGTGATGCTTTTGGCGGCTTGGGTCTGGAGCGGTCAGCGATGCTTTTGAGGTTTGAGGAGATTATGAAGCGATTCTGGTCAGGTAGGTCGACTCGGTGCTGTGGGGTGGCGGCTGTGCTCTTGCTGCTATCGGGGGTAAAGGCGGAGACGCTGGAGCAGGTTGGGGCGGGTGTTCGCGAGGAGTTGAAGGCTGCGCTCGCGGAGTTGGCCGATGTTCAAGCGGGGATTGAGGCGGAGCGGGTGCCGTTGGTGCGTGATCTGAGGGAGCTTGAGGACAAGGTGCTGGCGATGCGGACTGAGCTGACGCGGTCGCAACGTGAATCGGACAACCAGCTGGTTGCGCTGGGTGTGTTGCGCAAGGAGGTAGACAAGGCCCGTGAGGATGCGCGATTTGTTCAAGCCTTGTTGTCGGAGTACCTGGGGCGGTTTGAAAGTCGTGTTCATATTTCCGAGGTGGAGCGTTTCAGTGATCGGGTGGAGAAATCGAGGGTGGCCCCTTCGCTCAAGGAGTTGTCTGGCGCGGACAGGTTTTCCCAGCAGGCGCAGATTCTGGAAGCGGGGCTGGACCGGTTGGAGGCTTTGGTTGGGGGTGATCGGTTTCAGGGGCGTGCCTTGACTCCGGACGGGACATTGGAAGACGGCACCTACGCACTACTGGGGCCGGTTGCCTTGTTTCATGGAAGTGAGAGTGGTGTGTCGGGTGTGGCCGAGTTGCGGTTGGGGTCGCCGAAGCCGCGTTGCATCCCTGTGGGAACTGCGTTGGACCCGTTGATTAGCGGGCTGGTGGCGGATGGACGCGGGAGTTTTCCTTTGGATCCGACCTTGGGCAATGCCCTCAAGATTGCGGAGAAGAAGGACTCGATCGTGGCGCACGTTATGAAGGGTGGTCCGGTTATGGCTCCGATCCTGTTATTTGGTTTTACTGCCCTGATCATTGCGTTGGTGAAATGGTTTGAACTATCGCGCATTCGTACTGTCTCGCCGATGGAACTTCAGCGGGTGCTTTCCTGTTTGCACAAAGGTGATGGACAGGGGGCCAGGTCTATCAGTCAGGGCATTTCCGGGCCAGTGGGTGACCTGCTTTCGGTGGCTTTGGAGCATGCGAAGGAGCAGAAGGAATTTCTGGAGGAGGTTCTCTACGAGAAGATGCTGGAGGCGCGTCCCAAGCTGGAGCGCTTGTTGCCGATCATTGCATTGACTGCGGCTACCGCTCCTTTGCTGGGATTGCTGGGTACTGTGACCGGGATGATTAACACCTTCAACATGATCACCATTTTTGGTGCTGGTGATCCCCGGACATTATCAGGTGGTATTTCGGAGGCGCTGATCACCACGGAGTTCGGGTTGATTGTGGCCATTCCTTCCCTGCTGTTGCATGCCTTCATTTCAAGGCGGGTGAAGAGCGTTCTTGGCAGTATGGAACAGACCTCTGTGGCTTTTATTAACGGCGTACCGGATCCGGTTGAAGAAGGTGCGCCGGCATCCTGATAACCCTGAGCTGACTGGTTAATTATGGAAACGACATTTGTCTCTAAAGTAATTCACACATGGCAGCAGGGGGGGTGGACGATGATCCCTTTGGCGTTCCTGAGTTTGTTGATCTACACTTCGGCGATCCGGCTGTTGGTCTACTTCCGGGAGCGGGACTGGAGGCGGTTGACGGAGCAACAGTGGCGTTTCTGGGTACATCATCCGGAGCGAGGCGAGGGTGAGGTGGGCGAGATCATCCGCTATTGTCAGGATGAATCCGGGAGTGTGGTGGATGTGCAGAATCGGTTTGCTGAGGTGACGGCATCGAAGTTGCCGCCATTGGACCGGAGACTGAGCACATTGAACCTCTTGATCAGTGCTGCACCGTTGGTGGGACTATTGGGGACGGTTTTCGGGATGCTGATGACTTTCAAGGCACTTTCACTTGGGGGTGGGGAGATGACTGAGGCGATGGCGACGGGGATATCGATGGCCTTGTTTCCTCCCGAAGTAGGTTTGTGTGTGTCGTTGCCGGGGTTGGCCCTCGTGTTTTGGATCCGACGGCAGCGTCAGGAATATGAGGCATTTCTGGCGAGGCTGGAGAGCGCCACGGTGAGGTTGTTTAGGGCGCGCGAGGGGCATATTACGGACGTGGCGGAGACCCCTGTAGTTGGCGTGGAGCAGGAGGCTGGATCCCTTGGGGGTGGTTCGTTCATAGGTGGAGGGGCTAGGGCATGAAGTATCGGCGTTCCCTGAGTGAGGGGGAGGAGATTTCAGAGATCAACATCTCGCCGTTGATCGACATGGTGTTTATCCTGCTGATCTTCTTCATTGTGACCACGACGTTTGTGGAGGAGACGGGGGTTGAGGTGAACAAGCCGCAGGCCGCATCGGCTGCTAGTTTGGATAAGAACAGTATTTTGCTGGCGGTGACGGCGCAGGGGCAGGTGGTGTATGGGGGGCAGGAAGTCGCGTTGGGAAGTTTGAGGGCATTGGTGAAGCGTTTGTGCGATTCGGAGCCGATGCCTGTGATCATCCAGGCGGACAAGGCGGCTGCTGCTGGGGTTTTGGTTAGGGTGATGGATGAGGCCACGCTGGGGGGAGCGAAGAACGTGAGTTTGGCTACGGAGGCGGGCAGTTAAGCCATGGGTTACGAGGCGCATGACAGGGGGGGGGACGGGAATTCGCTTTGGTACGTTGTTTGATTAAGCGGGCCAAACTATGCGCAAGGTATTCACTCCTCCCCAGCAACGAGGCGGCTGGCCTGCAACGGCGTTGGGATCGCTGCTGATCACTTTGCTGGTGTTTCTGGTGCTGCCGTTGACCCAATTGGTTTCCAGCTATGCCAAGAAGGATTTGATCCTTCGCTCGGCTGACACCACCATGCTTCAAGCGCCCTCGGATTTTGATGAGCCCCCTCCGCCGCCGCCGGAGGAGGAGCCGCCGGAGCAGGAACCTGAGCCGGAGCTGATGGAGGCCGAGCAGCCCCTGAGCCTGCAGGTTGACCTGGATATTGCGGTGGGGAGCGGTGGGGCACTTGGGATTTCTTCCCTGGCGGGAGGGGAGGGGTTAGCGCAGGAGATGGTTGAGGCCCTTGATGTTTCAGATCTTGATCAGGCCCCGTCCATTGTTTCGTCGGTTCCCCCAACCTATCCGGCTGCCCTCAAGAAGGCGAAAGTCGAGGGGGCGGTGGTTCTGGTGTTTGTGCTGGATGAACAGGGGCGTGTGGCTGATCTGCGGGTTGAGAGCTCGTCCCATCCGGAGTTTGAAGCGCCGGCTCTCAATGCCGTGAAGCGGTGGCGTTTTCGTCCGGGCGAGAAGAATGGCCAGCCAGTCAGGACTTACATGAGGTTGCCGATCCGATTCCGGGTTGAGGGCTAACCAGAGTATCAGTGAGTGTGAGGACTTTTGCGATATGAAGCGATGCTTAGTGGGAACGGTAGTTCTGTTGACGGCGTGCCTGCAGCTGGCTGCGGTTGGGGCGGCTCAGCCGGAGGTGGTTGAGGAGAATCCCTTGGTGCCATTGTGGAGGGATGCGCGGTGGGTGCAGGACTTCTTGAACTTTGATTCGGGCATTACACCGCGGCTTGGCTCGGAGGAACAGGCGGTCTATCAGGCATTGGAGAAGGACGAGGCACTGGCGGATAAGCCGCTGGAGAAGGCTGAGCAGCTTGCGGCGAAGGCGGGTGGGGCTTCCAGTGCTCTGCTGAGCTATGTGGTGGCAAACCTGTATTTGAGGGGGGGAGACACGACCAACGCGGTGCGGCAGTTGGAGGTCGCGACGAGTAAGAACGACCGTTTTCTAAAGGCCCACAGAACTCTGGGGTTGTTGCTGGCGAGGGATGGCAAGTATGCGGAAGCCAAAAGCAGTTTAGCGAGGACCATCACGCTGGGTGGTGGAGACGGTTTGGTCATGGGGATGCTGGGATACTGTCTGCTGAACGAGGATAACTTCCTGTCTGCGCGGGTTGCCTATGAACAGGCTGTATTGTTGGACTCGCGGAACGTCGAGTGGCGTTTGGGGTTGATCAAGTGTTACGTCGGATTGTCCGAGTATGCCTCTGCGGCGAGTTTGCTGGATGAGCTGCTAGTGCAGCATCCGGACCGAGCTGCGCTGTGGGTTCTGCAGGCGAATGTTTATGTGCAGTTGGAACAGCCGCAGAAGGCCATTGTGAACCTGGAAGTTCTGCGGCGGATGGGTGAAGCCAAGCCGCAGCAGCTTGGTTTGCTGGCGGATCTTTACATGGCGGAGGGCGCGACTGAGCTGGCATTGCCCATCTATCTCGCGATGGTCGATGCGGAGGGTGGGCAGGACATGCGTCGCGGGATTCGTGCGGTGGAGATTCTTGCAGGGAGAGGGGCTTGGGTGGAAGCCGAGAGCCTGCTGGAGCGGGTGAAAGGAGTATCTGGTTCCGGCGCGGATGACGAGGAGGCTGCGGCAGTGATGAAGTTGGAAGCCAGGGTGCTGGGTGGGCTTGGTCGGGGGGGTGAAAGCATCGCCCTGCTGGAGAAGGTTCTGGAGCTCGATCCATTGGACGGGGATGCGCTTTTGATGGCCGGCGACCATTATGCTGCCACTGAGGAGTTGGAGAAGGCGGAGATTCGGTTTGATCGGGCATCGAAGGTCGAGGGGTTTTCGGCTGACGCCTGGGTGAAGCAAGCGCAGCTGCGGGTTAGAGACAAGCGCTATGCTGAAGCGGTGGAGTTGCTGCGCAAGGCGCAGAAGCTGCGGCCGAAGACGAGCGTTCAGAGTTTTCTCGAGCGTGTGGAAGTTGCTGCCCAGCGTGCTGGTGGGTAGTTGCTGGCGGTATTCACGAGGGGTTCACAGGTTTCACGCGATTCACGACGATGTTTTACCGAGCCGAGAGGAAGGGCCAGGTGTTGGCAGGGCAACCGCAACCTGAGGGGGTGGTCGTGGGCTTGCGTGCGTGCTTGCAGGGTAAAGCGTTGGGACTATTCGTTGCGGTGGCATTTCTGGCTGGCAGGTTTGCGCCGGAATTGCGTGCGCAAGCCGTTCCTCCAGGCGACGTGGGGCGGATTGTAGGGGTGGTTCGCAACGGTTGGGACAACGTGCCGTTGGGTTCGGTTGTTGTGGTGGTGCGGGGGACGACGTTGGCGGTGAAGACTGATGGACAGGGACGCTATGTTGTGGAGGCGGTGCCTCCGGGTGATTACAGCATCAGCTTCAGCAAGTCCGGGTTTGCGAGGCTGACCGTGACGGATGTTCGGGTGGGGGCGGGGCAGATTTCCACGGTGGAAGTTCCGATGAAGCCGGAGTTCTACGAGATGGAGGAGTATGAGGTCACGGCGGAGGAGCTGGGTGACCAGATGGAGCAGATTTACTTCGAGCGTCAGGAATCGGCGACGTTTATGGATGCGCTGGGGTCGGACCAGTTCAAGAACCTGGCGGTCAGTGACGCTGCCGATGTGCTGGGTAAAGTGACGGGGGCGACCGTGGCGGACGGGAAGTATGCCGTAGTTCGCGGGCTGGCAGACCGGTACACGTTCACGACGATGAACGGCATGGATCTGCCGAGCGCCGATCCGGACCGAAAGGCATTCCAGCTGGACTTGTTCCCGGCGAGTTTCATTGAGAAGGTCGATGTTCGTAAGACGTTTACGCCTGACATGGGGGGCGGCTTTGCCGGAGGAGCCATTGACATTGTCACGAAGAGTTTCCCGGAGGAGTTCCTTTACGATGTACGGTTGAGCACGGCCTACAACACGCAGTCCAGCCTGAACGACGATTTCTACGTGACGGACCGGGGTTCGATGGACTGGCTGGGCTTTGACGACGGGACGCGTGCTCTTCCGGGCGTGGCGGAGGCCTCCAGTCCCAGTGGGACGCCGATCTTGCCACCGGAGGTCAAGCACTCCTTCGAGTCGAGCCAGTTTGCTCCCACGACTTCAAAATCACCTTTGGATTCGGGTTTCTCGATGACCTTTGGAGACACTCAGGAGGTATTTGGCAAGAAGCTGGGGTATTTGGCCGGGGTAAACTACAAGAACGAGTTTCGCTATTATGATGATGGTTTTGTCCGGAGCTATGAGGGGCGAGGGGACACCGTGGCGATTGACAAGACTGACCGGCGAGGCACCGCGGATTACCAGTGGGGTGCATTGGCGAACCTCAGCCTTGAGATGAGTGAGAATCATCAATTCTTCCTTAACATGCTATATATCCGCTCCGCGCAGGATGAAGCGCGTCGGTTGCAGGGGCAGGATGGAGATGTGACTGATCCGGCTGAGGGCACGTATACCGACCAGTCGATCCTGGCTTGGACGGAGCGGAGTCTGACGTATTTTCAGCTTGGAGGCGCACATGAGTTCCCGGAGATGAATGAGGTGGAGGTGGACTGGGGTGCGGGAGTGTCGACCACCTCGCAGGACCAGCCGGACTATCGAATCTTTCAGTTCTATGCCGATCCTCAGAACAACTTTTACAGTCCGGAGATTTCTTCGGCTCAGCCGACCTCGCCTACGCGTTACTGGCGAGAGCTGACGGAGAATAATGCGAACCTGCGGGGGGACGTGACCATCCCGGTATCGTCGTATAATGAGGGTGAGAATTTCCTGAAGACCGGTGCCGCGTACAGTGAATCGAAGCGCGACTATATGCAGCGTGGTTTTTCAGTAGTGCGCGGGCGCAACGGTCATCCGTTTTACAACACGGGCGACCCGAATAGCTGGGTGGCGGAAGAGAACCTGGACTTCATCAACTATCGCAATTTTCCGGTCAATCTCGAGTATGCAGGCTATCAGTATATCCAAGCCTTCTACTTGATGGGGGAATATTCCACGACGGATTGGTTGCGGTTTATTGGTGGAGGGCGTTATGAACATACCGACCTTAGCATTAACGCACGCAACCTGACCCGGAACCAGGATCTTCCTCCCGGGGAGATCTTGCAGGACGACATCCTTCCTTCATTGACCGCTGTGGTTCAGCTCCGGCCGGACTTGGACTTGAGGGCTGCGTGGTCCCAGACCGTGGTGCGTCCGACTTATCGTGAGATTGCTGATGTGCCGATCTACGATGTTACGCAGAACCGGACTTACACGGGGAATCCAAACCTCGAAGTATCCGAGAGCCAGAACGTCGACCTTCGGGTTTCCTATTATCCGAGGGCTGGTGAGATTATTTCAGCGTCCTTGTTCGCGAAGAGGATTAATCAGCCGATCGAACAGGCGTCCATCACGACCGACAATTCGCGGATTACCTACGAGAACTTTGAGCAGGCGGATGTGTGGGGTGTTGAGGCTGAGGTGCGGGGGCGCTTGGATCGGATTTGGGAGCCACTGGACGAGTGGAGCGTTGGTGTCAACGGGGCCTACATCTCGTCTGAAGTTCCCCTTAACGATCAGCAGCGGATTAACCGGCAGGGCTACGGGGATTTCAGCACTACACGGCCGTTATATAACCAGCCGACCTACGTCCTGAATGCGGATCTGAGCTGGGATCATCAGTTGTCGGGAACCACGGTGACACTCTCGGGTGGTGTTGTGGGTGAGAGTCTGGTGTTGGTGGGGTTGGCGAAGCCTGACGAATATGTCCAGAGTGCGCCGCAGCTCAACTTCTTTGTGCAGCAGCGGTTGGGGAGGGGCTGGGACCTGCGCTTTACGGCGAAGAACCTGCTGGATCCCGCTTATGAGGTTGCGCAGACGTGGCCGGAGGCTGGTAAGCAGACCTTGCAGTCCTATACGCGGGGTATGACCTTTGGGTTGTCGGTGGGTTATACGTACTAACTGATTCCAAGAGTGTCAGCTGGGCGCCGTCTTCCGGGTGGACACTCTGGCCGGTCCACAGTCGCGGGCATGCGTCATTTTCCTCGGGGCCTCGGATGAAGTGCCCTGCGGTTCGACGGATAGCATGTTTCAATTCCTGCGCTCTCAGCCCTGTCCAAGCAGTTCACACTTTTGTCACATGGGCGTCATTGCGGAGTGACACAGCCGGCCGAGTTTGCGACCTGATCGGGGCAGGCATCCAACCCTTCTGTCCTGATAATTGAGACGTAGACCATCAACTTGAACACAAGGAAAGTATGAGACTTAGACGCCTGATAACCCATCTGGCTATTGCTGTCTTGCTGGGGGCAGGGGCCCTGCGAGCGGCCTTGGTGCCGGTGGCTGAGGACATTGCCGCAGGCACCTCGGTGACGTGGACGGCTGACAACCAGTATTTGCTGGAATCCGTCATTTATGTTCAGACGAACGCAACCCTAACCATCGAACCCGGCACGGTGGTGTATGGGTCGACGAACGTGGTGACGGGCCGTGAGGGCATTCCGAACCTGGTATCGGCGTTGTGGGTGACGCGCGGCGGCCGTCTGGTT
>JBJOII010000038.1:0-31651 GCA_046047235.1 Verrucomicrobiota bacterium | reverse complement strand
CCCACCACTCCCCACATCCACCCCCACTCCCTCACTCCACGTCTCATCCCGCCCCACAACCACAACCGCTCCCGCCTCAATCACCCCAGGCAAATGCAACTCCACCTCCAACCCCTCACCACCCGATACCACCGTATCCACCAAACCCGCCTTCACCTCCACCTCAACATCCTTAACCGCCATCTCCCCACGACCCAATGCCTGCACACGCTCGCCCACCACCGGAACAACATCCTCCGTCCGCGGCTCCCAACCCGGCCTCACCCCACCACCACTCGCCGCCACCGATCGACGATGATACGACAACAAGGCATCCCTCACCACCGACGCCACCGCATCCTTCACCGCACGCTCCCGATGAAATCTCACCTCCCGCTTCGCCGGATGCACATTCACGTCCACCTCAGCCGGATCCACCTCCAGAAATAAACACGCAACCGGATACCGCCCCTTCATCAGCGCAGTGTGATACCCCTCCATCAACGCATAGTTCAAACCCCGGTTGTCCACCGGCCGGCCGTTCACAAATATATGCTGGTCCGCCCGCGTCGACCGCGATACCCCGGGCGCACCCACATAGCCCCATACCCTCAACTCACCACCCTCTACCATCTCTCCCTCACCACCCTCAACCCCACGCACCGCCGGCAACCTCCGCACCCCCTCCGCCCGCACCAACGATAAATCCGCCCCCAATAATACCCGCAACCGATCCCCCACCGCCTCCCCCAACTCACGCCCCTCAGGCATCGGCGCAAGTTGCCACAAAACCCGGTCCTCCTGCCGCAACGTAAACCCTATCTCCGGATGCGCCAAAGCCGCCAATGTCACATACTGCACAATGTGCGACCGCTCAGTCTCCTCACTCCGCAAAAATTTCCGCCGCGCCGGTAAATTATAAAATAGCTGCCGCACCTCCACCGTCGTCCCAGGCGGATGCCCTACGGTCTTCACCTCCGCCATCTTCCCCCCCAATACCACCACCTGCGTCGCCTCCACCCCACCACCCTCCCGTGAACATGTCGTCAAGGTAAACCGACTCACACTCGCTATGCTCGGTAACGCCTCCCCACGAAATCCCATAGACCGAATCACCGATAAATCCTCCGCCGACCGAATCTTGCTCGTCGCATGCCGCTCCAAACACATCAAGGCATCATCCCGATCCATCCCCATCCCGTCATCCTCCACCCGGATCAACTGCCGCCCCCCACGCTGGATCTCCACCACAATGCGCCTCGCCCCCGCGTCCATCGCGTTCTCCACCAGCTCCTTCACCACACTCGCCGGACGCTCCACCACCTCGCCCGCCGCAATCTGGTTCGCCACATGCTCGGGCAATAAACGAATCCGACTCATGATTGACCGTCCGCAGGCAGCTTGAACCGGAATAAAGCACCCCCATCCGCTGCATTCTCAGCCTCAATCACCCCACCATGATCCTCCACAATCCGACGGCAAATCGATAACCCCAACCCCGTCCCACTCGTCTTCCCATACGTCGCAAATGCCTCAAAAAGCCGACCCTCCATCTCCGGCGCAATCCCACCCCCAGTGTCTTGAAACTCGCTCACCACCTGCCCACCCTCATGCCGGAACCGACACGTCCAAGCCCCCCCGTCCGGCATCGCATCACACGCATTATTCGCCAAATTGTGAAACACGTGCGCCAATCGCTTCGGATTCATCTGCACCAATACCGACGGCACCTCCCCCTCCCTCACCAACGTCACCCTCCGTGACTCCATCTCCTGTGCCACCTCCTCCAAAATCGAGGACACAAATTGAGCATAGTCCAACCGCGCCAAAACCATCTGCGCCCCACCACCACGCGTAAACTCCAGCAACTCGCTGATCATGTTGCTCATCCGATCCACCTGACGCCGTATCCGCCCCCGCGCCATCTGCCGCACCTCAGCCGTCGCCTGCTCCATCACCGCCATGTCCGCCGAAATCCCAATCACATTCAGCGGATTCTTGAAATCATGCACAATCGACCGCGCAAACCGCCCCACCAAAACCAACCGCTCCGCCTGTAAGACCTCCTCCGTGTAAACCTGATTGAACTCCCGCATCCGCCCCACCACCAAACGCGCCAAATTCGCCGCAAAAACCGGAGTCCCCTCCAACGCCTCCACTACCGCCTGCCGCGGCAAAAAGGCCAAACGCGAATCCTCCACCGCCGTCACCGTCGCCGACCTCGCACCCTCATCCAAAACCGCCATCTCCCCCACAAAATCACCCTCCCCAAAATACGATAAAACCCGACGCTCACTCGCCCCAATCAAACACGACGCCTGCAATCGCCCCCCCAATACCACATATAAACCATCCCCCGCATCCCCCTCCTGAAAAACGACCTCTCCCTCCCCATATACCCGCACCAACGCCCTCGCCTCCAATACCTCCAGCTGCTCAGCCGGCAAATGATCAAATAATCTGCAAACCTGTAGCTTGGACACCCACGCACTCTATCCCTTTCCCCCTCCCCGACAAGCGCGGAGATACCCCTCTTTTTCCTTTCCCGCCACCACCACCCTGCCCCATGTTCAAACCCGTATGGGCAAACGCCGGGAAGCGCGAGAACGCGCCATTCAATTTCTATTCCAGCACGACTTGAACCCCGAAGAGGATCTCGAGTCCGCTCTCAATATGTTCTGGGAAGGTCGCCACCTCAATAGCCTCCCCGAAGACAAACGCATCGAGGCCCTCGAACAAGGCCTCCCCCTGCCCCCACCCTCAGCCGAAGAAGCCTCCACCCGCCTCTTCGCCGATACTCTCATCCGCGGCACCCTCCAGCACCGCGACGAAATCGACGCCGCCCTCCGCCGCGTCGTCAAAAACTGGGAAATCCACCGCATCGCCGCCGTCGATCGCAATATCCTCCGCCTCGCCATCCACGAAATGCTCCACCGCGACGATATACCCCCCGTCGTCAGCATCAACGAAGCCGTCGATATCGCCAAACGCTTCTCCACCGAGGAAAGCGGCAAGTTCGTCAACGGTATCCTCGACCGTATCCGCGCCGAAGTCCCCCGCCCCGCCCGCTCCTGACCCACCCCTCATGCCCGCCGACCTCCACCTCCATACTCACTACTCCGACGGCACCTTCACCCCCCAGGAACTCGTCCAGCGCGCCGCTCACTCCAACCTCACCACCATATCGCTCACCGATCACGATACCGCCGAAGGCTGCCCCGAAACCGCCGCAGCCTGCGCCCAGGCTAACATCGAATTCATCCACGGCACCGAACTCACCGCCGAACTCGCCGGAACAGAACTCCACCTCCTCGGCTACGGATTCAACCCCCAAAACCCCGCCCTCAGCCAAGCCTTCCAGACCTTCCAACAAGGCCGCCAAGACCGCATACGCGAAATAGCCGAACGCCTGCAACAACACCAAATCCCCCTCACCGCCGACGAAATCTTCGCCCTCGCCAATTGCCGCTCCCCAGGCCGCCCCCACGTCGCCCGCGCCCTCGTCCAAAAAGGGATCTGCAGCAGCGTCGACGAAGCCTTCCAACGCTTCCTCCGCCGTAACCGCCCCGCCTGGACACCAAAAACAAGAATCGCCATCGCCGACGCCATCCAACTCCTCCACCAGGCCGGCGGGATCGCCGTCCTCGCCCACCCGGGCATCAACCAGGCCGACCCCTACCTCGAAACGCTCCTCGAAGCCGGCCTCGACGGCATCGAATGCTTCCACACCAAACACTCCCCATCCGCCTCCCAGCGCTACCTCCAGTTCGTCCAAAAACACCAGCTCCTCGTCACCGGTGGATCCGATTGCCACGGCATGGCCAAGGGCAACCCCCTCATCGGCTCCATGAAACTCGACCCCCTCTACCTCCAGCCCCTCCGCAAAGCCATCAGCCAAAAACAATCCAACCTAACCCCGCAATCCCACTAACCAAATACCATGGGCCTCTTCGATCGCTTCAAATCCGGACTCCAAAAAACCCACCAGCGGCTCGTCCACGAAATCCGCCGCATCGTCACCCGCTCCCCTAAACTCACCCCAGAAACCCTCGAGGAACTCGAAGCCGCCCTCCTCAGCGCCGACCTCGGCCTCACCATCACCGACTCCATCATCTCCACCGCCCGCCAATCCTTCGAATCCCAAGGCAAAACCGGCATCGATATTCTCCAACTCGCCCGAACCGAAATCGAAACCAGCCTCAGCCAGTTCGATACCACCCTCAAACTCCTCCCCAACCAACTCACCGTCATCTCCATCGTCGGCGTCAACGGCACCGGTAAAACCACCACCTCAGCCAAACTCGCCCACCACCTCCAACAACAAAAACTCATAACCGTCCTCGCCGCCTGCGATACGTTCCGCGCCGCCGCCATCGAACAACTCAAACTCTGGGGCGAACGCCTCCATACCCCAGTCATCGCCGGCGCCTACGGCGCCGACCCCGCCGCCGTCGGCCACGACGCCGTCAGCGCTGCCACCGCCCGCAATGCCAACGCCCTCATCGTCGATACCGCCGGCCGCCTCCACACCAAACAAAACCTCATGCAGGAACTCCAAAAACTCCATCGCGTCCTCGCTAAACAAGCCCCCGGCGCACCCCACGAAACTCTGCTCGTGCTCGATGGATCCACCGGCCTCAACGCCCTCTCCCAAGCCCGCGAATTCCATAAGGCCGTCCCCCTCACCGGCCTCGTCGTCACGAAACTCGACGGCACCAGCAAAGGCGGCGCCATCGTCGCTATCCAAAAGGAACTCGGCATACCCGTAAAATTCATCGGCCTCGGCGAACAACCGGATGACCTCCAACCCTTCAACCCCCAAGCCTTCGCCCAAGCCCTCTTCGAAGACTAACCCCCACAATCCCATGCCGCACACACACGAATACTGGATGCGGCAGGCCATCTCCCTCGCCAAACGCGCCCAAGGCCTCACCTCCCCCAACCCCATAGTCGGGGCCATAATCGTCCTGAACGATAAAATCATCGGCCGCGGTTACCACCACGCCGCCGGCCAACCCCACGCCGAAATCGAAGCACTCAACCACGCCCGCCAACTCGGCCACCCCACCCAAAACGCCACGCTCTACGTCACTCTCGAACCCTGCTCCACTCACGGCAGAACACCCCCCTGCACCCAAGCCATCATCGACCACCGCATCGGCCACGTCGTCATCGGAGCCGTCGATCCCAACCCCCAACACCAAGGCCGCGGCATCACTCAACTCCAATCCGCCGGCATCCAGGTCACCCCCAATGTCCTCGAACAAAAGTGCACCCGGCTAAACCTCGCCTTCAATCACTGGATCACTCACCAAACACCCCGCGTCACACTCAAGGCCGCCATGACGCTCGATGGGAAAATCGCCGACGCCCAGGGACGCTCAAAGTGGATCACCGGCCCCCAAGCCCGCAAATACTCCATGCAGCTGCGCCTCACCCATGACGCCATCCTCGTCGGGATCGAAACCCTCCTCGCCGATAACCCCTCCCTCACCATCCGCCCCCAACACCCCACCAAAAAACTGCGCCGCATCATCCTCGACTCCCAAGCCCGCACCCCCACTTCCAGTAACGTCGTCTCCCAAAACACGGATAACCTCACCACGATCGTCACCACCCGCAAAGCCCCCAAATCCCGCATCCAACAACTCCGTGAACTCTGCACGGTCTGGATCGCCCCCACCCCCAAAAGCCATATCCCCCTCCCTTGGCTCCTCAAAAAACTCGGCCAGCAAAATATCACCTCCCTGCTCGTAGAAGGCGGCGGCAAAATCCACGCCTCCTTCCTCAAATCCAAACTCGCCCACCAAATCGCCTTCTTCTACGCCCCACTCATCCTCGGCGACCCCAACGCACGCCCCGCAATAAACCTCACTCCCCCTCCCTCGCTAAACCACGCCACCCGACTCCCCCATCCCCAGTGGAAACAACTCGGCACCGACATCCTCCTCACCGCCGCCCTCACGTAAACCTCCCCCCATCCAAATCCCCTCACGCCCGCCAGCGCATCCTTCCGCGCAACTCCCGCATTGACGATCAGCTCAATTTGCCAAAGATCGTCCCTGCACGAATCGAGTTAATACACCACCAACCCCTCCACTCCCCATGCCTACACCCACTCTCCCCAAACCCCTGAAGTTCCCCAAACTCAAACGCCGCCAGGTCCAACTCATCGCCAACGGTGACCTCCGCCTCTCCGCCAACCAACGCTGCTGGACCGCCCAAAAGGAAATGGAGGCAGCCCTGACCTCAGCCATCGAAGCCCAAGGCTGGCAGGTCGTCCGTGCCCACCCCTACAAATCCAAGGAAAAACACGGATTCATCGGCTCCCAAAAAGAAGGTCTCGAAGTCTTCCGCAATATCGACCCCAAAGCCCCCCTCATCGTCGCCGAAGCGGTCTGGCAATACTCCCATCACATCCTCCACGGCCTCACCACCCACCAGGGACCCATCCTCACAGTCGCTAACTGGTCCGGCACTTGGCCCGGCCTCGTCGGTATGCTCAACCTCAACGGCTGCCTCACCAAAGCCGGCATCCCATTCTCCACTCTCTGGAGCGAAAACTTCACCGACACCGAGTTCACCTCCAACCTCAAGAAGTGGCTCAATAAAGGCTCCTGCCAACACACCACCGATCACGTCACTCCTCTCGATAAAATCAAGCTCCCCCCGCAACCAGCCAAACTCGGCAAAGCTCTCGCCCGCCAACTCCAACAGGAAAAAGCCATCCTCGGCGTCTTTGACGAAGGCTGCATGGGCATGTTCAATGCCATCATCCCCGACGAACTCCTCCACCCCACCGGCGTCTTCAAGGAACGACTCAGCCAGTCCGCCCTCTACTTCGAAAGCACCCAAGTCAAAGACTCCGAAGCCCGCGCCGCCCTCCGCTGGTTCCGCCAAAACGGCATGACTTTCCATACCGGCAAAAACGAAAAAACCGACCTCACGGAAAATCAACTCCTCCAACAATGCCGTATGTACATCGCCGCCCTCCGCATCGCCGATGACTACGGCTGCCACGCCATCGGTATCCAATACCAGCAGGGCCTCAAAGACCTCATGCCAGCCAGCGACCTCGTCGAAGGCACTCTCAACAACTCCTCCCGCCCCCCAGTCCGCTCACGCGACGGCAAACGCACTCTCTACCCCAACCAACCCCTCACCCACTTCAACGAAGTAGACGAATGCGCCGGCCTCGACGGCCTCATGACCCAACGCGTCCACCACGCCCTCAGCCAGCCCGTCGAAAATACGCTGCACGACCTCCGTTGGGGCGATTACGACCGCACCGGCAGCTCCGGTGACTACATCTGGGTCTTCCTCATTAGTGGCTCCGCCCCAGCCGCCCACTTCATCAACGGATGGAAAGGCGCCGAAGGCTTCCGCCAACCCCCCATGTACTTCCCGCTCGGCGGCAGCACCCTCCGCGGCATCTCCCGCCCCGGCGAAATCGTCTGGTCCCGTATCTTCATCAAAAATAACCAGCTCCACATGGACCTCGGACGCGCCAAAGTCATCGAACTCCCCAGCAAAGAAACGGAACGCCGCTGGCAAGCCACCACCCCCCAATGGCCTATCATGCACGCCGTCACCTACGGCGTCTCCCGAGACCAAATGATGGCCCGCCACCAGGCCAACCATATCCAGGTCGCCTACGCCAACGACGCCGCCAGCGCCGATACCTGCCTCCTCGCCAAAGCCGCCATGGCCAAAGCCATGGGCATGGAAGTCAGCCTCTGCGGCACCCGCGCCGACGGCTCCCCCTGGACCTAATACCCAAACACCCCAAGCCGCCCACTCCACCACAATCGCTCCGCCCCGCCCGCGTCTGCACAACCACGCCTCCCCGCCATACCGGGAGCAGCCACGGACCGCGACAGCGTCTAGGAGTGCGGCGGCCGTTGCCGCCGCTTTCTGAAACGCCCGAAAAGGCAGAGCCCTCAGATCGCCTGCCAGCTGCGTAAGACCGAAGCCGGAACCCTCGGCAAAGGCAGACCGGAATCACTACTACAACCCCACGGATCGAAATCGAAATCGCTATCGAAAACTGAAGTGGGCTGCTAACGCAGCCACTGGATTTGCGCACAACGCCCCCCCACCCTCTCCCATATCCCATATCCCACATCCCATAGCCTAGCCCCTAGCTCCCAGCTCCCGTGCCGCGCCTCTCCCACCCTCTCCCCTCTACTCTCTCCCCTCTCCCTGCGGCGCCGCTCCGCGCGCCGCAAAAGCCCTCAGCCCTCAGCCCTCAGCCCTCAGCCCTCAGCGCTCAGCCCTCAGCGCTTCCCACTTCCCACTTCCCGCTCTGCGCTTAGCCCCCCCCTTGCCTTCCCCGCCGGATCCATTACATTCTCCCAGTCGCCATCATGAAACGCCTCGCCATCCTCCCTGCTTGCCTCACCCTCGCCGCCTCCCTCCTGCACCTCGCTTCCCCCACCCGCACTCTGGCCGACGAGGGGAACACCAATTCTTTCATCCGCTTCACCTCCACCAACGCCACCACCGGCCGCGTCGAAACCGCCGTCCAATCTTACCGCAATAGCCAAGGCATCGAAGTCACTCTCTTCGGTGCAGTCCATATCGCCGACGCCGCATACTACCAGGAACTCGAGAAACTCTTCGCCACCCAGGATGTCCTGCTCTACGAAATGATCCGGGACTCCGGCCCCAACCAACCACCCCCCGAATCCGATAACTCCCACCCCATCAGCCAAATGCAGATCGGGATGAAAAACCTCCTGAAACTCGAGTTCCAACTCGATGCCATCAATTACTCCGCCAAAAACTTCGTCCACGCCGACCTCGACCCCGATACGTTCTACCGCCTCCAGTTCGAACGCGATGAAAGCCTCCTCGGACTCATGGTCAAACTCATGCTCCAGGAGCAATCCCGCATCAATACCGGCGAAGCCACCCCCGTCAGCTCCCTCGGCCTCCTCCTCGCCCTCATGAACCCCGACCGTGCCTACGCCCTCAAAATGATGATGGGAAGCCAAATGGACCAAATGGAACGTATGCTCGCCGGCATCGATGACCAAAACCCCGATAGCCAAGGCTCCGTCATCGTCAGCGCCCGCAATGAACACGCCATGAAAGTCCTCGACCAACAAATCCAAAAAGGCCACCGCAAACTCGGTATCTTCTACGGCGCCGGTCACATGAACGACTTCGATCAAAGACTCGAAAAACTCGGCTTCAAATCCACCTCGAAAAAATGGCTCACCGCCTGGGATATCCACCCGGAAAACCCAACTCCACCCCAACGCTGATCCCCAAAGGAATTCCGCAAAGCCTCTTGATTCCTGCTAAAACTGTCGTAAAACACCCCCCCATGTCGCGATGCTTATCGCCACTGCTGCTCACCCTCGTCTGCTTACTCGTCGGGTCCACCCCAACCACGTCCACCGCCAGCCCCGAACCCGGCAAACTCTATACCCGCGGCTCCGCTGACCAAAAAACCCTCGCCATCAGCTTCGACGACGGCCCCGGCCCCGAAACCCCAAAACTCCTCGAAATCCTCGACCGCTATCACGTCAAAGCCACGTTCTTCGTCCTCGGTGAAGCGGCCCAAACCCGACAGGACACCCTCCGCGATATCAACAAACGCGGACACGAAATCGCCTCCCATACCACGTCCCACATTAACTACGCCCAACACCTCAAAAAACTCTCCGCCTCGCAATCCGCCTCCGCCGCAGAATCCAAAGCCACCCGTGACCTCGTCGCGGATATGCAGGAAACCCACCAAACCATCACTAAAATCACCGGCACTCCCCCAACCCTCTGCCGAATGCCCCACGGCATCGACCGCCCCTGGATCAAAACCGCCGCCCGCGAAATGGGCTACGCCCTCGTCAACTGGACCTACGGCGCCGATTGGCAACCCGACCCCGCACCGAAACTCCTCCCGGGCTACCTCAAGGCCGTCCGCCCCGGCGCCATCCTCCTCTTCCACGACGGCGGCCGTAACCGCACCAAATCTTTCGAACTCGCCGAAGCCGTCATCCGCCACGCCCAAAAAGAAGGCTACTCCATCGTCCCCGTCGGACAACTCCTCGGCACCCAAACTCTACACTGGAAACGCGATTTCCAAGTCAGTAGCTCCACCCGTTGAAGCCACCCCCCCGCTCCGCCACCACCGGAGCCCATCCCCCATAACCAACCGCCTATGAGCCGCGGCATCCCTAAAAAGAAAATCGCCCTGAATGTACCCCTTCAGGCCCAACCCACCGATACCTCCTGCGGCCCAACCTGCCTCCACGCAGTCTACGCCTACTACGGAGACGATATCGCCCTCCAAACAGTTATCGACCAAATCCCCAGCCTCGAAACCGGCGGCACCCTCGGCGTCATGCTCGGCCTCCACGCCCTCCAGCGAGGCTACGATGCCGTCCTCTATTCCTCCAACCTCCGCGTCATCGACCCCACCTGGTTCCAACCCTCCGTCGATATCCGCGCCAAACTCGCCCTCCAAGCCGCCCGCTCCCGCGGCAAACGCCGCACCGCCGCCGAAGCCTACCTCCGCTTCGTCGAAGCCGACGGTAAAGTCCGCTTCGAAGACCTCACCGGCCCCCTCATCCGTCGCTACCTCCAACGCGAAACCCCCATCCTCGCCGGCCTCAGCGCCACCCACCTCTACCATATCTGCCGCGAAGACCCCGAAACCGGTCGCGACGACGACATCGAAGGCGCCCCACTCGGCCACTTCGTCATCCTCAGCGGCTACCAGGCCAAACGCCGCCGCGTCACCGTGAATGATCCCTACCAGAAAAACCCCCTCTCCCCACGACGCCTCTACCACGTCCCCATGGACCGCCTCCTCAACGCTATCCTCTTGGGGGTCTTGACTTACGATGGCAACCTCCTGATCGTCTCACCCAAATCGAAAGCCCACTAATGGCTCGCGTCCTTTTCGTCGTCAATGTACCGGATCGGTGGCCCATTCGGGTACCAGGCGTGGAAGTCGTGTCCGCCCGCCAATACCTCACCGAAGAACGCTTCTCCACCCTCCGCCACTGCAGAGTCTTTAACCTCTGCCGCTCCTACCGCTACCAAAGTATCGGCTACTACGTCTCCCTCCTCGCCGAAGCCCGCGGCCATAAACCCATGCCGCGTATCTCCACTCTCCAGGACCTCCGCTTCCAATCCATTTCCCGCACCATCTCCAGCGACCTCGACGACCTCATCCAAAAATCCCTCCACCGCCTCCAAGGAAAAACATTCACGCTCTCCATCTACTTCAGTAAAAACCTCTCCCCACAATACGACCGCCTCAGCCGCCAGATCTTTAACCTCTTCCCCGCACCCCTCCTCCGCGTCCAGTTCAGCAAAAACGAGGATGACCAATGGCAGCTCCATAGCCTCTCCGCCATCTCCGCCAACGATATCCCCGAATCCCACATGGCAGCAGTAGTCCAGTTCGCCTCGGATTACTTCTCCCGCCACCGCCCCCACCCCACCCGCAAAACCCCACCCCCCAATAGCCTCGCCATCCTCGCCGATAAATCCGACGCCACACCACCCTCCGACACCAAGGCCCTCCAACGCTTCGCCGACGCCGCCGACCGCCTCGACTTCGAAGTCGAGTTCATCGACAAGGACGACTACGGCCGCATCGCCGAATTCGACGCCCTCTTCATCCGCGCCACCACCGCCGTCGATAACTACACGTTCCGCTTCGCCCGCAAAGCTGAAGCCGAAGGCCTCGTCGTCATCGATGACCCGGAATCCATCGTCCGCTGCACCAATAAGGTCTTCCTCGCCGAACTCCTAGACCGCCACAAAATCGCCACCCCCATCACCGAAATCCTCCACCGCGATAATATCAAAGAGGTCCTCGCCAAACTCGGCCTCCCCATCATCCTCAAACAACCCGACTCCTCCTTCTCCCTCGGCGTCGTCAAAGTCGAAACCGAAGAGGAATACCTCGCCAAAGTCGACCAGCTCCTCGAAGACTCCGACCTCCTCATCGCCCAGGAATTCATCCGCACCGACTTCGATTGGCGTATCGCCGTCCTCGACCGCAAACCCCTCTACGCCTGCAAATACTTCATGGCCCGTAACCACTGGCAAATCTATAACAACGCCCTCGCCGGACACGACGACCACACCGGCGAATTCGAAACGCTCCCCATCGAACTCGCCCCCACCCGCGTCGTCCAAACCGCCCTCAAAGCCGCCAACCTCATCGGCGATGGCCTCTACGGCGTCGATATCAAGGAAGTCAAAGGCCGTAGCTTCGTCATCGAAGTCAACGACAACCCCAGCATCGATCACGGCGTCGAAGATAAACTCCTCCGTAACACCCTCTACGAACGTGTCATCGAATCCTTCCAGCGCCGCATAGAAGCCCGCATGGTCGGCCGCCTCTCGACGTGAAACCCCCATCCTACCCCCTCTTCCAACGCTTCGGCGTCGAACTGGAATACATGATCGTCCATCACCGGACGCTCAATATCCAAACCATCGCCGACCAACTCATCCAACGCGAAACCGGCCACATCCAATCCGATGTCTCCTCCCGCGGCCTAATCGAATGGTCCAATGAACTCGCCCTCCATGTCATCGAGTTCAAAACCGGCCGCCCCACCCCTAAACTAGACCACCTGCCCAACCTCTTCCAAACTGAGATCCAACACGTCAACCAGCTCCTCCAACCCCTCCATAGCCAACTCCTCCCCACGGCCATGCACCCGTGGATGAACCCCCACAAGGAAAGTAAACTCTGGCCCCACGACTGCGCCGATATCTACGCCTGCTTCGACCGTATCTTTAGCTGCAAAGGCCACGGCTGGACCAACCTCCAGTCCGTCCACCTCAACCTCCCCTTCGCCAACGATACGGAATTCTCCCAGCTCCACTCCGCCATCCGCCTCACACTCCCGCTCCTCCCCGCCCTCGCCGCCAGCTCCCCCTTCGTCGATGGCAGGAAATCACCCCGCCTCGATACCCGACTCCACGTCTACCAACATAACTGCGACCGCATCCCCGCCGTCACCAATGGCGTCATCCCCGAAGCCATCACCTCCCCCGCCGATTACCAAAAACGCATCCTCAACCGTATCCAACGCGCCGTCCACCCCTTCGACCCGGACAACATCCTCGAACCGGAATGGACCAACGCCCGTGGAGCCATCGCCCGCTTCTGCCGCAATACCATCGAAGTCCGCGTGCTCGATGTCCAGGAATGCCCCCAAGCCGACCTCGCCATCGTCGCGTTCCTCGTAGAAATCCTCAAAGCCCTCACTCTCCACAGTCGATCCACCCTCCAACAACAACTGCGCGTACCCGGCTCACACCTCAAATCCCTCCTCCAGGATACCATCCGCCTGGGCCCCCGCGCCAAAATCACCTCCCCCGCCATCCGTAACGCACTCGGCCTCCCCTCCAAATCCAACCCCTCCGTCGGCCAAACTCTCCAACACCTGCTCCACGACCTCGCCCCCAACAACGCCTGGTGGCGCCCCGCCGCCGAAATCCAAACCCAAGCCGGCCCCCTCGCCTCCCGTATCCTCCAACACACCGGCCCTAAACCTTCCGCCCCACAACTCCGCAACACCTACCGCCAACTCGCCGCCTGCCTCCAACAAGGACAACTCTTCGTCCCCTAAACCTTTCTGCAACTTCCCCCCACCCCGGCGTGTCCTACCCCCCGACAACGCTCAACCATGCCCGCACGCCCCGATACTCATAGCAAACTCATCGGTTACCTCACCTGGATCTTCGGATTCACCGGCTCACACCGCTTCTACTTCGGCCGCCCCATCTCAGGAACCATCTGGTTCCTTACTCTCGGCCTCTTCGGCATCGGCTGGATCATCGACCTCTTCCTCATCCCCTGGATGGAACGCACCGCCGAATACCGCTTCAACCCCGGACCGATCGATTACTCAGTCTCCTGGATCCTCCTCACCTTCCTCGGCATCTTCGGCATCCACCGCCTCTACATGGGTAAATGGGGCACCGCTATCATCTACCTCCTGACCGGAGGCCTCCTCCTCGTCGGCGTCCTCTACGACTACTGGACACTCAATACCCAGGTCAGTGAACTGAACCGACGCAAATCACTCGGGTGAACCGACACCAAAACGTCACACCACCTCCGCCGCGAGTTCACCTATACATTCCCTGCTTCAAACGGTTTAATCGCCAACCGTTGTATGGGAATGTCGTCACTGCTCCAGCAGATCAGGTCCGCCACCGCCACCGCAGCCAGAGCCATCCTGCTGCTCTGGCTCCCCTCCCTGCTCCTCACCACCGGCTGCCGTAACCCTAACCCCCATACCATCCGCGCCTGGAACCCACCCCACCCACCCACCCACCACGCCAACCCAACGACCTCCACCAACCTCCAGCTCCTCATCTATAACATCTGGGGCCTCCCCGCCTGGATGAACGGCGCCCCCCCCTCCCGCTACGCCGATATCGCAACAGAAATCGAGCAACTCCAACCCGACTTCATCTTCCTCCAGGAAGCCTGGTCCACCGCCTCCCTCTCCGCCATCCCCCAAAATACCTCCTGGTCCGCCGCCGGTTACCAGCAACCCGATTGCTTCTTCCAACGCAGCGGCCTCGTCTGCCTCTCCCGCCACCCCATCCTCGAAGCCAAATTCTACCCCTTCAAAAAAGTGCGCCTCCCCGATTCAATCGTCCAAAAAGGCGCCCTCAAAATCACCATCGACCTCCAGTCCGGCCACACGCTCAACCTCTGGAACGTTCACCTCCAGTCCGGCCCACCCAACCCCACGCGTATCGCCCAAATCCACGAACTCACCCAATGGGTGCAAAACGCCAACGATAACCAGATCGCCGATATCGTCGCCGGCGACTTCAATTGCACCCCCGATAGCCCAGCCTACGCCCTGCTCGTCCACCACTTCGGCGAAGACCTCACCTCCAAACACCCCAACCCCCACCTGATCACTTACCTCGGTAGCAACCACCCCTCCGACCCCGCCTGCACTCTCGACTACGCTTTCCTCCATACCAAACACCAACAGCTCGCCGTCACCGCCCAAACCCACCCCTTCGTCCCCCAGGGAACCCACAGCCCCCTCTCCGACCACATCGGCCTCAATGTCCAACTGGATATCCAAATCCCCACTACCCTGCTCTCCGCTATCAGTGAGGAACCCCACCTGATCCAACCGAAACCCGCTCTCGACTAACCACCAACCCCATGAAAATCCCGCGAAGAAAACCACTTCGCCTCCTCCTCCTCGCTCTCCTCTCCAGCCTCACCCTGCTCATCCTCGCAGTCTACTTCCTCTGGATCCTCCCCTTCTGGGGCATGCCCTTCAATGCCCAACGCCATACCCGCACCCCCATCACCCCACCCTGGGCCCTCGAATGCTGGCTCTGGGAAGATGACATCAATACCGCCCAAGCCGTCACAGAATTGCTCGAAGGCTACGCCGCCCACGACATCCCCGCCCGCACCATCCTCATCGATAGCCCATGGAGCACCCGCTACAACGATTTCCAACTCGATACCAACCGCTACCCCGAAACGTTCTTCCCCAGCCTCCAGGACCAAGGCTACCGCGTCGTGCTCTGGATGACCTGCATGGTCAATTCCACCAATAAAGACACCGCCATCACCACCGACCCCAACTGGTTCGAAATCGCTCGCACCAACGGCTACCTCGCAGGCAACGGGTTCCAGTTCAAATGGTGGAAAGGCTACGGCGCCCTCCTCGATTACTCCAACCCCCAGGCCCTCAACTGGTGGCACTCCATGCAACAGCAAGCCTTCGACCTCGGTATCGATGGCTGGAAACTCGACGGCACCGACACCTTCTTCTCCTCCAGACTACTCAAACGCTTCCCCATCCCCTACCAGCAAACCCATCAAGGCTGGATGACCACCCGCGGCTACATGGACCTCTATGCCCGCCACGAATACCAGCACGGCCTCACCCAAAACCCCGACTTCATCACGCTCATCCGCGCCATCGATACCCCCATCGCCCACCCTGAAGGCTTCGCCCCGCTCGACGCCGCCCCCGTCACCTGGATCGGTGACCGCACCCATACCTGGCAAACGGAAGAATCCCTGGGCCAGGACCCCTCCACACAGGAAGACCTCGCCTTCAAATCCTTCCGCGGACGCGGCTTCGAAGCCGCCATCCGCGACATCCTCCTCAGCGCCCAACGCGGCTACTCAGTCGTCGGCTCCGACATCGGCGGCTACCACGGTGGACACCCCATCCCACCCCGACTCTATATCCGCTGGGCACAGTTCGCCTGCTTCTCCGGTCTCTTCCTCAACGGCGGCCATGGCGAACGTCGCCTCTGGCTCCGCTCTGCCGAGGAACTCGAGATCATCCGCAAGTTCGCCTGGCTGCACACGGAACTCGTCCCCTACCTCTACACCCAGATCGTCAAGGCCCACCACGGCGCCCCCCCACTCATGCGGCCCACCCCAGGACGCTACCACTACCTCCTCGGCAATGACATCCTCATCGCCCCCATCTACCGCGATAACCTCAGCAACACAATCCACCTGCCCCCCGGCCAATGGCGCTACCTCTTCAACGATACCGAACTCCTCACCGGCCCCACCCAAATCACCCAAACCTTCCCCCTCAATGAATACCCCGCCTTCATCCGTGAAGGCGCCATCCTCCCACTGCAGGTCTCCCGCCCCTACTCCGGCTTCGGCACCACCAACTCCGCCAACCACCTCACACTCGCCATCTACCCCGGCAAAACCAATACATTCACCCTCCATCATCACCACACCACCAACACCACCACGATCTCCACCACACACAACCCCCAACTCGAAATCACGCTATCCGGCCAACCCACCAACTCCATCCTACGCATCCAACAAACCACCCCACCCACCTTCATCACCCAAAACTCCACAACCCTCACCCCAAACACCCACTGGCACTACGACACCAACTCCCGCCACCTCTGGATCTATCCCAACCCCATCACCAATACCCCCGTCACCTTCACCGTTTACTCGCCCCCCTGACCCCAACGGTGTTTCGGAGTTTCCGTCTTTCGGGACTCCCCCACATACCGGCATTCAACCCCTCCTCGATCTGCATGCATCATTCACCTCTGCACAGCCTTCCACTTCACCTCAAGCCCCACCATTCGCGTTAATTAGCGCCCATTCGCGGTCCCAAACCACAGCCCTGCAAAAAACTGCACTCACGCCGCTTTTCATCCATTCGCGCCCCCCCATCAGCCCTTCGTGTCCTGCCCGCCGGGCGGGACTCGAACGGCCTTAAACATGGCCAGACACCTCGGCCGCTGCACCTCATGCAGCACCACCCTCTCTACATAGCGCGTCATCCGGAAACCCAGCCCCAGCTCCCAGGGCCGATGCACATACTTCGCCGGCACACTCTCCAACTCCGGAACCCACCGCTTCACGAACACCCCATCCGGGTCAAACTTCTCCCCCTGGCTCACCGGATTAAAAATCCGGAAATACGGCGCCGCATCCGTCCCTGTCCCCGCACTCCATTGCCATCCACCATTATTCGCTGCCAGATCACCATCCACCAGTTGCTGCATGAAATACCGCTCCCCCCACTGCCAGTTCAACATCAGGTCCTTCGTCAGAAACATCGCCACAATCATTCGTAACCGGTTGTGCATCGTCCCGGTCGCGTTCAAACAACGCATCGCCGCGTCCACAATCGGATACCCCGTCCGCCCCTCACACCACGCCTGATAATGCTCCCGGTTATCACTCCACTCCAACCGGTCATACTCCGGCCGAAACGCCCCCTTCAACACATGCGGATGATTCGATAACACCTGCTGGTAAAACTCCCGCCAGATCAGTTCGGATAAATAAACATCACACGACTTCTGACCCGCTGCGTCCGCGCCCTCACGTGCCTTGCCCAGCGCTGCGAGGACCGTCCGAATCCCTATCGTCCCGGTCCGCAAATGCGGCGACAGTTGCGATGTACCCTCAACCGCCGGAAAGTCGCGCGCCTCGCCATACCTCAAAACCGGCCCCGCCATGAAGCTCCGCAACGCCTCCAGCGCAGCCCGCTCCCCCGCCGCAGGCAGGGTCTGCTTCAAGGGATGTCCCCACTCCGCCGGATCCGTCGGAATCTCTTCCGACCTGATCTGGCCAAACTCACAGGTCGCGGCTCTCAACTTCGGCCGTGGCGCCGGAATCGACCGCTGCTTCCATGCCCGCGAATATGGCGTGAACACGGTGAATGGCTTGCCAGCCTGCGTCAGGATCTCCTGGTCTTCCCACACCACCGCATCCTTGAACACCTCATAGCCCACCCCCATCCGGTTCAGCTCCGCAAACAGCTTCTCATCCCTCGACTGGGCATACGGCTCCGGACGCTTGTTGGTAAAAACTGCCTCCGCCCCAAGTTCCCTTACCAGCTCCGGCAAAACCTCCATGCTCCTCCCCCGACGCACCACCAGCGGATACCCCAATACTCCCAGGTTCTTACGCAGGACCTCCAACGACTGAAAGAGAAAGGCCAACCTCGATGCCCCAACATCCGGACCCGTGCGCAGTGCATCCTCCAAAATAAAAACCGGAATCACCCGCTCAGCTCGTCGAGCCGCCTCGCTCAACGCTGTGTTGTCCGTGACCCGTAAATCCCGACGAAACCAATGTAGAACGGTGCGCATAAAACCGTTCTATATGTGTCCTACCACCCCGCAGCGCGCAACCCCTCCGTCACAGGTTGTACCAACCATTGCGGACAACACCCCAATACCACCACCACCAACGCGAGCACCCCCACCACAACCTGCACAACCCCGCCCGGCTTGCGCACCTCAACCGACTCAGGAGCAGCCACCACAAAGGCCTGCTTCAACACCAACAGGTAGTAATACAGGGAAACCGCGCTGAGAAATACTCCGATAATCACCAACCACAACAAACCCTGCCCAGGCACCGCCGCCACCGCCCCCGCAAACAAGGTGAACTTCCCATAAAAACCCGCCAACGGCGGCATCCCAGCCATCGACAACATAAACACCAGCAGCGCCCCCCCCATCAACGGCGCCCGACGACTCAACCCCGCCAGACTCTCCAAAGGCACCCGCCCCTCCTCGTCCTCCACCACACCCAGGATCGCAAAAGAACCCAACGCCCCCGCCGCATAGGTCACCGCATAATAAATCACCGCCGGTGCGCTCCACGCACTGTTGCCCGCCAACCCCACCAGGACATACCCCGCCTGAGCCACCGCAGAATACGCCAGCAACCGCTTCACGTCCCGCTGCACCAGAGCAGCCAGATTCCCCAATAACATCGAGAACAACGCCAGCACCGCCAACAATGGCACCCATCCCGCCTGCCAATCCCCCCAGCCACCACGGCCCGCCACAGATCCAAATCCCACAATCAGGAACTTCGCCAAAACCACAAAACCAGCCACCTTGGACCCGGAAGCAATAAATGCCGCACTCGCCGTAGGCGCCGCCTCATAGGTGTCCGGCGCCCATAAATGAAACGGTACAGCCGCCACCTTGAACCCGAAACCCATCATCACCATCACCAACGCCACCGCCAACAAACCACCCAAACTCTGCCCCTCCGTCGCCGCCGCAATCCCCCGCAACTCCAACGACCCGGTTGCACCATAAACCAAACTCAAACCAAACAACGCAAACGCCGACGCCACACTCCCAAACAGGAAAAACTTCAGCGCCGCCTCAGCCGATCGCATGCTCTCCTTCCGTATCCCCACCAGGACATACAACGCCAGACTCACCATCTCCAACGACAGGAAGATCATCAGCAAATGCTCTGTCGCCACCAGCAACAACATCCCCACCGCCGCCAGTAACAGCAGCGCAAAATATTCACCGACAAACCGGCACGACTCGTCATCAACCGAAACCCACGCCGCCCCAATGGTCAGCACCAACATCGCCACCTGAACCAGCCTCGTCGCCGGATCGGTTACCAACATCGACCCCAACCGAACCACACCCTCCCCCGTCCCCAACAAAACAACCGCCACCAGACAACCCGCAGTCACTAAACCCGCCCCCAAATACCGCCGGTCCTTCAGACCCGACCCCCGCATAATCGTCAGGTCAGCCACCAGCACCAGCAACAGGGTCACCGACACCACCAACTCAGGCAGCGCCAGCTTCACCACACTCAAATAATCAAAACCCGTCATGGCAGCATCACCTCCCTCACCCTCGCAAAGAAACCGCCCTCAAGCGCCGGAACAATCCAGTCCAGCAAAACACGAGGATACAAGCCCACCACCAGACTCACAGAAATTAACAGCACCGCACCCAAACGCTCCGGCACAGTAATCGGATCAAACTTCTCCACCCGCACCCCAACCTCACCCTCCCCAGCCTGTTCCTCCGCATAAAACGACTTCTGCAAAGCACGCAAGGAATACCCCGCACCCAACACAATGCCCACACCCGCCAAAAACGCATAACCCGCAAAACGCTCCCATGCCCCCACCAAAACCTGCAACTCAGCCACAAAGCCGCTAAATCCCGGCAACCCCATCGATGCCAGCGCCGCAATCGCAAACGTCACACCCGCAAACGGTAACACCCGCCCCAGCCCCAAAATCGACAAATCCTCCAAATCCCGCGTGTGCGCCCGGTCATATACCATCCGCCCCACCACCGCGAACAGCAGACCCGCAATCACACCATGGGAAAACATCTGCATCACCGCGCCACTCAAACCCGTCGCGCTCAAGGAAAACAAACCCAGCAAAACAAAACCCATGTGACTAACACTCGAATAGCCAATCACAAATTTGAAATCACGCTGGGCCAACGCAATAAACGCGCCCACCACAATCCCCGTCACTGATAACCCCCCGAACACCGGCGCCCACGCCTCCCACCCCTCAGGACACAACGGAATCGCCACCCGCAAAATGCCGTAAGCCCCCAGCTTCATCACCACCCCGGCTAACAACATCGAAGCCGCAGTCGGCGCAGCCACGTGACCTGTCGGCGCCCAAGTGTGAAAGGGCCATAAACCCGCCAAAATCCCAAAACCCACGCACAACAAAGGAAACAGCCACGACTGCACCCCCACCGGGATCGCTTTCGCCGAAAGCAGCGACAAATCCATGGTCGAAGCCCCGCCCTGAACATAAACCACAGCCAGCCCCGCCAACACCAACGCACCCCCAACCGCAGAATAAAGCACCAGCTTCATCGCCCCATACTCCCGCCGCGTAGACCCCCAAATCGCGATCAGGAAATACTTGGGAATGATCACCACCTCGTAAAACACAAAGAAAAGAAACAGGTCAAAACTCAGGAATACCCCGTAGGTAGCCCCAATCATCACCAGAAAGAAAATGAAGAACTCCCTGACCCGATCCCGCACATTCCACGAAAACAACACGCCCGCCACCGCAGCCAACCCGGTCAACACCACCATCGCCATGCTGATGCCATCCGCCGCCAGATGAAACTCAAAGCCCAAAGCCGGCACCCACGGCACCTGCACCAAGCGAACCAAATCTCCACCACCCGGAAAACGCAAGGCCTCGCCCACGCCAACCCCCAAACCAGCCAGCACCGTACCCAGCGCAATCCCGCGCACGGCACGCACACCAAGCCTTGGGATACACAGCAATAGTGCCGCTCCCAAAAACGAAATATAAATGGTCCAGTCCAAGGTCATGCTTGTCACCAGGGCCACTGCTTCACCCAAACCACCACGGTCTCATTAAACCACCCCACGAAAGCCTGTGGCCAAATACCCAACAAAAACATCAATCCAATCGCCGGCCCCACGACCACCAGCTCCCGCATCGTCAATCCCTCAAAACCACCCTCCGGCAATCGCACCGGCCCCAAAAACACCCGCTGTATCCACGTCAAAATAAACACCGCAGTAAACAGCAAGGCCGGCGCCGCCACCAAGGCAGCCCACCCCGACATCCCCACCACACCCTTGAAAATCAAAAACTCACCCACAAACCCGTTCAACCCGGGCAAACCCAACGAGGAAAATAACGCCACCCCCATCAAACCAGTGAAGACCGGCGCCACCGCCCGCAACCCTCCAACCTGCATCATCTCCCCAGTCAACCCGCGCCGCTCCAAAAAGGCCACAAACGCAAACAAGGTCGCCGCAGTCAAACCATGGTTGAACATCTGCAAAACCACGCCACTCAAAGCCGCAGTCCGATGCTCCACTCCCTGCTCCCCACTCGCCACTCCCGCCACACAAAACACCGCCAGCAAACAATACCCCAAGTGGTTCACTGACGAATACGCCAGTAGCCGCTTCAAATCCTTCTGCACCAGCGCCAACACGGAACCTCCCACCACAGTCAGCAATGCCAATACCAACAAGGGCGTCTGCCACTCCCGCATCGCTTCCGGAAAAATCGGCATCACCAACCGCAACAACGCATACACCCCCATCTTCGACATCGCCCCGGTCAACAACATCGTCACTGCAGTCGGCGCCTCACAATAGGTCGCCGGCAGCCACGTGTGAAACGGCATCATCGGCACCTTCACCGCCACCGCTAACAATGAGGCCAAGAACAATAACTGCATCATGCCAGCCGGAGATAAACCTCCCCACGCCAACCTGGCCCCCACCAACTGCTCCAATCGCCCATCCGACGCCATCCCGGCCAACCCCATCAAATCCATCGTCCCCGTCGCCAGGAACAAAGCCACAAATGCCAGCAACATCGCAACGCTGCCCCCCATGGTATACACAAAAAACTGCGTCGCTGCCCTGGACCTGCCCGCGCCTCCCCAGAATTTGATCAGGAAAAACGCCGGAACCAAACTCAACTCCCAAAACAAAAACCAGTGGAAGAAATTGAGTGCGGTGAAGGTCCCGAACAACCCCGCCTGCAACAGCAAAACCAGACCCTGAAACAACGGAACACGATCCTCCACCGGACGCGCCACCCACAACGCCATGGGTACCAACAACGCCGCCAGCAGCACCATCGCCAACCCCAAACCGTCCACACCCAAATAGTAGTCCACACCCAATGCAGGCACCCAAACATGCTTCTCCACCAATTGAATGCCACCCTGCGCAGGATCAAAACTCGCCGCAACACTGAGCGCCAGCAAAGCCGACACCCCACTCACCCCCAATGCCAGACGCCGCGCCAACTCAGCACGCGCCCGGTCCAACCCCATGACCATGATCCCGCCAAAAAAAGGGGCCAATACCAGCAAAGTCAACCAGGGCACCCCGCTCATGACGCACACCCCCATGTCAGCAGCAAAACCAAAACGGCAAACGCAAGCGCCAATGCCCTCAACGCCGTGTGCACCCGGCCATCCTGCAACCCGGCCAACCGTCCACCCCCAGACCGCATCCCCTCACAACCCCCATCAAAACCCTTGTTGATGCCATACTCATCCACCAACCGGTTCACCCAGGCCAATCCCACAGCCAAATAACTCACAGCCGCCACAAGTCCCTCCAAAATCACGGCATCCACCCAGCGCCAGGCCCGAGCCAACCGCTGCACCCACGACACCACGGTCGCTTCATATAACTCGTCCACCCAAAACTTGTTCTCCAAAACCCGGAACACACCCGCAAACCACGATTGCAAGGGATCATCGTCCTTCGCAGACCGACGCGTCTGTAAACCATACAGCAACCATCCCAAACCCAACCCCACCGCAACCATTAGCACGGAAACCAACATCATTACCAATACCCCGCCCATGGAACCATGATCCCCGTGGTCACCCATAAAATGCTGAAAAGCCGGCCAAAATGGCGTCCCCAGAAAACCCAGCAACAATGCAAACACAGCCAACACCTGCAACGGCCGCGTCATCACCGCCGGACTCTCATGCGGCTTCACCTCACCATGCCCATGACCGCTCCCCCGAAACTCCCCATAAAATACCTCAAATACCTGCCGGCTCATGTAAAACGCCGTCAACCCCGCCCCCACCAACACCATCCAGAACGGCAGGGACGACACACCCCAACCGTGCGCCGAATGCAAAATCGCATCCTTACTCCAAAAACCGGAAAACAACGGAAAACCAGCCAAAGCCAACATGCCCACCGCATAGGTCAAAAAGGTCACCGGCATCATCCGGCGCAACCCGCCCATGTTCCGGATGTCCTGTTCGTGATGACAACCGTGAATCACCGAGCCCGCGCCAAGAAACAGCAGCGCCTTGAAGAAAGCATGCGTCAGTAAGTGGAAGAAGCCCACCGCCACCCCTCCCGTGCCCAAACCCACAAACATGTAGCCCAACTGCGAAACAGTGGAATAAGCCAGGATCCGCTTAATGTCACTCTGCCCCACCGCAATCAACGCCGCAAACAACGCCGTGATCGCCCCCAACCACGTCACCACCGTCAACACTGTCGATACCCCCTCACCCCCTCCAGGAACGACCTCCATCAACGGATAAACCCGCGCCACCATAAACACACCCGCCGCAACCATCGTGGCCGCATGGATCAAAGCACTCACCGGCGTCGGACCCTCCATCGCATCCGGTAACCAGACATGCAACGGAACCTGACCCGACTTGCCCACCGCACCACACAACAACAGCAGCCCAATGCCCGTAGCCACACTCCAACCCCACGGCGTCATCGAACCCGCCACTTGCGCAATCGCCGCCGGCTCCAAACACCCCCCACCCCGATCATAAAATAACAGGGTCCCCACTTCCCCATACCACCACGCCATCCCCACCAGAAACCCCAGATCGCCAATCCGCGTAACTAAGAATGCCTTCTTTGCCGCCGCCGCCGCCGCCGGCCGCTGATACCAAAAACCAATCAATAAATAGGAAGCCAACCCCACCAGCTCCCAACAAATGAACATCAGCAACAAGCTGTTCGCCAAAACCAACCCCAGCATCGCCGCCGCAAATAGCGACAGGAAACAGAAGAACCTCCCGTAGTTCTCGTCCTCCGCCATATACCCCGTGCTGTAAATGAAGATCAGCAACCCCACAAAGGTCACCATCGCCAGCATCGCACCCGACAACGGATCCAACACCCAGCCCAACCGAAGGGTGGCCTGCCCCAAAGACAACCAGTCAAAACCACCCACAAAAACCCGGTCCCCCTGCGCCCGCATCACCTCCACCAACGCCCCCAAGGCAATCAAACAGGAGATCGACATCGAACCAATGGCAACCCACGCCGCCTGACGCTTCAGCGCCCGCGGAAACAGGGCCGTCACCGCAGCTGCTAGCAACGGTAAAACGGGAATGAGCCAAAGTAGGTCCGCCATGAAACTCCTGCTACCCTTTCAATCGATCCAAAGCCGCCACATCCGCCGTCCGGAAATGCCGATACACCACAATCACTAATGCCAAACCAATCGCGGCCTCAGCCGCCGCAATCGCTACCGCAAAAACCGCAAACATCAAACCATCCAGACTCTCTGCATTCGGCCCAAACCTCCAAAAAGTCACAAAACTCAGGTTCGCCGCGTTCAACATCAACTCAATCCCCATCAAAACCAAAATCGCGTTCCGACGCGTCAACACCCCCCCCAAACCCACGGCAAAAAGCATCGCCGAAATCATCAGGCATCCATGAAAGGTATCCATCACGCCCCCTCCTTCCCTCTCGATTCCTTCCCCGCCCCGGATCGGATCTGCGACTCCGCCATCGCCAACACCACCCCGCCTATCAACGCCCCGGTCAACAACAACGCAATCGCCTGCAACGGCACCACATGAGTCGTCAGCAACGCCTCACCCACCTCCCGCACCGCAGGCTCTTCAAAAACAGCCTTCCCCCCACCCGGCGCCGCGCCCATCACGCTCGCTAACCCCCCAAATACCAACAACGAAATCCCCACACCAGCAACCCATGACCCCGCCAGTAAAACCTTGCCATCCACCCCCATCCCCCCACGGGTCAGCATGATCGCAAAGACCATCAAAATCGCCACCGCACCCAAATACACCAGAACCTGCGTCACCGCCAAAAACGTCGCCGACAATGCCAGATACAAACCCGCCAGCCCCACAAAGGTCACCACCAGCCAAAGTAAACAGTGAACCATGTTCCGCAGAGACATCGCAGCCACCGCCGAACCGACGGTCAACAACCCTAAGATGATCACTGCTACGTTCATCCGCTTCCACCAAACTAGTCCGCCAAACGATATTTCCGACGCCCACGCCCCGCAGCCAAGGTCAGGCCACGCCCCAAAAACCAATAAGGCAACACCACCAGAAGACCCGCCACCACCCACCTGGCCAATCCAGCCCCCAACAGAACCCAGAAACCCGCCCCCATCAAGGCGAACAACGCCATGGGCAACAGGAACTTCCACGCAAAATTCATCAGCTGATCCATCCGCATCCGAGGCAGCGTCCCCCGAACCCAGATGAACATCAGGATAATCCCCACCAGCTTCGCGAAAAACCAGAACCACGACGGCGTCCAGGCCAGCCACGGCAACGGCGCATTCCACCCACCCAAAAACAAGGTGATCCCCATGCCCGAAATCGCAAATAACCCCAAATACTCCGCCAGGAAAAACAACGCGAACTTGAACCCGGAATACTCAATGAAATATCCCGCCACAATCTCCGACTCCCCCTCAGGAATATCAAAAGGCGACCGGTTGGCCTCCGCCGCCGCCGATATCATAAATACAATAAACGCCGCAAACCCCCACGGCGTAAACACATGCCAATGCGGAACCCAACCCCAGTAACCCGACTGCGCCTCTACTATCGTCCCCGGATTCAAGGACCCCACCACCACAACCACCCCCACCGCCCCCAAAATCAACGGCACCTCGTAGCTGATCATCTGCGCAATCGCTCGCATCGCCCCCAACAACGCATACTTGTTGCGACTCGACCACCCCGCCATGAATACCGCCAACTCCGAAGCGGCACCCACAGCGAAGAAAAACAACACCCCCACATCCAAATCCCAAATCACCATCCCACGACCAAACGGCAACACCGCATACGACAGCAAAACAGGCACCAGCAACGCCAACGGCGCCAGAAAATGCACTAACCGGTCCGCCGCAATTGGCACAATGTCTTCCTTGGTCAGTGACTTGATCCCATCCGCCGCAAACTGCAAAAACCCATACGGACCCACCCGGTTCGGACCATACCGATTCTGAATCCGCCCCAACATCTTGCGCTCCACCACAGTGGTCAGCGCAAATAACAACGGAAACACCATCAGGATCGGCACAATGGATAACACCACCGAAATCCAAGGCTGCCACGTGGCAGGGAAATACCCCACCACCGCGTGCTTCAGCTGAACAAAAATCTGATCTAAAGCCTGTGCCATCCGGGAATCACACCTCAGCCCAACCCACCGGGATCCGGGCGGAAGCGCGCCGGATTCAAACCCACCCCGGTCCCCAGTACCAAGCAGAAACTGATGACCGCCCGCCCCTCGGGACACGGGGTTCCATTACCGAAATCACCCCCCTACTCCGCCCCCGCTCGATACTCCGCCGCCTTGCTCTCCATCCCCACCCGAACAGCCTCATCCTCGCTAACCCCCTGAGCCGCCGCATATTGCCGCACCTCCTCGGTAATCTTCATCGAGCAGAACTGCGGCCCGCACATCGAACAAAAATGCGCACTCTTCGCCCCGTCCTGCGGCAAGGTCGCATCATGAAACGCCCGGGCCTTCTCCGGATCCAACGAAAGGTTGAACTGGTCGTTCCAGCGAAACTCAAACCGCGCCTTGCTCAACGCGTTGTCCCGATACTGCGCACCAGGATGCCCCTTCGCCAAATCCGCCGCATGCGCCGCAATCTTATACGCCACCACGCCCTCCCTCACATCCTCCCGGTCCGGCAAACCCAAATGCTCCTTCGGCGTCACATAACACAATAACGCCGTCCCATACCAACCAATCATCGCCGCGCCAATCGCACTCGTCAGATGATCATACCCCGGCGCAATGTCCGTCGTGAGCGGCCCCAAGGTGTAAAACGGCGCCTCATGACACCACTCCAGCTGCTTGTCCATGTTCTCCCGAATCATGTGCATCGGCACATGCCCGGGCCCCTCGTTCATCACCTGAACCCCACGGTCCCATGCCCGACGCGTCAAATCCCCCTGCACCTTCAACTCCGCAAACTGCGCCTCGTCGTTCGCATCCGCTATCGACCCCGGCCGCAAACCATCCCCAATGCTGAAACTCACATCATACGCCGCCATGATCTCACAGATCTCATCCCAGTTCGTGTAAAGGAAGTTCTCCTGATGATGCGCCAGACACCACTTCGCCATAATGCTGCCACCCCGACTCACAATCCCCGTCAGGCGCTTCGCTGTCATCGGTACAAAACGCAACAGCACCCCCGCATGAATGGTCACGTAGTCCACTCCCTGCTCGCATTGCTCAATCAGCGTGTCACGAAACACATCCCACGATAAATCCTCCGCCCTCCCGTTCACCTTCTCCAATGCCTGGTAAATCGGAACAGTCCCAATCGGCACCGGCGAGTTCCGCAAAATCCACTCCCGCGTCGCATGGATGTTCTTTCCAGTCGATAAATCCATCACCGTGTCCGCGCCCCAGCGCGTCGACCACCGCAGCTTCTCCACCTCCTGGTCAATGTCCGAAGCCAACGCCGAATTCCCAATGTTCGCGTTGATCTTCACCAGAAAATGCCGGCCAATAATCATCGGCTCGAGTTCCGGATGATTGATGTTCGCCGGAATAATCGCCCGCCCCCGCGCCACCTCGTCCCGCACAAACTCCGGCGTAATCACCCGCGGAATCTGAATCCCCCCAGCCTGCCCCGCATGCTGAAAGGTCAGGCTGTTGCGCGCCCCTTTGTCCCCCCATGCCTCATGCATCGCCTCCAACCCCTGATTCTCACGAATCGCCACATACTCCATCTCCGGCGTCACAATGCCCTGCCGCGCATACCAAAGCTGCGTCACCGGATGCCCCGCCGACGCCCGCAACGGCCGCCGCGCCAAACGCGGAAACCGCACCAGCCGGTTCCGGTCCGCCCCAGTCGCCCGCTCCGCATCCGCCTCGTTCCGATAGCCGTTGTCCAACGCCTGCTCCCCACGCCCCTCATACTCCTCCACATCCCCACGCCCCTGAATCCACGCCTTGCGCAACGCCGGCAAACCCTCGCTCACCTGCCCGGAATAATCCGGATCCCCCCACGGCCCGCTCGTATCATACACCCTCACCGGAGCGTTCTCCTCTTCACCCCCGCCCACCAAACGCGTCTTGGATAATCCAATCTCCCGCATCGGAACCCTCAAATCCGGATGCATCCGACCAGATACATAAACACGCCGGCTGCCAGGCATTTGGGAATCCACGGAACTCAGGTGGTCTTTCTTCGCTATCATCACTTGCTCATCCAAAAATGAAACCGGCCGCCAATGCAGCCAGCCTCGATCCAACCAGGAATGTCGCCAGGGAAACTATCAGTTCCCTTCGCCAGCATTACCTGGATCAGGTTCAACGGGTCTCTCCGTGCCCCCACACGAAACTCTCAGCCTTCGCCGTCCAGTCTCCCGGACCAGCAGGGTAGCTCCCCAAAGTCCAAAGAACCTAGCCGCACACCCGTGCTTGGGCAAGACCCATGTCCCCCCACGAATCCCACACCCAGAACCCAAAGCGGCAGTCCCACGTCCGCCGTAGAACCACCAGCGTATGGTGTCCACGCCCTGGGACGCATCTGCCCCTCCTCAAGCCGTGTTCCGGCGTTTCTGGGTCTCGGAACAGTCAGCGCCGCGCCTGAGGCGCAACTGGATTTGGCGCCGCCAAACCCAACTTGGAACTTGGAACAAACCACCCAAAACCGCTAACAATCCAGTCGCAGCCTTAAACCCCATGCGCCCCCCAGGTCTCATTCTCCGCAACTGCAGCCTCGCACTAATCCTCTGGGCCGCTCCCTTGCACGCCGGCCTGCACAGCACCGACGGCAACCCCGCACCACACGCACTCGAGGAACGTGCCTTCCTGCGCTGGCAGGAAAACCAGGAAACACTCGTCATCCAAACCTGCTTCAAAACCCACGCCACCAACTCCGTCTGGATCCTCTCCCTGCCCACCCAACCCGAAATCCAACCCGCCTCCAGCGGCACTCTGCCCACGCTGCAATACATCTTCTCCCCACCGCTCATCCATGATGTCCGCCCATGGTGGCAGGCCGTGCTGCTCGCCCTCCTCACAGCCACATCCATTTTTCCTCTGGTCAGGAAAGCCCGAAGACGCGACCCCATCGTCCTCTCTGTCTTGGCCATCAGCCTCCTCGTCTACAGCCGCTTCATCACCGCCACTCCCCAAGACACCATCCGGATCACCACTCTCGATTCCACCAATAATTTCGATGGCTCAACTCCAGCCCTCGTCACTTCCACCCTCGCCTTCTCCCCCCTCGAGGCCGCCTCGTTCCAGGAATGGATCCGCACCCTCAACATCAACCTGAGCCAGGCTCCATCCACCCAGTTCCAACACGCAGTCGAACACCAGGAAACCCTCGTCGCCCTCACCCTCCAACACCCTCCCGGCCTCATCACCACCCCCGCTATCCGCCTCACCTTCGAATCAACCAGCCCCGCCTACCCCGCATTCTTCCCCAACCCAAACCAAACCAATGCCCCCCCCCTCAGCCTCTATGCCTTCGGCCCCGCACAGGCCAGCCTCACCGGACTCCGTATCAAACGCTGCGCCCAACCCTTCTACCCGCCCCACGAAGCCCTCAACCCCGTCCGTTACCACCGGAACAAACTCGAAATCCGCCACCCTGAACTCCTCAAATTAGCCCGGCAAAGCCCCGTCGCCACCGCTCTCCATGGCCCCACCCCAAAAGCCGGACACGACCCCCTGCCCCCCCTCCGCTGGTACCCCTACGAAACCCGGAACGACCGACGCTTCACCCCGGAAGCCGCCACCTCCATCACCGCTAACGTAGCGGCCTTCACGCTGCTCGGAACCGCCATACTCCTCATGGGAATCGCCCGCACCTCCTCCCCCGACACGCTCCACCTCTCCATCAGCCGACTCCTCATCGCCGCCATCGGCATGACCACCCTCACCTACTGGATTATCCCCAGAGCCAACCCCGCAAACCTGCGAACCCTCGAGTTCCCCCTGGATCAAACCCGGCGCACCGCTAGGGAAATCCTGCGCCTCCCCCAAAACACCACCTCAATCACCCCACTCCTCCCCCAGGAGCTCCGCACCAATATCTTCACCGGCATCCCCCTCCGAATGGAAGATTCGCCAGGTAACTACCACCGGGAAAATACCCCTCAGAATGACCACCTCCTCTGGTACGACGCCAACGGCTCCCCCCACACAAACGAAACTGAGACCCCGTAGCACCAGGCCAAATCTCTCCCGTCAGAGGCCTGCCAGCCCCCTACCTCACCACCGGTCTTTCAGCCAAACTCTCCACGGACATACTCAAACCCAAAACCTCAGGATCAGGCTCAGTGTATAACCCACCCCCGGCACTACCCATCTCCAGTTTCAACGTCTGCACCTCGGTGAACGGAAAGGTGTTTTCAAAGTCCGCCACAAACTTCCCCAGTTGCGCATAACGCCCTATCCCCACCACCCCAACAGACACCCGGCCGTAGCCCAAATTCCCCTTCTCACCCGGAGACAAGATCGACGGGGTCTTGATGTCGGGCGATGAAATCTCATTTGTATAGGCAAGCCCCAAGGCCTGGTCCAAATACCACCGAACTACCACCCCCGTCGGAACGC
>JBJOII010000037.1:0-31782 GCA_046047235.1 Verrucomicrobiota bacterium | reverse complement strand
GGGTGGAGGCTTTGCCGGATGAGCTGATTGAATTTGAGGTGAGGCAATTGGAGCGCCTTGTGGTGGAGTTTCGTTTGGGGGTAGAGCTTGGGACGGGGGTTCAGTTGGTTGAGTTGGAGCAGGAGTATGATGCGGTTGTGGTGGCAGTGGGGAAGTTGAGGGAAGGGGAGGCAGAGGAGATGGGGATGATGTCCAGTCCGACGGGATTGCGGGTAAACGGTTCGACGGGACAGGCGGGGTCGGAGAGAGTATTTGCCGCGGGCAGTGCGGTGCGTCCGTTGAAGCAGCTGGTGCGCGTGATGGCGGAGGGGCGTGGCGTGGCGGAGTGTGTGCATCAGTTTCTGGTTGGGTTACCCATGCGCAGCCTGACGCGGACTTTTTCGAGCATGATGGGGAGGTTGGACGAGGTGGAGTTGCGGCAGTTCATGCGGACGGCGTCGAGTTCGCCGAAGGGGGCGGTGACGGGTGGGGTGGGCCGGTTGTTTAGTGATGAGGAAGCCCGGGTGCAGGCGGGGCGTTGTTTGCACTGCGACTGTCGTGCGGCAGGGCATTGCGGGTTGCAGAGTTATGCGAAGATGTATGGGGCGAACCCGAACCGGTTTAGTCGTCAACGTCGGAGGTTTGCGCAGGTAGAGCGGCCTGGGGGTGTTATTTTCGAATCCGGCAAGTGCATCTTGTGCGGCATTTGTGTGGACGTGGCGGGGCGGGGTGGAGAGTCGCTGGGGCTGACTTTTGTGGGACGCGGGTTTGATGTGCAGGTGGTGGCACCGTTCGGGCGCGATTTTTCTGAGGGGATACAGAAGGTGGCGGATGAGTGCGTGGCATTGTGTCCGACGGGGGCGATTTCTTATGCGGACGGGAAGGTGTCGGGTGGTGATGTGGCTCAGGAGCACGAGTGCTCCTGAGCTGTTTTACCGCCAAGGGGAGGCGGTTTAGTTGCCGCGAATGGACATGGATGGGGAGGGGGTGTTGTCCCCTGCGTATCCGGGGGACAAGAGCCTGGGGATTTGGCAGAGAGATTAAGTGGGCAGAAAGATGGCGGGGAGGCGGGTGTTTGATGGTCGGGCAGAGGCTTTCCGGGTGTTGGGCATGCGGGGTTTAGAGTTTCCAGTGGCGTTTGGCGAAGAGGAGGTATTGTTCCCAGTCATAGCGGGTGATGTCGTGTTGGCCTGGGCGGAGGTGGTAGCCGACGTATTCGCCCACACTTTGGCTGGCGGGGGGCATTTCTGCGGAGGGGAGGCCGGGGAGGCCGAGGAGTTTATAGACTGCTGAGGCGTGGAAGGCGGCGAGGTATTCTCCTTTGGGGTCGGCCCATTGGTCCTGTTCGGCACTGGCGACGTAGAGGGGGCGGGGGGCGACGAGGGCTAGGAGTTGGTGTTGGTCAACGGGGATCAGGTCTTCGTGGTCTGCGTAGGTCTTGAACTTGTGGCAGAACCAGTGGGGGAAGGCGCGGTTGATGATTGCGGTGGTTTCGCCGAAGCAACGTCGGGCGAGGGCGGCGCCACCTTCGCCGGAGTTATTGGAGATGACGATGGCGAAGCGCTCGTCCTGGGCGCCGGCCCAAAGTGAGGTTTTGCCGAGGCGGGAGTGACCGAGGACCGCGACGTGACCGGCATCGACGGAGGGGTCTTGTTCGAGGTAATCGAGGGCGCGGGAGAGTCCCCAGGCCCAGGCTCCGATGCAGCCCCAGTCGGAGGGTTGCCATTGGGTGCTGGGTCCATCGGGGCTGAAATGGGCGCGGATGCCGTCTTTCCAGCCTTCGGCGTGGTCGGGTTCGAAGTCGCCACAATAGACTGTGGCGACGCCGAATCCGGATTGGACGATGAGGTCGACAGGCCACCGGCTGGCGGCGGTGCCGCGGCTGGCTTCTGTGGCGCGGTTGTTTTCGATGCCTTTTTCTTTCTGGTTTCGCATCCAGCGTTGGGAGATGCGGATGGTGGGGTCGGGGTGGATTGTATGGTTTCCGCCGAAGTTGAGTCCGAGGAAGGCGGGGACGGGGCCTTTGGTATTGGCGGGGGTATAGAGAAGCAGATCGAAGTATGGGTCCTGGTTATTTCCGAGGAGGTAGACGCGGATTTCTTTGCGTTTGGCGAGACCGTTTAGAGCGGCGGGATCTTCGCTGAGGATTTCGAATTTGGGGTGGGTGGGGATGGTGGGTGTTTGGCCGTAGACGTCGTTACTGAAGAGTTTGAGGATTTCGGGGCGGCGTTGGGCGCGCCATTGTTCGGGGGTGGTGACGGGGGAGCCATCCTGCATGAGCAAGGGGTTAGGCAGGGAGTAATGGGGCACGTTGGCTTCGTCGTAGTTGGCGTCGGCGGCGTGGGTTGGGGTGAGAAGGGTAAGGCTGAGGCCGAAGAGCAGTGGCAGGCGGGTCATGTGAGGATGAAGTCTTGGAGTGCGGGTTGTGTCAAGTTTTGCGGGGGGGGTGGGCCTTGGGGATTTGCACGGTTTCGTGTGAAGGCGGTAACACGAAGCCGTGCAAATCAGGCTGTGATTTTGTCTTCCGTTTGTGGGATGTCAGAGTAAGGTGGTGGAAATCTTCCCCTTTTGCATATGAATACTACTTCTAACACCAAGAGCAGTCGGCGTGAATTTATCAAGCAGTCGGGGCGCATTGCGGGGGTATCGGCTTTGGCTGGGGTGGCGTTACCGCATGTGCATGCGGCGTCGAGTGATGTGATACAGGTGGCGTTGATTGGGTGTGGGGGTCGGGGGACGGGTGCGGCGTCCAATGCGTTATCGACGAAGACGGGGCCGATGAAGCTGGTTGCGATGGCGGATGTATTTCCTGACAAGTTGAGGAACAGCTATGAGAATTTGCAGAACGGGCATGGGAAGCAGGTGGAGGTGCCTGGGGATCGTCAGTTTTTGGGTTTTGATGCGTATAAGAAGGCGATGGATTGTTTGAAGCCTGGGGACATTGCGGTATTCACGACTCCGCCGGCATTTCGTTGGGTGCATTTCAAGTATGCGATTGAGAAGGGGTTGAATGTTTTCATGGAGAAGCCGGTGACGGTGGATGCGCCGACGACGCGAAGGATGATTGAGTTGGCGAAGCAGGCGGAGGCGAAGAATTTGAAGGTCGGGGTGGGTTTGATGGTGCGGCATTGTCGCGGCCGGCAGCAGTTATTGCAGCGGTTGCAGGATGGGGAGATTGGGGAGATGACGATGTTGCGGGCGTATCGGATGGGTGGGAGGGCGGGGTTGGCTTCGAAGACGCCTGAGCGGATGTCGGACGTGATGCATCAGATTCGTCGGTTTCATGGGTTTTTGTGGGCGAGCGGGGGTTTATTTAGTGACTACAACATTCATCAGGTCGACGAGTGTTGTTGGATGAAGGGGTCGTGGCCGGTGAAGGCGCATGCGACTGGCGGTCGTCATTTCCGGGGGGATTCGATTGACCAGAATTTTGATAATTATGCGGTGGAGTATACGTATGCGGACGGGATGAAGTTCTTTTTCACGGGGAGGGCGATTAACGGGTGTCATGACGAGTTTGCGAGCTATGTGCATGGGACAAAGGGTTCGGGGATTGTATCGACGGCGGCGCACACGCCGGGTCGGGTACGGACGTTTAAGGGGCAGGACATGACGCGGGACAACATGTTGTGGGCGTTTCCGCAACCTGAGCCGAATCCGTATCAACTGGAGTGGGACGACTTGGTGGAAGCGATCCGGGAGGACAAGCCGTATAACGAGGTGGAGCGTGGGGCGATGGCGAGTTTAGTGACATCGATGGGGCGGATGGCGGCGCACACGGGTCAGGTGATTACGTTGGAGCAGATGATGGCGTTGGAGCATGAGTTTGCTCCGGGGGTGGCGGAGTTGAAGGAGAACAGTCCGGCGCCGGTGCAACCGGATGCGGATGGTTTGGTGCCGGTTCCGGATCCCGGGGTGAAGAAGGATCGGGAGTATTGATTGGGATATGGGATATGGGATATGGGAGATCGGAGATGGGATAGAGCAAGGAGCTGGGGGACAGGCGTTTCGCGCGAGAGGGAGAGCTGGAGGGATGTGGGAGTAGAGCGGTAGGCGCGGAGCGCGGGGGTTGGTGTGAGCTGGGGGGGGTTAGCCTTTGAGGGTCCAGCGGAGGAGGTCGAGCAGGCGTGGGGTGGCGCCTTGGGTGAGGATGGCGACGCGGAAGATGCGGCTGGCGATCCAGACCGTGAGCGTGGCGGCGAGGAGGATTCCGAGCAGTCCGAGGGCGCCTTGCCATGGGGGTGCGCCGGCGGGGTGTCCGAGGCGGATGAGCATGAGGACGGGGGTAAATGGGGGGAAGAGGGAGAGGATGGTGGAGAGGGGGCTGGCGGGGTCACGGAGGACGGGGCCGAGGAAGAACATGGGGAGGATAGCTGGAAGGATGACGGGGAAGGTGAGGTTTTGGGCATCTTTGGGGTCGTTACAGGCGGCGCCGAGTGCGGCGCTGATGGCGGCGAACATGATGATGGCTGGGCAAAGGTAGAGGAGGAACCAGGGCAGGATGGACCAGGGGATGTATTGGAGGGCGGCGAGGTAGGAGCCGGAGCTGATACCGAGGGCGACGTAGATGGATGCGCCGGTGAGGGCGACTGCGAGGGCGCTGAGGATTTTGCCGGCCATGAGGGCGAAGGGGGGTGTGGAGCCGAGGAGGACTTCGGCGATTCGCTGGGTTTTTTCTTCCATGACGGCGTTGAGCATGGGGAGGGCGGCCATGAGGATCATGAGGTACATGATGAGGGCGAGGGCAGCGGGGCCGATGACGGCTTCGAGTTCGTTATGGCGTTCGGCTTGTTGGATGGAGCCGGTGGCGGTGTTGGTGGAGAGGAGGCTCATGGGTTCGAGGGATTCGGAGCGGAAGAGTTCGGGCATTTGCTTTTCATTAAGGCCGGCATCGGCGAGGCGGAGGCGTCGCAGTTGCTGGTTGATGGTATTGGCGAGCCAGCCGCGGGCTTCATCGAGGGCTGCCCCAGGGGAGTGGTAGCTCATACCGGAGGTTTGGGAGTTCGTGCCGGGGTGGATGACATCGGGTCCGATTTCGACGAACGCGTGGAGATTTTTTGAGCGGACGCGATCGGAGAGGGTGAGGCGTTGGATTTGGGGGTTGGTGGGGTTTGGGGGGATGATTTCGATGAGGTAAGCGGGGGCGTGTTTTTTACCTGAGGTGAGGTGGCGAATGTGGTTTTGGTTGCGCTCGGTGGCGGCGTTGGTGATGGCAGTTTGGATGCGGTGAGTGTGATCGATGACGGCGATATGTCGGTCGGCGGTATCGCGATAGCCTTGGAAGAGTGGGATGACGAGGATGGCGCCGAACATGAGCAGGGGGAGGAGGAAGAGTCCGATGAGGAAGCCTTTGGTGCGGACCGTGGCGAGGTATTCGCGTTTGGCGACAGCGAGCGTTTGGCGGGTGGTGGAGGGTTTCATGGGGGTGGTTAGGGTGTGGGGTTGGAATTGGGCCGGGCGATCCGGACGAAGATTTCGTGGAGCGTAGGTTTAGCGATTTCGAAGAGTTCGACGGGGGATTGGGAGGCGAGGGACTGGAGGATGGTTTGGGGGTTAGCGTTGGGGAGGAGTTTTAACGTGTGGTGGTGGTTCTGTTGTTCGACGTGTGCCACTCCGGGGAGGGATTGGAGGAGGGAGGGGTGCTGGGGGATGCGGACGCGGATGGTTTCTGCCGGGTATTGGGACTGGATATCACTGAGGGTGCCATCGAGGACCTTGCGGCCCTGGAAGATCATGAAGATGAAGTCGCAGAGTGATTCGGCGGCGGTCATATCGTGGGTGCTGAAGATGATGGTGGATCCGGACTGGCGCAATTCGAGGATGGCCTGGCGGATGGTATCGGCATTGACGGGGTCGAGTCCGCTGAAGGGTTCATCGAGGATGAGGAATTCCGGTTGGTTGAGGGCGGCGGCGATGAACTGGACTTTTTGGCTCATGCCTTTGCTGAGCGTTTCGACTTTTTTATTGGCGTAGGCGAGGAGGTCGAGTCGTTCGAGCCAGAGGTTGATGGTTGGGTTGGGCTGGGTGAAGCCGCGGAGTTCGGCGAGGAACTGGAGGTGTTCGCGCACTTTCATGCGGCGGTAGAGGCCGCGTTCTTCGGGGAGGTAACCGATGCGGTGGCAGCTGGCGGCGGGGGTGGAGGAGTTGAACAGCTGGATGCTGCCGCTATCGGGCAGGAGGATATTGAGCATCATCCGGAGTGTTGTGGTTTTTCCGGAGCCGTTGGGGCCGATGAAGCCGTAGATGGAGCCTTGGGGGACTTTCAGGCTGAGCTGGTCGACGGCGAGTTTTTGTCCGAAACGTTTGGTGACTTGAGTGATTTCGGCGGCGAACATGGTGATCGATGGAACACCGTATAGTCCGCGTGGATGGGGGTCAGGTCAAATGTCGGGAGAGGGAAGAGAGGAGTGGAGAGAGAGGAGCGAGTGTTGGCGTTTTAGATTTTGGAGAGGCCGACGGGGTGCCAGGGGCGGAGGTTTTCGAGTTGGCACCAATCGGAGGGTGTTGGTTGGCAGGTATGGGTAGTGGGGTGGATGGCTGTTTTACGGCGGATATGGACCCGGGGTTTGGCTGGGTGGTTTGCCTGGGGTTGAGGGTTCCAGGAGGGGGGCTTTTTCATGGTGTGGCCTCGTTGTAGTGGTCGAGCTGTTGGTTGGACTGGTTTTCGTGTGGGCTTATTCATTGGGCTGGCGGGGTGGGTTGGGGTGGGAGATTGGGCTTGTGCTTGGTGGCGGATGGTTTGATGGTGCTGTTGTACCCAGAGAACCGGAATCCGAGAGGTGTCTTTTATGAGGAAGCACGAGTTACCGAAGGAATATGTGTTGAAGGGGCGGGTGGTTGAGTTGCGTTGGTTGGGGGACGCTGATGCGGAGGCGCTGGTGTTATTTGCACGGGGGTTACCGCCGAACGACCTTTTATTTTTGCATCAGGACATTACGCAAGCGGCGGAGGTGGAGGTTTGGGGGCGTGAGGCTGGGGAGGGGACATTGATTACGATTGTGGCTTGGGAGGGGGGGCGGATTGTGGGGTATGCGACATTTGATCGGGGTCGGGCGAGGTGGATGCGGCATGTGGCGGAGATTCGGGTGGTAGTGGCGGAGGAGGTGCGGGGTTGTGGTGTGGGGCGGTTATTATTGGAGATGGCCTTTGAGGTGGCGTTGGAGGTGGGGGTATTGAAAGTGGTTGCGAGGATGACACCGGACCAGCTGGAGGCGATTGAGTTGTTTCGGGGTTTGGGTTTCGAGCTGGAGGCGACGTTGAAGGATCATGCGATTGGGGTTCACGGGTGCACCCATGATGTTTTGCAGTACAGTTATCTTGCGAGGCGGCAGAAGGAGCAGCGGTGCGATGGGTGTGGGGAGGCGGTGATGGGTGGGTTGAGTTTGGATGGGGAGGTTTTGTGTGCGGCATGTTATCCGTTGAAGTTTGCGGAGTTGGGCGGGGGGGACTGACTTGAGCGTCTGGTCGGAGGGGCATCCTGTTTAGGTGCGAGTCGGGTGAGAGGAGTACGGATTCTGGGGACAGGTGTCCCGATAATCCGTACTCCGAAGTCGGGGGGTGTTTGCTTTTGGGGGTTGTTGGGGTTGTGTCGGTAGGTTTTTGTGCGGGGCGGTTTGTGGGGTCCGGGAGGAGGGTTTGACTTGCGCGCTGGTGATGGAGGACTACTGTTTAGGTAACAGCCCGGCAAAATCAACCCACGCCGTTATTATGCATCTTGGTACTGCTTATTATCCGGAGCATTGGGTGTATCCCTACGCTGGCACCCCCGAGAAACCTGAGTCCCGATGGGAGGAGGATGCGGCCTTGATGGCTGCGGCGGGATTATCTGTGGTAAGGATGGGGGAGTTTTCTTGGGGGTTATATGAGCCGGAGGAGGGGAAGCTGGACTTTTCGTGGATGCGGCGGGCGATGGACGTGATGGGTCGGCATGGGGTGCGGGTGATGTTGGCGACGCCGACGGCGGCTCCGCCGGTATGGTTGACGCAGAAGCATCCGGAGATTTTGCCGGTGGATCACTGTGGGGTGTTGTTGAGGGAGGGGACGCGCAAGGCGTATTGCATGAACAGTGATGTGTATTGGGAGTATTGCCGTAAGGTGATTACAGCGATGGCGAAGGCGTTGGGGGATCATCCGGATCTGGTGGCGTGGCAGGTGGACAACGGGTTGGGGGCCCATGAGACGGAGTCTTCGTTCAACGAGGAGACGCGTCGGGAGTGGCATGCGTGGTTGAAGCAGAAGTATGAGACGGTGGAGCGGTTGAACGAGCAGTTGGGGTTGAGGTTTTGGGGGCAGGTGGTGACGGAGTGGGAGCAGGTGCCCATGCCGATGCGGTCGCCGGCGGCGCACAATCCGGCGTTAGTGGTGGACTGGATGCGGTTTTCGAGTGACACGATTGTGGCGTTTACGCGGATGCAGGTGGATTTGCTGCGTGAGCATTGTCCGGGGAAGCCGGTGACGAACAACTTGCGGGCGTTGACGCGGAACTTTGATCATTTTGATGTGGCGGAGGCGTTGGATTTTGTGGGGATGGACAGTGAGGCGACGATCAAGACGAGGTCATCGGAGAACGCTTGTGCGTTGGACATGATGCGGTCGTTGAAGAAGGAGGGGATTAGCATGCCGGGTGGGGAGGTGGAGGGTTTTTGGATTGTGGAGCAGAAGGCGGGGCAGGTGAACTGGCAGGAGGTGAATTCGTTGGTTCGGCCCGGGGTGCTGCGCTTGTTCACGTATCAGAGCATTTCACGCGGGGCGAACGGTCTGCTGTATTTTTATTGGCGGCAGCCGCGGATTGGCAGTGAGAAGTTTTACGGCGGCGTATTGACGCATGACGGAGAGGGGGATGGTCGGGTGTATCGGGAGGTGGCGCAGGTGGGGGAGGAGATGAAGTTATTGGAGCCGGTGTTGAAGGGGACGAAGGTGGTGTCGGAGGTGGCGATTTTATTGAGTCATGAGAATGACTGGGCGCTGCAGTTGAAGCCGCAGCCCAACCATTTTTTCAACCAGCGTGAGCATGTGCAGTCGTTTTACAACGCGCTGCATGACCGGAACATTCCGGTCGATTTTTGTCGTCCCACGGAGGATTTGTCGCGTTACAAGCTGGTGATTGCGCCGTCGTTGCATTTATTGGCCGGGGGTGAGGCGGATTTATTGAAGTTATATGTTCAGAATGGGGGGGCTTTGGTGGCGACGTTCAACACGGGTTTGGTGGACGAGCATCACATTGCGCCTGACAGCGGGTATCCGCATGATCTGACGGATTTATTTGGGCTGCAGGTTTTGGAGTTTGATCCGTTGCCGCCCGGGGAGGAGAACCATTTGGTTTTCAAGGGGGCGTTTCCGACGAGTCATTTGCATCCGGCGCGGGGGTGGTGTGATTTGATTGAGCCGAAGGAGTGTCAGATTCTGGCTACGTATGCGAAGGATTTTTATGCGGGGCGGCCGGCGTTGACGATGAATCCGTATGGGCTGGGCAAGGCCATTTATTTGGGGACACAGAGCCACCAGCATTTTTATTACGACCTGGTGGTGTGGTTGCGTCAGGTGTGCAACCTGTTTCCGTTGTTGAAGGTGCCGGACACGGTGGAGGTGAGTTTGCGGCAGGCGGGGGATCGTCGGGTTTACTTCCTGTTGAATCATCAACCGACGCCGGTGCGGATTCATTTTTACAAGCCGTCCCATGATTTTCTGACGGGGACGACATTGCAGGGGAACGTGGATTTACCGCCGCACGGGGTGCTGGTGATTGACGAGCAGGTGAAGGAGGTTCCGGTGGTTGCGAAGGCGGAGGGGCAGGCGACGGGGGCTGAGGGCTGAGGGTGGTGCCGCGTGCGCGGCACGGGAGCTGGTAGCTAGGAGCTCTGGGACAGGCGTTGCGCGTGAGGGGAGGGGAGACGGTGGAAGGATGTTGGGAGCTGGGGGGTTAGCGTTTTTGGAAGAGGAGGGCTGAGCGGTGGGCGGCGGAGGGGACATGGTTGACGGGGGTGAGGTTGGTTTCGGCGGCCCAGTCGGTGATTTCTTTTTCTGAGTAGCAGCGGCCTTGGGTGACGTGCATGAGGAGGACGGAGTATTCTGCGACGTGGAGGGGTCCGGATTTATCTGGATTGAGGAAGGTATCGTGGATGATGAGGAGACCATTTTTGGGGAGAGTATGGGCGCTGGCGTGGAGGATTTGCTTTACCGTTGGGATATCCCAGTCGTGGAGGACATTGGAGAGGAGGTGGACGTCATGGTTTTGGGGCCAGGGATCGGTGAGCATGTCGAGGGCGGTGGTTTGGACGCGGTGGGAGAGGTTGCGGTTTTGGATGGCTTGGGCGGCGATTTGGTCGACTGGGGGTTTTTCGAGGACTGTGGCGGAGAGGTTGGGGAAGTGGGAGCAGAGGGAGCAGCTATAGACGCCGGAGCCGCCGGCGACATCGAGGAGTCGATGAGAGTTATGGAGTGGGAGGTTTTGGCTGAGGGCCTGGGCGAGGAGGATGCCCCGGCAGTCCATCATGGCGGTGAATTCGCGGGCGAAGGCCTCGGTTTCCATGGCTTTATGCCAGTCGTCGTGATTTTTGCGGCTGGCGAAGTTGGCGGGTTGGCCGGTGTGGAGGCATTGGAGGAGGTCGAGGGCGATGGGGCGGTCTTTGGCTGGGGGGAAGTAGGGGCCGATGAACCAGGGAGAGTTTTGGACGAGGTGTTCGTGGGCGGTTGGGGTGAGTGCGAGGAGGTTGTTTTGGCGTTTGAGCCATCCGCTGGCGACGAAGAGGGTGGTCATGACGTCGGCGGGTCTGGGTTGGATATTGAAGTGTTGGCAGATGGTTTCGAGGGATTGGGGTTGGGGTGCGAGGTAGGAGAAGAGGTCGAGTTCCTTGAGGGCGGCGACGAGCATATCGCTGGCGTAGAGGGCATCGCGGTGTCGGTAGATTGGGGTGGGGTCGGTGGAGGGGGCGAGGGTGAGGTTTGGGTGCATGGGGGGAGCAAAGCGGGAAAAGCGGGTAGCGGCAATGGTTTCGTGAGGTTTTGGGTTTGGGGGTTTCTTGACGGGCTGGCTGGGGGGTGGTAGCACCCTGCTTGGATGTTCACCGATCGACCAGCGAGCCAATCCCTGTTTTGTGCCATTTTGTTTTTGGGCTGTGTGAGTTTTTTTTGTGGTTGTACGCCGGCTGGGCCGCGGGCGGTTTTGAAGGGTGAGCAGTTATTGGGGCAGGGGCGGGTGGAGGAGGCGGTGAAGCGGTTGGAGGAGGCGGTGGAGTTGCTTCCGGAGGAGGCGCGGGCGTGGAATTTACTGGGTGTGGCGTATCACCGGGCGGGGCGGTTGGATGAGGCGGAGGTGGCGTATCGGGGAGCGTTGGAGCGGGACCGGGATTTGGCGGTGGCGCGGTACAATTTGGGGAATTTGTTATTGGAGCGTGGGGAAGCGGCGCGGGCGGCTTTGGAGCTGGCGACATTTACCGGTCTGCAGGTGAATTCGTTTGATGGGTGGTTGAAGTTGGGTGAGGCGCAGCTTCAGACGGAGCAACCGGCGGAGGCGGAGCGGAGTTTTGTGCGGGCTTACAAGATTGACACGAACTCGGCGGCGGCGTTGAACGGCATGGGTTTATCGCTGGTGCAGCGTCAGCGTTATACGGAGGCGTGGAAGTATTTTTCCGGGGCGGTGAACCGGGATCCGGTGTATGCGGCGGCGTGGTTTAATGCGGGGGTATTGGCGCAGACGCATTTGCGGCAGACCAATCTGGCGATTCAGGCTTTTGAGCGATATCTGACGTTGACCAATGCGCCGAAGCGTTTGGAGGTGGAGGGTTTACTGGCGGGGTTGCGTCCGGTTACGAACCGGGTGGAGGTGGGAGTAGTGACGAACGTGGTGGATGTGGTGGAGGGGGTGGGTGATGAGGGGGATGAGGGGGATGAGGCACTGGGTGAGGGGGAGGAAGCGGTTGGTGGGGTGGAGGGACAGCTGGGGGTTGGGGTGGTTGGGCGGACCGGTGAAGTGGCCAGGGTGGAGGGAGCGAAGCCCGTGGTTGCTGTGGAGGCGGAGCCGGCGGAGCGGGTACGGACGAACCGGGTTGCTGAGGTTGTGGAGGACGAGAAGCCGGCGGTGGTGGAGCGGGAGGTGGCGCGGGTTGAGCTGAAGCCGGCGGTGGTGAAGCCTGCACCCAAGCCGCAGGCTCAGCCCAGGCCCCAACCGAAGCCTGAGCCGCCTGTGGTGGTGAAGGCGGAGCCTGTGCGTCCTCCGGCTTCTGTGGATATTCCGGCTTTCCTGGTGTCGTATGATGGTCCGAGGTATCCGTATTATGCGTATCGTCAGGCGCGGGAGGGGGATCGGTCGGAGGCGGTTCGCCTGTTGAACATTGGGATTAATGATCAGCGGGGGTTAAGGACGCGGGAGGCGTTGGAGAGTTATCGCAAGGCGGTGGAGTTGGATCCTTCGTTATTCGAGACGCATTACAATCAGGGGGTGGCATCTTTTGAGCTGGGGATTTTGGATGAGGCGATGCGGGCGTATGAGCGGGCTTTGTCGGTGAATCCGGATTCGGTGCCGGGGCGGTTTAACTTTGCGATGACGTTGCAGAAGTCGGGTTATGTGGTGGATGCGGCGGCGCAGTTGCATTATTTGGCGAAGGAACATCCGGAGGAGACGCGGGTGCACATGGCTTTGGGGAATTTGTATGCGGATGTATTCCGGGATTACGGTCGTGCGAAGGCGCATTATTTGAAGGTATTGGAGTTGGAGCCGGAGCATCCGAACGGCACTTCGCTGCGTTTTTGGATTGAGGCGCATTGAGTTTTTGGTTGTGGACACGGAGGTGAAGTCGCAGGCGAGACATGACCTATTGTTGCTGGTGCCGGCCTACAACGAGGAGGACCGGATTGAGCCTGTGTTGCGGGAGTTTTGTTTTTATTTCCGCGAACATTTTTTCGGGACCTTTCGCATTGTGGTGGTGTTGAACGGGTGTCGGGACAACACCTTGGGGGTGGTGGAGCGGGTGGGGCGGGAGATGGAGGAGGTGCGGCATTTAAATTTTCCTGACCCGATTGGGAAGGGGGGTGCTTTGATTGAGGGGTTGAAGCTGGCGCCGTCGGCGGATGTGATCGGGTATGTGGATGCGGACGGGGCGACGGGGCCTGCGGCGTTTTTGTCGTTATTGCCGCATTTGTCCGGGGTGGATTGCGTGATTGGCTCGCGCTGGATGGAGGGTGCGGTTTTGCATCAGAGCCAGCCTTGGACGCGGCGGTTATTTAGTCGTTCCTTTCACGCGATTGTGCAGGGTTTGTTTTGGATGGGGATATTGGACACGCAGTGTCCGGCCAAGGTGATGCGGCGGTCGGCGGTGGAGGCGGTGCATGATTCGCTGAGGATAGCGGATTTGGCCTTTGACGTGAATTTGCTATATGCGCTGAAGCGGAGGGGGTTGGGGGTATTGGAGGTGCCGATTGAATGGACGGACAAGATGGGGTCGACCGTGACGCGGAGTTTATTACGGTCATCGCTGGTGATGTTTCTTTCGGTGGTGAGGCTGCGGTTGGTGTATTCGCCGTTTTACGGGTGGCTTGGGCCATTACGTCCGTTGGAGCGCTGGGTATATGGGAAGTTGAGGGCGCCGGTTCCCCGTTCGGGGATGGATCGTTGATGGCTTGTGTTGATCTGGTTTTGGTACGTATGTTTTGGGCGGTTTAGGAGAAAGCGTATGGCTCTTGAGATTACGATTGAGTATTGCGCGGCTTGAAACTACGAGCCGCATGCCGTCGGTCTGGCGGACAAACTTCTGACATTGAAACAACGGGTAGGTGCGCTTCGTTTGGTGCCTTCGAGCGGCGGGGTATTTGAGGTAACGGTGAATGGGGAGAAGGTCTATTCGAAGAAGGCGACTGGTCAGTTTCCTGATCCTGACGTCGTATTTGCGCGGGTGAGGGGGATGTAGGCTGGGGGTTGGGTGGTGTTGGGTTCGATAGTTATCGGTGCCTTGTGTTCCGGGTGCGAGGAGGTACCGTCTTGCCAAGTTGTGGGCTCAGGTTAGGTTCGGGGCATGGTTAAGGCACATGGTCACAGCGGGTTTTATCGTGGGGCATATGATGAGGAGCGCATTCGCGAGTGGGCGGAGGGTTTGCGGCGTGGTTTAGGGGCGCCTGAGGTTTCATTGGGGCTGGTGTTTATATCCCCTTCCTTGATGGATCAGTCTGAGCAGGTCCTGGAGCTGGTGCGGTTACATGCGCGGGTGACATTACTGGTGGGTTGTACGAGCACGGGTTTAATTGTGGGTGGGGAGGAGTTGGAGGATGTGGGGGGTATCGCTTTGGGTTTGTATTGGTTGCCGGGGGCGGATTTGAGGGTATGCCGGTTTACGCAGGAGCAGGTGGAGGTGGCGGATGGGCCGAGTTACTGGCATGGGGAGACTGGGGTAGGTGAGGGGGAGAGCCGGGGGTGGCTGGTGTTTGCGGATCCGTTTCATTTGGATGCTGAGCGGTGGTTGGGGGCATGGAGTGAGGCGTATGCAGGGGTGCCGGTATTGGGTGGTTTGGCCGGGGGTGATTTTGCTGCGAGGAGGACGCAGGTTTTTTGGGATGGCGAGATTTTTGAGGAGGGTGGGGTTGCGTTGAGTGTGGGTGGGGGTGTGCGGTTGGCGTCGGTGATTTCGCAGGGATGCAGTCCGATTGGGGAGACGTGGACGGTGACGCGGGCGGAGCGGAATTGGATTCATCAGATTGGGAACCGTCCGGCGTATGAGGTCTTGATGGAGACTTATGGCGGGCTAACGGCGGAGGAGCAGGAGCGTGCGCAGGGGAATTTGTTTTTGGGTTTAGTGATCAACGAGTATTTGGAGGAGTTTGGTCGGGGTGATTTTCTGATCCGGAATTTACTGGGGGCGGATCCGCGGGTGGGGAGCATTGCGGTGGGGGCGTTACCGAGGACGGGGCAGACGGTGCAATTTCAGCGTCGGGATCCGGAGAGTGCGTCGGAGGATTTGCGGGCGGCTTTGGCGGGGGCTGTGGCTGGGTTGGGTGAGGGGAGGGTATATGGGGGGTGTTTATGCAGTTGTAATGGGCGGGGGCAGCGCATGTTTGGCAAGGCTGGGCATGATGCGGGGATGGTGCAGGAGGAGCTGGGGGTTCCGGGGTTAGCGGGTTTCTTTTGCAGTGGGGAATTGGGGCCGGTGGGGGGGAGGAATTATCTTCATGGGTTTACGGCGTCGTTGGCTTTGTTTGTGGGTGACGGGGGAGGGGAGGTGCGGGGTGAGTGATACTGGGTGTTTGTTATACCGGTTGAGGAGTTTGCTGTGGCCTTTGGATTTCGGGGAGGTATTTGGGCGCTGTGGCGAGGTGGAAGTGGAGTTGGGGTGTGGTGATGGGAGTTTTTTGCTGCGGTATGCGGCGTTGAATCCGGGGCGGGATTTCTTGGGGATTGAGCGGTTACTGGGGAGGATTTCGAAGATTGACCGCAAGGGGCGGCGACTGGGTTTGACGAACTTGCGGGGGTTGCGGGTTGAGGCGAGGTATTGTCTTGATTACCTCTTGCCGGGGGCTGGGGTGTCGGCGTTGCACGTGTATTTTCCGGATCCGTGGCCGAAGGCGAAGCATGCGCGGCGGCGGTTGGTGGATGAGACCTTTCCGGGTTCGGTGGTTCGGGTATTGAGACCCGGAGGGCGGGTTTATTTACGGACTGACGACGAGGCGTATTGGGAGCAGATGGGTGAGGTCTTTGCGGCGGAGGAGCGATTTCGGCGGGTGGAAACGCCTGGGGAGCTGGCGCAGGTGACGACGGACTTTGAGGAAGAGTTTCTGGCGCAGGGAAAGTTGGCACGCCGGTGGGCCTTTGAGCTGTGCTGAAGCGCGGCGGAGGCGGAGGGGTGTGCGACAGTGGTGAGGAGCTGGCAGTCGAGTGGGGGAGGCTTCAGTTCCGGAGCTTTAGAGGGTGGTGGGATTGGTGGAGGTATCTATGGCGGTCAGACGAGGCCTTCGAGGAGGGAGGGGAGGCGGTCGAGGCTGCGTTTGAGGTTGGCGCGGGCGATGGATTTTTCCGTTTCCGACTGGTGGGTGGAAAGGATGGTCCAGCCGGGGGCGCTCATCCAGTCTTCCTGAGTGACGGGTTTTGCGTTGCCGCTGTTACCGATGCCGGCTTGGCGGCAGAGGAGGTCGGCAATTTGGACGGCGGCTACGAGAGGGGCGTATTCGCCGGCCTTTTCGGGTTGGTGATGCCAGCGCACGGCTTCTACGAGGACGGGGGGGAGGCTATGTTGCTGGAGGTAGATGGCGCCTAGTTCGGTATGGTCTACACCGATGAGTTGTTTTTCGAGGGTGAGCAGGTCTTCCGTGGAATCCTTTTGCATGTCCTGGAGCTGCTGGAATTCGTCGGGGAAAGCGGCGGCCATGGCGATCTTGCCGACGTCGTGGATGAGGCCGGCGACGTAGTCGGCTTCATCGTTGAGGGAGTGGAAGGAGCTGATGACTTCGCGGGTGAGGATGGCGGTGCCGATGCAATGTTGCCAGAAGCTCCGCCAGTCGAACGGGGTATTTCCGGCGAGTTTTTGGAAATCTTCGACGATGGGGGTGACCATGGCGAGCTGGCGGATTTGGCGAACGCCGAGGTAGAAGACGGCTTCCTCGATACCGTTGATGGGGGTTGTGAGGCCGTAGTAGACGGAATTTACGAGGCGCAGGAGGCGGGCTGTGAGACTGGGGTCGCGCCGGATGACTTCGGCAATTTGTGAGGTATATCGTTGCTCGGCGCCGAGGAGTTCACGGAGGGCGCTATTGACGCTACCGAGGGAGGGCAGGCGCTGGCAGTTTCTAAGGCGCACGAGGATGCGCTGTTCGTTGGGCACGGTTTTTGTGCCTGCCGTTAGGGTTTGGGAGCTGATCACGTCGTTGGCCATCGAGGGTATATCGGCTGGGTATGGGGAAACTTGACGTGGTTGGAGGTGAGATGTTGTGGGTGGGCCAGGTTGATTTGGGGTTGGGGGAGATTTTTGCGGGGCAGCTAAAGGTGGTGGAGGGGGGAGCCGATAGGGAATGCAGGATGATAGACGACCTCGATGATTTGGTGAAGTCGGCGGTATCGGAAGTGTTTGATACCATGCTGAGTTTGGAGATCCGGCAGGAGCCTCCGGGGAGCGAGATTCGGAACGAGGGGCCTCATGTAGCGGGCGCGGTGGGATTTAGCGGGAAGGTATGTGGAGTGGTCTACATTTACTCTTCGGCGCTTTTGGCGAGGAGGATTACCTGCGGGATGCTGGGGTTGGAGGAGGCGGAGATTGATGGGGACGAGATGGTGAACGACACAGTGGGGGAGATGACGAACATGGTAGTGGGGCAGTTGAAATCCCGGTTATGCGACCGTGGTGCGCCGTGCGTATTGACGGTGCCATCGATTGTGCGGGGAACGAATTTTACGATTGAGGCCGTAAGCAGCACTTCACGGCGGGTGCTGACATTTGAGTGTGCCGGCGACCAGCAGTTGGTTGTCGAGGTACTAGTGAAGACCGCCACCATTACAGAATAGACATTGATAAAGCCATGGGACCGAAAATCCTGACAATTGATGACAGCAAGACGATTCGCCTGATTATTGGTAAGGCATTTAAGTCGTTTGACTGTGAGGTAATGGAGGCTTCGAATGGTGTCGAGGGCCTGGCGGTTGCGGCGAAGGAGAAGCCGGACATCATTATATTGGATCTGACGATGCCGATTATGGATGGCTACGAGACGCTGACGAAGCTGAAGAGCGATCCGGAGTTGAAGTCGATACCGGTGGTGATGCTCACGGCGGAGTCGGGGCGTGAGAACGTGCTTCGGATTGCGAAGCAGGGGGTTAGGGATTATTTGGTGAAGCCGTTCAAGGAGGACATGATCATTGAGCGGGTGGGCCGGGTGATTGATTTGAAGCCGAAAGGGACGGGGCCGGTGAAGCAGAAGCGTTATGATGATGCTTTGAACGTGGTGTTGGTGGATGACAAGCCGGCGATCATTGACTTGATCAAGGCGGGTTTGGCGGACACGACATGGAACGTGGTGGGTTTGGGGCAGAGTGGTGAGGCTTTGGACCGGTGTACGGTTTCCGTGCCGGACGTGATCTTCATCAGCCTGACGCTGCCTGAGAACGGCGGGTTCAATTTGTTCCAGCTGTTACGGGCGAGTGGGAAGACGAAGTCGGTTCCTGTGTTTGGGATGTGTGTAAAGACGGCGGCTGAGGAGCAGGCGCGGGCCCAGCAGATGGGTTTTACGGGCATTGTGACGAAGCCGATCGACGTGGAGGACTTGAAGGCGAAGGTAGCGCGGGCGCTGAACCTGGACACTTCCTACAAGTATTTCAACCTAAGGCAGGGGGTTTTACTGCTGACATTGCCTGCGGCGTTCAATGCTGCGACGGCGAATGAGGTATCGACGCACATGCGGTCGAAGATGGCTGAGGCGGTGGACACGGGGGTGGACCGGGTTGTGTTTGATTTGAGTGCTTTAAAGACTGCGGACATTGATTTGATCAAGCTGGGTTTGGAGTTCATCCAGTTATGTGGGGAACTTTCATTGAAGCACCGGATGATTGGTTCGGCTGTGGTGAGCCAGGAGTGCAAGAAGTATGAGGAGACGAAGGACTGGTCTTTTGTGGGGTCTTTTGAGGAAGCGGTAGTGGTATTGGCGGGGAGGGAAATGGCTACGGCATAGTTGAGCATGGCAAGCGGGGGCCTTCATGGATGGGGGCCTTGTGCAGATCAGGAGGACGATATGGTAGTGCAGCGAATTTGGATGCTGGGGATGCTGTTGAGCGTGGGCATATGTGATGCGGGTCCGTCGCGGGCTTATTTGCCGGTGGCGGGTCCGACCATTTTACGGTTCCAGCTCGTTTCTGCGCGGATGGGTGCGGGGGATTTGGGGCCTTTGGCGATGAAGACTCCGGTGCCGGTAGATCGGGGGTTGGCGGGGGTGGAGGTGGAGCGGGAGGAACTGGAGGTGGAAGCTGTCACTGAGGTGGAGTCCGGGGCTGGTGTCGACTCCCCGCGTATTTTTGGCGGCGAACGACCTGCGAGGGCCGTGAATCCTTATGACAATGGCATTACGAGTCCGGCTGATGGGGGTTGGTGGCATTTACTGGTGACGAACAAGGCGGGGATCATGTCGGTGCCGGTGCCTTCGGTTGGTTTTACCCCGCCTGCCGTGGTGGCTCCGTCTAGTCGGGCGGAGTATCAGACGACGCCTTGAGGTATTGATGGATGAAGGACTATTGGTTCATTCCGGTTGGGCTGGTGGCGTTGGGTATTGGGCTTTGTGTGGGCGGCGAGCCGGCGGGTGATACTGGGCAAGGTTCGTCGCTGATGGAGGTTGTTCATGGGGTGGAGCTACCTGACGATCATTCCGGGGTCTCTGTGTTTGTTTCGGAGTTATCGGATCCGGAGCTGCCTTCCATGGAGGGCCTTAACCACAGTGAGGTTGGTTTGGGGGCGAAGGGGGTTGAGGGGGGTGCGAGAGGGTTGGAGTTGCCGGGAACGGATTTGCTTCTTGGCGAGGCTGAGGTGAGGCGTGAACCTGAGGCGGCGTTTCAGTTACGCGTGAAGGAATTGCATCGGAGGCTGGAGGCTGCGCGGAACCAGCGGCGTGTGGGCAACTACGATTATTCGAAGGGGATGCTTGAGAGTCTCTGGGGGGATTTGGGTGAGGTGCCGGAGGATTTGAAGAGGGCGGTGTGTTTGGAGCGGGCTTTAGTGCTGCAGGAGTCCGGGGACCTGGTGGGGGCGCAGAACAAGTATCTTGAGTATACGGCGGAGTTCAGATCGCATCCTTCGAAGGTGGAGGTGCAATTGCGGCAGGGACTGTTATATCGGGAGATGGGGATGATGGGGTTGGCGCTGAGCAAATTCGGGTCTGTGGTCAGTTCGGCGTTGGATTTAAGGGTGGGGGATTTGGAGCGGATGGAGCGGTTGGTATTGCGTGCGAAGGCAGAGGTGGGGGAGACGTATTTTTTGCAGGGCAAGTATGCGGAGGCAGCGAGTAGTTTTAGTCGGTTGTTGAAGCAGGATTCGCCGTTATTGAACCGGGAGGCGCTGAGTTACAAATTGATTCAGAGTCTGCATCGGGCTCAGGACACTCCGGGGGCAGTGGAGCAGGGGCAGCGATTTCTGGTGGAGTTTGGGGGATCGGAGATGGAGCCTGAGGTGCGGTATATTTTGGCGAAGGAGTTTAAGTTATTGGGTAGGGCGGTGGATGCGAAGCGGGAGATTCTGAGTTTATTGCAGGCTGAGTCCGGGCGGTCGAGGAAGGATCCGGCGAAGTGGATTTATTGGCAGAAGCTGGCGGGCAATGAGATGGCGAACCAGCTTTATGCGGAGGGTGATTTTGTGGCGACGCGGACGGTTTACGAGCATTTGGCGGCTTTGGATAATTCGGCGGCTTGGCAGGTGCCGGTTTGGTATCAGCTGGGGTTGGTTTACGAGCGTTTGGGGCAGCGGGCGAAGGCGCTGGAGATGTATGGCGATGTATTGGAGCGGGAAACGGAGTTGACCGGGGCGAGCTTGACGCCGAGTCTGGGGGCTGTGATTGAGATGGCTCGGTGGCGGAAGGACGCTGTGGGTTGGATGGAGAAGGCTGAGGGTGAGGTTGCGTCATTACGGCAAGGGCCGGAGAAATGACATGAACACATCCCTTGCTGAGATAGAGGCGGATTTGAGGCGTTTTCTGGAGTTGTATCGTCGTGTTTTGGGTTTGGTGGAGGGGGAGAATCGTGCGATTCGGCAGGATCAGGCGGCTTCGTTATTTGAGGGTTTTTCATCGCGCAAGCACATGTTACCGGAGCTGGAGGCTTCGGTGGGTAGGTTGAGGGAGCATCGGATGGTTTGGACGAAGTTGAGTCCGGAGGAGCGGGCTAAGTTTCCTGAGGTAGGGGTATTATTGAGGCAGTGTCAGGATTTAGTGATGAAGGCACTGACATTGGATCGGGAGAACGAGCAGGGATTTTTAAGGCAGGGGTTATTGGGGCCGCGGAATTTGCCGCCGCACCAGCGTCAGAAGCCGAATTTTGTGGCGGGTTTGTATCGGCGGCAATCGAGCTGACTATTGGGTTGGGTGGAGGGTTTTGGTGTTGGTGGGTGGTTTCGGGTGCGGGGTTGTTTGGGAATTTGGATTGGCCAGAGGAAGGGGGGGGGCCTATAAGCTTCCCGACGAGATGCCGATTGAGAAGATACTGGTGCTGGAGGACGACCTGATCGTCCAGAAGAATTTGGAGCAACAGTTGAGGCAGCGGGGCTACGAGGTGACTTGTGTGACTGAGCTGGCTGCGGCCCAGCGTTTTTTGGGGGGGGACAGCGTTGACTTAATTTTTGCGGACATTCGTTTACCGGATGGCGAGGGGACGGATTTGCTGAAGGACTTGCAGCATCGGGCGGTGAAGCCGTTGGTGGTCATGACGACGGGGTTTGCTTCTGTGGAGTCGGCGGTGGAGTGCATGCGGAGCGGGGCCTTTGATTATTTGATCAAGCCGTTTTCTTCGAACCAGCTGGAGATGACGTTGAAGAAGGCGGGGGATTATTCCCAGTTGGTGAGGGTGAACCGGTATTTGAGTCGGGAGGGTGATGATGAGGCGGGGCAGGAGTTACTGGGGCGGAGTGCTGCGATGCAGGCGTTGAGGAGTTTGATTCGGCGTGTGGCTCCGACGCAGGCGACGGTTTTGATTCAGGGTGAGAGTGGGACGGGTAAGGAGTTAGTGGCGCGGGCGTTGTATCGGTTGAGTCCGAGGCAGAGCCAGTCGTTTATCAAAATCAACTGTGCGGCGGTGCCGGAGAATTTGATTGAGAGCGAGTTTTTCGGGCACGAGAAGGGGGCTTTTACTGGGGCGTTGACGCGCAGGGAGGGGCGGTTTGAGTTAGCGAACGGGGGTACGATTTTGCTGGATGAGATCAGTGAGATTTCGCCTCAGGTTCAAGCGAAGCTGTTACGGGTATTACAGGAGCGGGAGTTGGAGCGTGTGGGGGGGAATCGGACGATCAAGGTGGATGTGCGGGTGATTGCGACGACGAACCGGAATTTGGAGCAGAGCGTAGAGAGGAAGGAGTTTCGGCAGGATTTATTTTTCAGGCTGAATGTAGTTCCGGTGCAGGTGCCTCCGTTACGGGAGAGGAAGGAGGACATTCCAGAGTTGGCGGATCGGTTTATGCAGCGATTTGGGCGGCAGCATGGGGTGCGTGTTCAGGGGATATCGGAGAGTTGCATGGGGGTTTTATTGGCGCACGACTGGCCGGGGAACGTGCGGGAGTTACAGAACGTGATTGAGCGGGCGGTGATTTTGTGTGGGGCGGGAGGCGTGATTGAGGCTGATCACTTGGGGTTTGCGCCGACGCGGATGCCGGTGGCTGAGGGTATGGCGGCGGTGGTTGATGGGGGTGGTGGTGGGGGGGCGGGTGCAGGGGTATCTGTTGGGGCGGGGCCGGAGGGGATTTTACCGATTGCGGAGTTGGAGAGGCGGCAGATCAAGGCGGCTTTGGAGCACACGCAGGGGAACCGGACGCAGGCGGCGAAGCTATTGGGGATCAGCATCAGGACATTGAGGAACAAGCTTCACGATTATGATGCGGCTGGGGTGGGGGTTGTGGAGCGGGAATCGGGTACGGGATAGAAAAGGCGTGCAAAGAGGGCTGGACCGGCTAGGGTTCAGGGTCATGTTTCCGCGAGTGGACACGGCTGACGTGGCGGCGGTCGAGCAGGAAGTCAAGGTGGCCTACAAGGCGATGTTTCCTGCGGCTGCGGAGGTTTTGGTGGTGGAGTATTTCCGGTGGGCTACGGACGCTTTTGAGGGGAGGTATGGGGATTATCTTCCGGTGGACGCGCGTTATCATGATTTTGAGCACACATTGCAGGGTACGTTATGCATGGTGCGGATTCTGCGTGGCCGGCATGAGGCTGGGGTCCGGCCCGTGTTGACGCAACGGATTTTCGAGTTGGGGTTACTGGCGATTTTGTTGCATGACACGGGGTATTTGAAGCGTCGCGGGGATGAGTCTGGGACTGGGGCGAAGTATACCCTGACGCATGTGGCGCGGAGCGTTCAATTTGCGGAGTTACTATTGGGGGAGCGAGGGTTAGCGATTACGGAGATTCGGGCGGTTCAGAACATGATTCGATGCACGGGTGTGCACGTGGATTTGGATCGGATTCCATTCCAGAGCGAGGTGGAGCGGGTGGTGGGGTATGCTTTGGGAACGGGTGATCTACTGGGTCAGATGTCGGCTGGCGACTACATTGACAAGCTGGGGATCTTATTTGAGGAGTTTGAGGAGTCGGCGAAGTTTTATGAGGGTAAGATGACGGGGACGTTGGATTTTCGCAGCGAGGAGGAGTTGAAGCAGAACACGCCGGTTTTTTGGTCCAAGTATGTGCTGCCGAAGTTGGATCAGGATTTTTGGGGGGTTTACAAGTTTTTGAGCCGGCCGTATCCGGGGGGGCGCAACGAGTATATTGACCGGGTGGAAGCGAACGTGGATCGGTTGCGGGCCCGGTTGGCGGGGAAGTGAAACGCGGTGGGGGGGCGCGTCTTGGGCGGGGAGGTTGTGTGCTGCGGTGGGTGGTTCGGTTCAGGGTTGGAAGGTTGTGCGGATAAACTCGGCGGTGGATTGGCTATTCAGGGGGTAGCTGGAGGGGGTATTGAAGGACTGGGGTGAAGCGGGGATGGGGCTAAAGCTGCTGGTTATGGCGACGAGGCGGGGTGAGAAGGGGGTGTTTTTTGGGGTGGGTTGTTGGGGGTTCCAATCGGAGGGGGTGAGCCAGGTGGCGTGGCCGAGCAGGAGGTTTTCGTCGATTTGGTTGGATTGGAGGATGGGGGCGAAGTTGAGCGAGGCGACGAGGGATGCTCCTACGATGAGGCCTAGGCCGGAGGCGAGCGAGGGTTTGTTGGAGAGGAGGAGTTGGAGTTTTTGCCAGAGGGTGAGTGAGGCGGTATGGGTGCCTGCTTCGATGCGCGCGATGATTTTGGAGGAGAAGGAGTTAAAGTAGCCTGGCGGGGGCAATTCGTGCCGTTTGATTGCGAGCAGGGGGAGGAGGGAGGGTTGGCCCTTTTCGTTTTGGTTATGAGGGAGGGGGTTCATGGGGTTATTGGAGGTAATCGGAGAGGATGGCTTGGAGCTGTTGTCTGGCGTAGTGCAGTCTGGATCGGACGGTTCCGTTGTTACAGTCCATGATTTGTGCGATTTCCTCATGTGAGAGGCCCTGCACATCGTGCAGGACAACCACTGTTCTATGGACATCTGACAGTTTGGTGAGGGCTTCGTTCAAAAACTTCTGTAATTCCGTGAGGGACGCATTGCGGACGGGGGTATTTTCGGAGACGAAGGCGACCCACTCGGGGTCTTGTTCGATCCTTGCATCTACATCATTGATGCTGAAGTGGTTGCGGTTGCGTTTAGCTTTTTTGAAGTTGAGCGTTCGATTGACGGCGATGCGGTAGATCCAGGTAAAGAAGCTGGATTGGCCCTGGAAGGAGGGGAGGGCTTGGAAGGCTTTGATGAACGTCTCCTGGGCGAGGTCGTTTGCGTCTTCGTGGTTAGCGGTGATTTGGTAGATCGTGCTATAGATGCGCTCCTGATATCGGCGTACGAGCGTATCGTAGGCTTGGAGGTCCCCTGACTGGGCTTGTTGTACGAGGGTGGGGTCGTCCGGGGAGGTAGGGTTGGGGGAATTATCCGCCGATTCGGGCGTTGGGGCCTTCATCTTTGGGGGGGGAGGGGTGTTTTCAGCTACTGATTTGGGAGGTTTGCTGGGAGAGGAAGTGGGTGAGGTGATTGAGGGCGTTGAGGCTGGGGCAGTTGGGGAGGTCTTGTATGGCGGTACGGGCGGTATGGAGGAGTTGATGGACGGCTTGTTGGGCTTCGGAGAGGGCGTCTGTATTAGCGAGGATTTGGAGGAGTTCTTCGAGGTGGTTTGGTTCCCAATTGTGGATGAGGTGGAGAGTGCGGTCCTTTTGAGTGGGGGAGGACCGTTCGAGGGCGACGAGGAGAGGGAGGGTGACTTTTCCGCTGGCGAGGTCACCGCCTACGGTTTTTCCGGTGGCGGATTCGGTGGCGAAGAGGTCGAGGCAATCGTCGTAGACCTGGTAGGCGATTCCGAGGTTGAGTCCGAAGTCTTTGAGGGCTTGGGATTGGGCGGGGGAGGCGCCGCTCAGGGAGGCGCCGAGTTCGCAGGACAGGGCGAACAGTTCGGCGGTTTTCATGGCGAGGATGCGGAAGTAATCCTCGCGGGAGGTGGTTTTTTGGGAGCGGCGGAGAGTTTGGAGGATTTCGCCGGAGCAGACGGTTTTTGTGGCATCTGAGACGGCGCGGCAGACTTCTGTGGTGGGGTAGCCTGCGGCGAGTTTCAGGGCGTGGGCGAAGAGTGAGTCGCCGAGGAGGACTGAGATTTGGTTGCCCCAGTTGGCGGCGAGGGTGGGGCGGGAGCGGCGGAGGGCGGCTTCGTCCATGATATCGTCATGGACGAGGGTCGCCAGATGGATCATTTCGATGATGACTGCGGCGGTGACGGCGGGTTGGCCGGGTTTTTGGAAGATGGAGGCGCTGAGGCCGAGGAGTGCGGGGCGGAGTTGTTTGCCTTGGCTGGTGAGGGCGTAGTGGGCGTAGGGGGCGACTTCGGGGTCGAAGGCGTCGACTTGGGCGACGAGTTGTTTAGCGACGAGGTTAAGGAAATGCCCTACGGGCTCCACCACGTGTCGCCAGACCGTATCGGGGTCGGCGGGTGGTGGGGCGAATTCGACTGGGGATGGGTCGGATTTTGTCCCTGCACTCAGCATGCCCGGCCAATCTACGGGTGGGTTTTACTCAAGTCAAACCGACTAAACCACTTCCCGGTAGACATCGGGGTGTGGACGGGAGATGACGACGGCGTTGACGAGGACTCCTGCGTCGGCGATGACGCGGCGTCCGGCGGCGACGGCGGATTGGACGGAGCCGACGTCGCCGGTCATGGTGCAGAAGGCTTTTCCGCCGAGGGCCATGGCGAGGCGGACTTCGATGAGGGTGATTTGGGCGGCTTTGGCGGCGGCATCGGCGGCTAGGATGAGGGTAGAGATGTTGAAGGATTCGAGGATACCGAGTGCGCCTTGGGTGGTTGGGTTGACTGGGGTGCTGCGTCCGATGGCTTGGAAGACATCGGGGTGCAGGTTGGCGATGACGAAGTCATCGATGAGGCAGCCATGGGCGGCGATGCGGCCGGCTTGGACGCCGCTTTGGACTGCGGCCATTTCGCCGCCGATGAGGACCATATATTTTCCGGAGCAGATGGAGCGGGAGAGGAGGAGCTGGACGTTACCGGCTTTGAGCATGGTATCGGCGACTTCGAAGCCGGCGGCGATACTGGAGAGTTCGATGAGGCCTACGGACTGTGGTTTCATGGTGTGGTTTGGAGGGTGATGGTGTTGGTGTTGATATCGGTGATGGTGCCTTGGAGGGGGGCATGGATGGGGGCGCCGAGGGTATCTTTTGGGGGTGAGGCGATGGGTTGTCCGGCTTGGACTTGTTGGCCGATGCGGACAGTGGGTTGGCAGGGGGCGCCGGCGTGTTGTTTGAGTGGGATGACGAGTTGGGGTGGGTGGATGGGTTGGTTGGAGTAGGGGGCGGGGAGGTCGTAGGGTTGGACGTCGAGTTTACGGATGAGGGATTTGATGGGGACACGTCGGCCGTCGTGCATGGGGTGGGGGTGGGAGGGTGAGGGGCCGGACCATTGGAAGTTTTGTTGGCGGAGGGAGGTTTTGGCGTTATCGCAGGCTTCTTTGGGGAAGAGTTCTTCCGGGCAGGCGTAGAGGGTGCAGAGGCCGCAGGAGCAGCAGAGGGCGGCGAAGGTGTTCCAGGCATCCTGGCCGGTGGCGGTGAAGGCGAGGCTACGCATGACCTGGTGGGGTTCGACGGCGTAGCCGAGGAGGTAGCGGGGGCAGAATTCGGTGCAATAGCGGCATTGGTCGCAGGCGGATTTACCGATGGCGGCCTGGGCGGTGGCGGGTTTGAGTTTGCGTTGGATGACGTGGTGGGATTGGGGGAGGACGACGACGCCGGTGGAGGTTTTAGTGATGGGGGTATCGAGGTCGGTGGTGGTTTGGCCCATCATGAGTCCGCCGATACAGAGGACGGGTTCTGTGGTGGTGGGGCCTCCGGCGAGTTGGATGGCGTGGCGGAAGGGGGTGCCGATGGGGACGGTGAGGGAGATGGGATTATGGACGGCGCCGGCGATGGTGAGGGTTTTGTGGGTGACGGGTTGTCTGGTGGCGGCGCGGGAGATATTGGCGAGAGTTTCGACGTTATTGACGATTGTTCCGACCTGGATGGGGAGGCCGCTGGCGGGGATGAGGCGTCCGGTGACTGAGTGGACCAGGTCGTATTCATCGCCGGCGGGGTAGTAATCGCCGAGGAGGTGGACGCGGACGCGTGAGCCTTTACAGGCTTGTTGCATGGCATCGACGGCGTGGGTGTTTTTGGCTTTGACGGCGACGACGCCGTTGGTGGCTCCGGTGGCGTCCATGGAGAGTTCGAGTCCTTGTACTATGGCGGTGGACTGTTCTTCCATGACGACGGCGTCCTTATGGAGGAGGGGTTCACATTCGGCGCCGTTGGCGATGATGGTATCGGCTTTGGAGGCGAGTTTGACGTGGGCGGGGAATCCGCCGCCGCCGGCGCCGACTACACCGGCGCTGCGAACCAGGTCAATGAGGTTCATGGGAGCTTGAGGGTAGAGGAGGGGGTGGGGTGGGGGCGAGGTTCATGTTTTGGTGAGCGGTGTAGTGTTTAGACATCGTGGTGATGTTGGAGGAAGTGAAGAAGGGCGGTTTGGCGTTGGGCGGAGATGGATTCGGAGAGGGATTGTCGTTGGTTGGGGGGCATGGGTTGGTGGGTTCGAGCGAGCTGGGCATTTTGGGTGATGAGGGAGGCGGTGGGCATGCCGACGCTGGCGAGGCTTACGGGGAGTGAGAGGGCGTAGTTGAGGAGGTTTGCCGGGGAGGTGGTTCCGAGGAGTTGCTCTTGTCCGAAAACTTTCATGGCGATGACGCCGAGGTTTTTTTGTTGGGCGACGGGGAGGGCGAGTTGTTCGAAGCTTTGGGGGGATGAGGGGGTAGCTTTCATGCCGCCGGGCAGGTCGGCCATACGGGCCATGCCGGCGTTGAGGGCCATTTGGGTGCAGTCGAAATCGTGGCGTTCGAGGGCGGTTTTGAGGGCGACGGGGTGGGCGTGGCAGGTGATGCCGATGGCGCGGGTGATTTTCTGGTCGCGAGCTTCGTAGAGAGCTTTGAGGACGCCGTTGGGTGCTTCGACGGCGGCGAGGTCATCGAGGTCGCGTAGGACGTGGATATGGAGGACATCGAGGTGGGAGGTTTGGAGGCGTTTGAGGCTGAGTTCGATTTGGCGTTTTGCATCTTCGGCCGTGCGGGCGGTGAGTTTCGTGGCGAGGGTTACCTCGTTACGTCGGGAGGGCATGAGTTGGCCGATGCGGGTTTCGCTTTGGCCGTTGGCGTAGGCGTGGGCGGTATCGATGTAGGTAATTCCGGAGTCGAGGGCGAGCGAGAGGGCAGCGAGGGCTTGGTCATCGTCTTTGTACATTTCGAAGCGGCTACCGGCGCCGAATCCGAGGATGGGGACTTTTATGCCGGTGCGGCCGAGGGTGCGGGTGGGGAGGGGTTGGTGGGGGGTGTTGCCGAGGGAATGGGAAGCGACGAGGGAGGTGGTGACTGTGGAGAGGAAAGTGCGGCGGTTCATGGTTTATGGGGATGTTGGGGGTGGGGGTTGAAATAGGCAAGCCGGGTGAGGGGCGACTATTTGTTGAGGTGGACAGGCGGGGGACGGAGTGGTAGACACGCAGCGTTCCCCTTGAACAGTAAAAGCCTTACGGCGTTGTCGTGCTTTTTGGGGATCATTTAGGCGATGGCATCGAGTCAATCAGGTGAGGGACCGGCTGAGGCGGGCAAGTCGTCCGTGGTGAGGCGTTTTCCGTCGACGATGTGGTCGGATGTGGAGGAGGCGGCAGACGTGGGGACGACGGCGGGGCAGCGGGCATTGAACCGGGTATTGCAGCGTTACCGGAAGATTGTGTTGAGGTATTTGGCGGGGCGTTTTGTGGTATCGGAGAGTGAGGCTGAGGATTTGTGGCATGGGTTTGTGATGAGCCGGATTTTGCAGGGGGACTGGATGAACCGGGTGAACCGGGATCGGGGCAAGTTCAGGAATTTGCTGATCAAGTCATTGGATCGGCATGTGATTAGCGAGCTGCGTCGGAGGAATGCCCAGAAGCGGACGCCGGAGGGGGAGGTGGTATCACTGGAGGTGATGGGTGAGTTGGATGTGGCGGAGGTGACGAGCGATGAGGATGCGGATCAGTTTTGGGCGAGCGCGGTGATTGCGGGGGCGTTATTGAACATGCAGTTGGAGTGTTCGCGGAACGGGTGGGGCAAGTTGTGGCGGGTTTTTGAGGGGCGGGTATTGTCGGTGAATCTGGAGGGCAAGGAGCCGGTGGATTACGAGGTGTTGAGGCAGGAGTGTGCGTTTGAGTCGGCGGCGCAGGCGTGCAACGCGCTGACTTCGGCCAAGCGGATGTTTCGCAGGCATGTGACGCGGGTTGTGGCGGAGTATTCGGCGGGGGACGAGGAGGCGGCTGAGGAGATTGAGGAATTGTGCCTTCGGCTGGAGGGGTGAGCGTGGATAGGGTTGCAGGTGGAGGTCCGAATCGGCGTTGTGTTTGTCTCAAAAGTGCGGGAGGAAACTATAGTTTTCCGGGTAGGATTTTCGCATATCCTGCGTAGTGTATTGTGAGCGTTGCTTTTTTGGGTGTGACGTCGCGTTTGGGGTGAAGGTTCGCGGAGTGATTTTTAGCGCAGAATTGAACGAGAGATGAGAGATCCAGTGGAGCCTGTATTTGGGGCGTCGCGTGATCGTCTGGCGCGGTTGCTGCGGGTGGGGGATGGGGATGATGAGCAATGGCGTCCGGATGAACTGCGGGCGATTTTGGTGCATCAGTTGGAGGCGCCGCTGGTGGCGGATCTTTCCGGGCAGGGGGGGGAGGGGATTCGGACTGTTGGGGAACTATTTGGCCATGTGCGGCCGCCGCTCGGTTTACTGCGTCAGATCAAGGAGTATGCGAAGGTTCACCGTGAGCACCCGTTGAGTGCGTTACCGTCGGAGGTGACGACGGTGTTGTATTACACGAGCATTGTGGTGGCGCGGTTGCGTTTGGGGGAGAGCATTACGGCGTTGGAGGATTCGGCGGTGCGTTTAGGGGTGGAGTGGGTCTTGGGGCAGGGTTGGGTGACGGATGAGTTGCGTGAGTTGATGATAGAGGCGGAGCGTACATTTACCGGCGACCTGTTTTGATGCGAGGGTTTGGGTTAGAGCGGGTTGGGAACTGTGCTATAGCCGTTTTGTCTACTGCATGGAGTCCGGTCGGGCTCCCTCCTACTCTCTTTGAGCTGTGGAGGGCGGGCTTGGCTTTGTTCTATCTGACCGCATGGGGCTACAGAGGCCGGGCTTGATTCGCTACGCCTCTCCGGTCGCAGTATTTCTTCGACTGTTTTAGCCGCCGGTGCGGAAGGAGATGCGCTGGATGAGGTCGCGTCCGAAGGCGTGTTGGAGGCGGAGAAGGATTTCCTGTCGGCGATAGCGGACGATTTCGTCGCGCCAGACATCGCTATCGACACTGACGAAGAGAGTGCCTTTATGGATGCCTGTGGGCTGGGCGTGGGCGGTGATGGTGGGGTCGATGAGGTTATTCCAGACCTTGATGATTTCGGTTTCTGACTGGCGTTTATCGATGCGCAGGGTTTGGAGGACCTTGGGCATGATGGCGGAGGCGGGTTTGGCGCGGTTGGCGCCGGCCTTTTCGCTATCGACCCAGAGGGGGCCGCGCCAGGCGGCGAGGATGCGTTCCCGTGCGTTGGGTCGCGGGGGGCCGAGGGGGGGGGTTCGTCTGGGTGGGCGGCGCAGCATTTGGCTGGTGCGGTTTAGTTGAGGGGGCGGATCCAGATGTTGCGATAGCGGACGGGATTGCCGTGGTCTTGGAGAACGAGGGGGGCTTTTTCGGTGATGCCGTTGAATTTGGCGGCGGTGGTGGCTTCGCCTTTGATGGGGGTGTGATCCTGGATGAGGATACCGTTATGGAGGACTGTAAATGAGCCCGGGGTGGTTTTTCCGGCTGCGTCGGTTTTGGGTGCGTGGAAGATGATATCGTAGGTTTGCCATTGGCCGGGTTTACGGCTGGCGTTTACGAGCGGGGGTTGGTTGCCGTAGAAGGCGCCGGCCTGGCCGTCGTGGTAGGTGGGATTTTGGTAGGAATCGAGGACTTGGATTTCGTAGCGGCCCTGGAGGTAGACTCCGCTGTTACCGCGGCCCTGACCTTCGCCCTCGACCTTTTCGGGGGAGGCCCATTCCACGTGGAGTTGGCAGTCGCCGAACTTTTGTTTAGTGACGAGGCTGCCGGTGCCATTGACGGTCATGGTGCCGTTTTCGAGTTTCCAGGCGGGCTGGCCGCCTTGTTCGTTGGTCCATTGGTCGAGGTTGGAGCCGTTGAAGAGGATGATGGCATCGGCGGGGGGTGGGCCGGGATTGACGACCGGGGGTTCAGCGCTGAGGGCGAGGGAGGAAAGGGTGAGGGAGGTGATGAGGACGAGGAGGATTCGGGGTAACTGTTGCATGAGGGGGGATGGTAGGTGTGTGGGGGGCAAGCGCAAGGCGCAAAGCGCCAGGCGGTAAGGGCGGAGCGGTAAGCGGTAAGCGGTAAGCGCAGAGCGCAGAGCGCTGAGGGCTGAGGGCTGAGGGCTGAGGGCTGAGGGCTGAGGGCTGAGGGCTGAGGGCTGAGGGCTGAGGGCTGAGGGCTGAGGGCTGAGGGCTG